>JBFIGM010000068.1:0-11948 GCA_041602315.1 Methylophilaceae bacterium | reverse complement strand
GCAAATAACGCCCCCTGGCTGGTAGATTTTTTCCAGAATGCACCAAACACCAGTGGCACAAAAGCACCGGCTAATGTCACCTTGTAGGCTGATTCAACCATGCCAAAAATAGACCGCTCTGAATTGAGCGCATAAATTAATACACAAGTAGCAAATCCGACCAAGCTCAGCCGCATGACTTTGAGCATGCCTTTATCAGTCAAATGTGGCATCAAGTCTTTAACAATATTTTCTGCAAACGTTACTGACGGTGCCAACAATGTAGCAGAAGATGTACTCATGATTGCAGAAATGACAGCGCCAAAGAATATTACTTGCGCGAACAAAGGCGTGTGTTGCAATATCATGGTCGGTAGAACGCGTTGCGAATCATCGGCAGCCAGTTGCCCAAACACAGTAGGGTCGATAATCGTTGCCGCATAAGCAATAAACATTGGTACAAAAGCGGAACAGAAATAAATCGTTGCGCCGATAATAGAGCCCCACAAAGCAACTTTGGCATTTTTCGCTGAGGTAATCCTTTGAAAAACATCTTGTTGCGGAATAGACCCCAGCATTAACGTAACCCAACCACCAATAAAGGTAATGTACATCCAAATATCCGCATTATCAGGAAAGAATTGCAATTTACCTGCTGCCTGTGCATGCGCTACCACAGGGGCTACGCCGCCAGTCATCCCCGCTACGATATAGGCGATATAGAGAAGGCCTGCAATAATGACGATCATTTGAATAAAATCAAGTATAGCGACAGATAACATGCCGCCCAAAGTTGTATAGGTAAGCACTATAACAACGGCAATTACCATACCTAAATCCTGGCTTACTGCACCTTCAGTAAGAATGTTGAAGACTAAACCTAATGCGGCTATCTGCGCAGCAACCCATCCTAGATAAGAAATGACTATCGCGATAGTGGTCAATATTTCTACTGTGCGGTTATACCGCATACGATAAAAATCACCCAGGGTAATAATATTCAAGTTATAAAGCTTGGTTGAGAAAAATAGACCTGCAACAATCAAACACATACTAGCGCCAAACGGATCTGCTGCCAGTCCATTAAACCCTTCTTGCACGAAAGTGGCTGAAACACCAAATACCACCTCTGCACCAAACCAAGTTGCAAATACTGTTGCTATTACTACTGGCAAAGGTAAGTGACGTCCAGCGACAGCATAATCTTTTACATTATGTACATCCTTCGCTGCGAGCAAACCGATGGCAACAGAAACAAGAATATAAGCAACAACGAACCAAATAAGCACTTGAAGTCCTAAATTTAAGTTAAAAAATTTACCGATTAGATTATTTCATAAATATATTTATCAATCTATGTCGATTAAGGGTTAACTTAATTATTTTTTATTGTATAATGCACGGCTCAACGCGCCCGTAGCTCAGCTGGATAGAGTACTTGGCTACGAACCAAGGGGTCAGGAGTTCGAATCTCTTCGGGCGTACCAAACAAAACAAAGACTTACAATTTAACGATTGTAGGTCTTTTTTTTATTTTCCTTCTGTGGGTAAACCTATGGGTAAACTAAAAATTTGCTATCACGCTTTTTTGGTTACGTTTTACAAGACGATTAGCCGCGGCCGATATGAAGACTTTAATCAATTGACTTTGATTCAGCCCATTAGATGACTTATGAACGAGCTAATTTATTTCTGATCCCATTTAACATTTAGACATATCTTTTTTTATTTTGATAATAAGATCATTATTCATATCTCGATAAGACACCCATTGTGTAACACCATTTTTATGAAGCATTACTGCAATCTCATTAGCGCAATGATCTTTTTTCATATTGCTATCCATCAATTCACTAACAAATGACATTAGATTTAAATCTGCTTTTCTTATATTTACAAGTTTATAGTGTTGTACAAAGTCAGTTTTATTTGCCGTAACCTTTTCATTGAGAGTCATATCATCAATCATTTTAGGTAATTTTTTATTCACTTGGATAGCAACAACCTCTGAAAGACTTAACGCTGACTCCTTCTCTTGCGTCGAATTATGAGCGCAGCCAAGGAGACTCCCAAAAACCACAATAAACAATATATTTTTAGTCATAAGATAAATTATAGAAGAAACACTATAGAAAATAATAAATATATTTATGTTGGTCTAAGTATAAATTGCAAGCACTATGTTTAAACCGCCATCTCCTGTGAATTAACGCGTGAGCGGATGTGTGAGGAAGCCCTTTTAGGGACTGAAGAAACCCCTTTTTACGAGTCAAGAAACTATTTGTTTCAATAGCTAAGTAATTGATTTGTATGTTATTAGCATGATTAACTAAGCAATTATCTCACGCGCGCGTATGTCTGCAAAAACCTATTAACACAACTTTAACCTATTGATTATTAATCATTTTAATGGACTGACCTGTTAGTTAAATGTTAAGTTTTGCTAAGTTTTAAATGTAAGGTTATCTGTATTAACAATTGATAAGCAAAAAGAAACGCTATACACAGGATAGCGTTTTAATGGTTAAACACTTAATACACTATATAGTGTTTTATCTTTGAAAAGAGCCTTTACCTCTGCTTCGCTTTATATCAACGAAATGCCTTTTATTTTTAGCTGTTGTTACAGATTGATAGTCGATTGATAACATCTGTGCGAATGGCAATGGGTCTTTGTGAATTGAGTCTCTAATACAACTCCATACACTTGATTTCATCACAGAATCGCTTTGTAATCGATTTAAAACCAACCCTTCAATACTTCGCTTATCTTTGGCATTTAATCGCTTGTAATTGCGCTTACTCAAGCCATAGCGTATCGCTACTTCACTATGAAATAAGTTGATCAGGCGCATTAAATTACCATACCCACCCATCATGCGATTACCCTGCATCTTGCCATCGATCAACGGCAATATAATTGCATGAGCATGAGGCGCGCTTTCATCTAAATGAACATCAAAGCTTAAAAGTTCACCAGCAAAGGTTTTCAAAGTCCAGTTGTAACAATCATTAAAATAAGGTCTTGTGTTTTGGCTATGTCTATCAATTGGCAAGCTATAAACTATCTCAACAGCCATGACGCCATTGCTACGTGGCTTCTCAATGCCTGCATATTGCATTTGCGCTTTTGCATGGCGAGAAATAGTTACAGCATCAGCATCACCTGATAAAGAGTAATTAAGAGGTGTTTTACTCACATCTATATGAACATCTGAACCACGCTCTTTTTGCAGAGTTCTTTTGTTATGTTTCAACGCAAATAAAACACCGTTATTGCCTTTGATAGCACCTAGTCTAATTAGATGACTAGATGCCATAGCTTAATGCCCTTTCATATTGTCCAAAAATATTATTGCGCCATACAACTCACTTTCAGTCATTGTTTGCAAGTCATACATCAACTCATAGTAGCGATTTTTGAAAGCTAGTGAATAGGCACGTTTAAATAGCATTTTCCATCTCATGACGACACCTCACCATGCTTGAGATGATCTAAAGGCTGCGACTCAGGCAAGACATACTTTGCAATACGATGCTTTGTATCGTACTCGCTAGTCCATGTTACCCACACAGTATCAATTTTATTACCATCATCCCTAAGCTCTTTTATACGTGCTGGCGGGTGATATATATCTAGCTGCACTCTTGCTTCATTGGAAGTAATACTTCCATGCTTTTTGAGATGCTTGAGTAACCTCTGCCTTTGATTGATTGCACTATTATCTTTATTCATGACTATGCCTCCCCTTTGTTAATAGAACTAGATACTCTGCTATCAATCCAGCCTTGAATATCAGCTTCTAGCCAACCAACGGAACGCGCACCTAATGATAGGCTTTTTGGAAAGCCACCATCACGCATCATTAGATAAATTGTACTTCTGGATAAGCCAGTCCAGTCTTGAACTGCACGAAGTCTAAGAATTTTCTTACTCATAACTTACTCCTATTTGATTAACTCACCAATAGGCAGTAAATAGTTATATAACGTTAACTTTAAGCAAAAGTTCAAATTAATTGCTTTACATGAACATATCAAATTGCTAATATTTGTTCATACGTAAACGTATATCCATATTCACCGCCCTGATAGTCTTATCAAGGCAGTAAACGAGCAACACGTTAGGTCTACCATGACTTAACACCGCCCCGATTGCACGTCAATGCTTTCGGGGTTTTTCTTTCTATGGCTGGTGATAATGCCGTAGAAATATCATTCTAATTTCACTCATAACCACTATATATTGTGGTTTTTTATCTAATCCTTATACTACATATTGATTCTTAATAGTGCTTATTAATGATTATAGCCTTGATATTAAAAAAAGGAATATGGTTTCATTGAAAAAAGGCGACTATTTTCAAATAATTTTGAAAATAAACTTACTATAGGTTGTCACTGACTAAATTATCTGCGTTTAATATCGCTTCTAGCCTTAAACCCAATTTTTGCCACGCGTCTCGCATTGCGTCGTCATATCCAGCAAATAAATAGTGTTTTGCTGAGCCTGTTACTACATTATGATGTAAGCATAAATCTGTGACTAATAAGCTATTCTCAAGTCCAATTAAATTTTGCATCATAGTTGCACCAGTTCTACGTAGGTCATGAGGTGTCCACTCTCTATCACCCAAAACCAAGCTATTATTCTCAACCCGATATTGAAGCTTTTTAGTTCGTTTAGAAAACTTTAACTGTCTATCGCCTATCTGCTTACTTGCTGACTTTACGCAAACATGGCTCTTAGTATATCTTGCAGGGAAAGCCCATTTAGATTCACCTGTTATAGAGTAAAGCTCTTTGAATTTTTCTAACGCAAAATCTGATAAATAAACCAAGTGATCAGTTTTGTTTTTTGCTCTACCTTTTGTATTGGCGGAGGGAATTAACCATGTTCTATTATCAAAATCAACATGCTGCCATTCAGTCATTAGTAGCTCGCCAATACGACATAAGGTACTCAAACATAGCCACATTGCTATTTGCACCTCTTTTTTTAATGGTCTTTCTGTGGCGTACTTATTCTTAGATTCGTTGTATGTTTCTGTGGTAATGTTAAATATATGATGGAGTTTTTTAATCTCATCAATACTTAGTACTCTTTCTCTAACCTTAGTAAAGTTGTCAGGTAGCAATTTACTAATTTCAACTAAAGAAGCTGGATTACCTTCGATAAGTAAACGCCTCCAGGGGTTGCGCTTCTCAGCCCAAGTAATCATTTGATTAACATCTTTTGAAAGCTCTAAGGCAGTAGCATTTTTACCTTGCTTAATAATTGATCTATACACCTTGATTAAGTCATGCTCGCTTAGGCTTCTCACTTCAGCATCACCAACACTAGGCAATAAATGCTTATTGAATGATTGAATAATCGCTTTATTACCGTCTTTACGCTTGACTCCTAACTCAAGCCATGCGTCCATCATATCCCTGACTGTAAGACTATCAGCTCGCCTTTTCTCTTCACGTTTTTTTATTTCTTGCTGAGCTTCAGCTCTAAGTATTTTGTCGTTTGCTTTTTCAAGCCTTGGGTCAACTCCGCTTTTAATTGATTTTTTTGCCTTATCTCTTTCACTACGTATTTCCGTAAGCGAAGATTCTGGAAACATACCACAATAAAACCAGCGTACCTTGCCTTCTAATTTGAAAGCATATCTAAAAGAAACCTTAACCTCACCCTTACCATTAACCCTAACATCACCAAACAAACCATTGCCATCCGCAATAGTGTCACCTTTCCACTCTGGCGGAATAGCCTCAAGCTCTTTTACTGTCCATTGTCCATTAACTGCTTTTCTAGTAGCCATTCATCAACATTCTGACTCTGTGGGTAAACCTATGGGTAAACCAAGAATCGGCTTTAATTGAATTAAATTAGATTTTATAGGACAAAATAATAAAAGTATATTAATTTATATAACACTGTTTTTAAATGGTATTTTTATGATTATCTTATTCAAAAATGTACAAAGATGTACAAACAAAGATTAATAAAAAATTGATAAATAACTAGCTACGAACCAAGGGGTCAGGAGTTCGAATCTCTTCGGGCGTACCATATAAAACAAGGGGTTAGCTTAAGCTAGCCCTTTGTTATTTTACGGCATCTAGCGAATTTGTAACCTTTCCGTTCCCTGCTTGTATCGTAGTAAAACGATCGACGTATTGCGTTAGATGGTCACTTGTGTAGCTGAGTTAGCTTTATAACTGAACACATGGATTACATGTTTGCCGAATTGTTCACGAATGGCTGCAATACTTAATGGAACTGCAATTGCCTTTCTTGCTTTTGCTTGATCAGGATGTATCCAAGCAGTGCGCCTTGCCAAGAATAACGCGGTTTAATCCCAAGTCATTCTTGATCCCACAGTGAAGCTTTAAGCTTGTCGCGAAACTCTAGCGCTTTGGCTTCGTCGGCAGTGTCAGTGGATTTTTGTACTGTTCTGTCGTTGTGGCTAATTTTGACCCACCAATTTTTTGGGGAGTCCTTACGTTTGAAGAGTGACATTGTATTACCTCTACTTTCTCACCCTGCAAAGACTAAGCCACCCTCTATATCAACAGCCTTGATATAGGTCATGCTAAGTGACTCGCTTTAATGATATTTAGTTTATACTACTCCGCAGAAACCTCCTGACTCTCTCATGTAAGCTTTTATTAGTATTAAGAGGATTGAGAGTATTTTTGTTAAAGCAACATAGGAAAAGTCAAATTTCAATTCAAAACTCGAATCTACAAAAACTGTTTTTGAGCAGCTTTACAAATAGAAATGCCCCAATACTTGCAGGGCTTTTTCCACATCGTGGCTGCGCAAAAATGTCATTATTCTAAACAGGTCTATGATGCTTAAATACCGCAATTTGTCGTTACCAGCTCGCTACGGATTGGCAATTATCGCTATTGTTCTTGCAATTCTGCTGCGGCTAGTTGCACTTCCGGTTAATGGCAGCTATCCCTTTATCACTTTGTATCCAACTACTATTGCCATCCTCTATTTTCTGGGTACCGGCCCTGGCTTGGTAGCAATCCTAATGAGTGTCGCGAGTGCATATTATCTATTCATCACCCCAAACCTGTCATTTGTGCTCGAAAATGCTGGTTTATACATGATAGGGGTTTATTTGATAGGGGCTTTGCTAAGCTCGATTGTTATCTTTGTCCTACAACGTTACTCAAAGAGTTTACAGAATACGTTAGCGCAATTACATGACAGTGAAAGTCGTTTTCGTACTTTTATGGACAGTGGCAACTTTTTATCTTGGATGAAAGATGAACAGGGCCGTTATATTTATATCAACCAGAGCTACAAAGAGCACTTTAACGCAGCGCCAGACAGCTGGTTAGGGAAATCTGATTTTGAGTTATTTTCACAACCTATTGCCGAACTTTTCTGGAACAATGATCAGAAAGTATTGCTATCAAACACAGGTATTACTGTCGAGGAAATAAGAACAGCAGATAATGGTGAAAGCTGTTGTTGGTTGAGTACTAAATTTCCTTATACAGACTCCACTGGCGCACGATACGTTGGTGGTATCGCCATCGACATCAGCGAGCGCAAAGCTACTGAGAAGCAAATAGAGAACTTGGCCTTTCACGACCCACTTACCAACCTTTCAAACCGACGTTTGCTACTTGACAGACTCGCACACATTCTCGATACCAGTGCACGTCATCGCCGCATCAGCGCGCTATTGTTCATCGACTTAGATAACTTTAAAACATTGAACGATACCTATGGACACAACCATGGCGATCAACTATTACAGCAAGTTGCTCAGCGTCTACAAAAAAACGTCCGAAAAGGAGATACGCTAGCACGATTTGGTGGTGACGAGTTTATTATTCTGCTCGAAGATATTGGCCTCAAGACCTTAGAAGCCTCTGTTATAGCCAAGACCACCGGCGAGAAAATCCTTCAGTTGCTAGGGCAGCCCTATTTAATCGACGGTAACACGCATAGCATCACTAGCAGTATTGGCATTACTTTAGTCAGCGATGCTCAGGAGAACATTGACGGCCCATTGAAGCGTGCCGACTTAGCAATGTATCAAGCAAAGGCTGCTGGTCGCAATGCTTTACGCTTTTTCGACCCGCAGGTTCAGGCGGCAATGGAGGATCGCTTGCTGCTGGAAGCGGATTTACGTATTGCCATTACTGAACAACAATTCGTTTTGCATTACCAGCCACAAATCCTCGGCACTGAGCAGCTAACCGGCGCTGAAGCTTTGCTCCGCTGGCAACACCCTAAGCGCGGGATGGTTTCACCTATGAAATTTATCTCATTGGCAGAGGAGACTGGATTAATCTTGAAAATTGGACGCTGGGTACTCGATGAAGCCTGTACTCAACTTGCAAAATGGGCTACCAAACCAACATACTCGCAACTAACAATCGCAGTCAATGTCAGCTCTCGCCAGTTTAACCAACCAGACTTTGTCGATCAAGTACTGGCCACACTAAAAGCTACCGGCGCCGATCCGCGTTTACTTAAGATCGAGTTGACCGAGAGCCTATTAGTATCCAATTTTCAAGAAATCATTCAAAAAATGTTGGCATTAAAAGCAGTAGGTATCAACTTTTCATTGGACGATTTTGGCACTGGTTATTCATCACTAGCCTACCTAAAGCAACTACCGCTAGATCAACTGAAGATTGATCAAAGTTTCGTCAAAGACATACTCACCAATAGCAATGATGCAGTGATAGCAAAAACTATTATTGCATTAGCGAACAGCTTGGGACTCTCGGTAATTGCCGAGGGAGTAGAAACAGAGGCTCAGCGTAACTTTCTCACTCAGCATGGTTGCCCGGCCTATCAAGGCTATCTTTTTAGTCCCCCACTACCGATTAACGCATTCGAAGAATTGATGGTAATTTAATAATTTAGTAAATGGCTCCTTTTTGAATTCATTTGTCGATATAAACATTAGAAACTCTGCTTTCATTTATATGGCACTATGTGAGTTGTCTTGAGGCCGCTTATAACTATTATCAATAGTCTTGACCAGCTGAGTACCCCCCAACTAAACAACCAATCTAAGATTGAAATTAGACATGGTGCTAGCCTATTCTTTTTCTTAGCCAAGTACATAGCCATGCGTTATGGTTTGTATAGAACTCACTTAATAAATGATTGCTTAACGTCTGATTTGTTTGCATCTGTTCTGCTCACTTAATAACTCACTCTGCTACAAGCTGCAAAACTTATGCCTAATTATTTTTTCCTTTGTAATCAGTTTGTTAATAACATCCCTCCCTAAAACTGGCTACAAACAACCAGAGTTGGCGGCTACTGATATTAAATAAAAATGGTTTGCCTGTGAATAAATCACGCGTTGTAATACATTACATACCTAGCTGTTTTTAATGATGTTTTTGTCATTATTGATTAAACATAAATGGATAGTTGAGGGCCTTTTTGACGTTTAATCGCGCGATTTACTTCGGTCACGATGATTCATAATCTATGCATGAACCATGAAAACAAATCAAAACCATTGGATTTAGAAGCTCGTATCAGACTTATACAAAGTCATGACGACTTTCCTGCGCTGTCGAACACAATCAGCGAGATCAATGAAGTAGTAAGCTCGGAAACGTCATCAATACAAGCTTTAAGTAGTATCATCCTAGAAGATTTTTCACTGACTAATAACTTACTGAAAGTAGTGAATACTGTCTCCTATGGTCAGTTTGGTGGCAAAATCAGCACCATATCCAAGGCAGTTGTGATTCTTGGTTTTGATGTCGTACGCAATATTGCCACTGCACTGATTTTATTAGACTTCCTTGAAAACAAATCCCAATCTGAACAAATATTGGATAAAGTAATAGCGGCCTACTTTGTCGGGCTAACCTCGCGCCAACTAACCATTAACCAACAAACAAACAATTATGAAGAAGCGATGATTTGCGGCATTTTTCATCATTTGGGACACTTACTCTCGATTTTTTATTTTTATGAAGAGTCTGAACAGGTTAATCAATTAATTGCGGAAGGGATGTCTGAGCATGAGGCATCTCGCAGCGTACTTGGTGTTTCTTATGACAATCTGGGTGTTGCGGTTGCAAAAATTTGGAAACTACCGCAGCAAATCTTACACGGAATGCAAGGCTTGCCAGATGATAAAATCAAAGCCTCCTCAAATGAGTTTAGTCAGCTTAAACTAACGGTCAACTTAGCTAGCGAATTAGCAGCAATTGCTGCCAGTGAAAACAAACAAGACAAGCATAAATCAATACAAGCCCTAGTGGCAAAATACAAAAAAGCACTTCCAGTTGATGTTGCATCACTTCAAAAAGTACTGGAAGAAAGCTTAAAAGAAGTTTCTACTCGTGGCAACATTGTAAAACTTGCCGCTAAAAGCTCTCAATGGTTGCAGCGTGTTACGCATTACACCAATAGGTCGCTAGCAAAAACCGACCAATCAGCAGTGCTCACTAATGACGTGCAACCAAATTCGTCAGAAGATCATGCCTTGTCGCAAGGCGAATCGCAAAGTGCGAATAAGGAAAGCGGCGAAGCAATTTTAGAGGCTGGTATTAACGACATCATGAATACGTTAATTGGCGAATATAACCTCAATGATGTTTTACAAATGATATTAGAAACAATGTATCGTGGTTTGAAGTGTCATCGTATCGTATTATTTATTCGTGATAATAAAACGAACACGATGCGTGGACGCTCAGGCTACGGCGCAGACATTGATCAATTAATACCACAGTTTAAATTCTCTTTGGACTATACCGCTGATGTGTTTCACTTGTCTGTTGATAAAGGTGCAGACATTGTTATTGCTGATACAACGACTGAGCCAGTCGCATCCAAAATCCCTCAATGGTATAAAAAAATCTCAAACGCAAAGAGTTTTTTACTGTTACCTGTCATGATTAAAGACAATGCCGTTGGCTGTTTTTATGCAGACACTGAAACCAAACATGGCTTTGATGAAACATCTAAGGAATTAGGTCTACTAAGAACCTTACGCAACCAAGCAGTATTAGCGATAAAACAACATTAAACAAATCACTTTTCTATTACTAAACATTAGCACACAAAAAAACTATTCATATTTCTATTCCAAATTGCTTAAATTAGGCATAGGATAGTAAGCATATGGTCTTAGTTTTCAAGCAAATCGCGCTATGTTAATCGGTATACCAAAAGAAATAAAAAACCATGAGTATCGCGTAGGTCTTACGCCAAACGGCGCATCCATTCTGATTCGTCACGGGCACCAAGTCATTATTGAAAACAATGCGGGGCTAGGCGCTGGATTTGATAACCAAGCATATCAGCAAGCCGGTGCGAGTATTGTCGAAAATGCTGGCGATGTTTTTGCGCAAGCAGACATGATTGTCAAAGTGAAAGAGCCGCAACCAGCAGAGTGTCACATGTTACGTGCTGGACAAATTCTGTTCACCTACCTTCATCTTGCACCAGACCCTCAACAAGCAAATTTGCTGCTTAAATCTGATTGCATTGCGATTGCCTACGAAACAGTCACCGATCACTTTGGTGGATTGCCGTTATTGAAGCCAATGTCAGAGGTGGCTGGCAGAATGGCTGCGCAAGCTGGCGCACATTGTTTAGAAAAAGCACAAGGCGGAGCAGGTATTTTGCTCGCTGGCGTTCCAGGCGTTGCTGCTGGCAAAGTACTTATTTTAGGTGGGGGTATCGTTGGCACTAATGCTGCACGCATGGCAATCGGTCTAGGCGCAAAAGTCACGATTATGGATGTGTCGTTAACAAGGCTGACGCAAATTGATAATGATTTTGGTCACGCGGTAACAACAGCTTATTCAAGCCATGAGAATATTTGTGACCTGCTCCCAGAGACAGACTTGTTAATTGGTGGGGTATTAATCCCTGGGAACCATGCCCCCAAGCTTATCACCAAAGAGATGCTTCAATTGATGCGCCCAGGTTCTGTGCTTGTCGATGTTGCTATAGACCAAGG
>JBFIGM010000067.1:0-12015 GCA_041602315.1 Methylophilaceae bacterium | reverse complement strand
AGTCATAAAGCCCATATGGCATATGACTCAAATGGTCGATGCCCTGCAACACATCCAAAAGCATTGCCGCATATATCAGGTATAATTCACTATAAAGTAAATGGGACAAAAACGCTTCGCATTGCCAGCGATAATTACAAAGGTGGTCGAGGAGGCTACTCATTACATATGGATTATGTATTTGGGTGGTCACAGCAAGTGCTTGATACTTGGTGGGAGAATTGCAATGTTCCCAATAGAGACTGCCATGCCGATTTGCTCGGTGACGGTACTTGGTTATATTGAACTAGTCAATAATTACAAACTTTCACAGCATATATCGCCCTCGTAGCTCAGATGGATAGAGCGTCCCCCTCCTAAGGGGAAGGTCATGCGTTCGAATCGCGTCGGGGGTACCATCTAACTTGCTTTATGCATAATTTGCGCTCATCGTTTAAAAATGTCAGACAATGTAAACAAACCATGGTTTTTATACTTAATTGAGTGTCAAGATGGCAGTATCTACACTGGTATTACTGTGGATGTTGCAAAGCGCTATAAGGCGCATGAGATGGGGAAAGGCGCAAAATACACGCGGGCACACCCGCCCAAAAGATTACTTAAAGTGATGGCGTTTAGTAATCGATCTGAGGCCTCAAAGGCTGAATATATGATTAAAAAACTACCTGCATCTGAGAAGCGCGCTATAGTAACAACAGTGGCATAAATTGTGCATTAGCTACTAGCTAGGTATTCAGCATAATACGAAATTTGTCTAATTAGAATAATGAATTAAAGGAAGTAAATGGCTATTCGCGTTGCATTGCATCATAAAACCAGCTATAGGTTTGATCGTTTGGTAAGCTTGTCTCCACATGAAGTTCGCCTGAGACCAGCAGCACACGCACGTACGCCCATCTTATCTTACTCTTTGACCGTTACTCCCAAGAAGCATTTTATTAACTGGCAGCAAGACCCTTACGGCAACTATATAGCGCGTTTTGTATTCCCCGAAAAGGTGCAAGAACTAGAATTTACGGTCGATTTAGTTGCAGATATGACGGTGATTAATCCGTTTGATTTTTTCGTTGAGAAATATGCGGAGCATTTCCCGTTCAAATATACAGATCAGCAGATGTTTGAGCTAAGTGCATACTTGAAGCCAGACCCTATGGAACCGTTATTAAAAGATTGGGTGGCTAAAGTTGAAAAAGAGCTGGTTACGCAAAACTTGAGTACAGCTAATTTCTTAGTAGCTGTTAATCAAGCCTTGCAAAAAGAAATCGGTTATTTGGTGCGTATGGAACCAGGAATTCAAACCCCAGAAGAAACCCTTACTAAAAAAACAGGCTCATGTCGCGATAGTGCTTGGCTACTGGTGCAAATATGCCGTCATTTAGGTTTGGCTGCACGATTTGTTTCGGGCTATTTGATTCAATTAACCGCGGATATAGAAGCACTTGATGGGCCCAGTGGTACCAAGGTGGATTTTACAGATTTGCATGCATGGACAGAAGTGTTTGTCCCAGGTGCTGGTTGGATAGGGCTGGATCCTACCTCTGGTCTATTAGCAGGGGAAGGTCACATTCCTTTGGCCTGTACTGCACTGCCTTCCTCTGCTGCACCAGTTACTGGATTAACAGATATTGCTGAGGTCACTTTTAATCATGAAATGACTATTACCAGAATTCATGAAGACCCTAGGGTGACAAAACCGTATTTAGATGCTGATTGGTTGAAGATCGATCATTTGGGTAAAAAGGTCGATGCCGATTTGAAAAAACAAGATGTTAGATTGACGCAAGGTGGGGAACCTACTTTTGTATCAATTGATGACATGGAAGGTGCGGAGTGGAATACAGAAGCACATGGCAAAAAGAAGCGCGAGCTTGCAGGTGAGTTAGCGATTAAATTAAAGCAGCATTTTACTAAAGGCAGCTTACTACATTATGGTCAAGGTAAATGGTATCCAGGTGAACCATTGCCACGCTGGGCAATAAGCATGTTTTGGCGAGTGGACGGTAAACCAATATGGCGTGATGAAACGCTGTTTTCCGATGAGAAGGCCAAAGACAATTATACGGGGGAACATGCATTACGCTTTGCTAAGATGTTAACGAAACAACTTGATTTTCCTGAGGCATGTTTGATCCCTGCCTATGAAGATGTGGTTGCATTAGCGCATTTAGAAGAGCAGTTCCCAGAAAATATAGATCCGTTAAAAGTTGATTTAAATGATAGTGAGGAAAGGCAGCGCTTAGCTCGATTATTAGAGACTGGTCTACAGGACGTTGTCGGCTATGTAATGCCGATAAAACCAGCTAAAAGCAATAAAGGCAAAAAAGAACAAAGCAAAAAAGCAAGTATTGAATGGTTAACCAGTAAATGGCCACTCAAGCGCGAACATTTATATTTGCTTGGCGGTGACTCTCCAATGGGCTTGCGTTTACCGTTGAAGTCTTTACCTTGGGTATTACCTGATGAAATGGAGCCTGACTTTGCTATAGACCCTTTTGCAGAGCAAGAGGCGCTTGCTGAAGACAGTCCCACAATCAAGGTTAGGGTTAAACATAAACAAAAGAAACCTTTGCCACGTGAAGTGATTCATACGGCTTTATGTGTGCAAGTGCGAGAGGGGCGGCTGTATGTCTTTATGCCACCCATGGAGCGATTAGAAGACTATCTCACATTATTGCGTGCTGTTGAGGATACAGCAGCAAGTCTTCAAATGAAGCTGTGGATAGAAGGTTATACACCACCGAGAGATGCTCGCATCAAAATGCTAAGTGTGACACCAGATCCGGGTGTAATTGAAGTGAATATTCATCCAGCCGAATCTTGGTCAGAGCTAGTTAATAATGTCACAACATTATATGAGGAAGCACGTTTAAGCAGACTTGGTACAGAGAAATTTATGTTGGATGGGCGTCACACAGGTACAGGTGGTGGCAATCATGCAACCTTAGGTGGTGCTACAGCCGAAGATAGCCCCATGTTGAGAAGGCCAGATGTATTAAAAAGCTTGATCACTTATTGGCAAAACCATCCTGCATTATCTTATTTATTTTCTGGTACTTTTATCGGCCCAACCAGCCAGGCGCCGCGTGTTGATGAGGCACGCGATGATAATTTGTATGAATTAGCAATTGCGTTTCAACAAATGGAAAAGAACTTGCCTAAAACAGAGGAGAGTAAAAGGCCATGGTTGGTTGATCGTTTGTTACGCAACTTACTGGTTGACTTAACGGGTAATACGCATCGCTCAGAGTTTTCGATTGATAAGCTTTATTCACCTGATGGGCCAACTGGAAGGTTGGGCTTGGTTGAGTTTAGAGCGTTTGAAATGCCACCACATGCACGTATGAGTTTAGTGCAAAGCTTGCTGTTACGGGCTTTAGTGGCACGTTTTTGGAAAGAGCCATATCAAGGTAAATTGATTCACTGGGGTACAGAGTTACATGACCGCTGGATGTTACCGCACTTTGTTGCACAGGATATTGCGGATGTTGTTGCAGATTTACGAGATTTTGGCTATCCGTTTGAGCAACATTGGTTTGATCCTTTTGTTGAATTCCGTTTTCCCAGATACGGTACTGTTGCGTATCAGGGGGTAGAACTAGAATTACGTCAGGCTATTGAACCATGGAATGTATTAGGTGAGGAAATGAGTGGTGGTGGTACTGCACGCTATGTGGATTCTTCCGTTGAGCGGATGCAGTTAAGAGTGAGGGGGCTGACTGACGGGCGTCATATTGTGACATGTAATGGGCGGACATTGCCCTTGCAGCCTACAGGAAATGCTGGTGAGTACGTTGCGGGTGTTCGCTTTCGTGCTTGGAGTCCTTGGTCGGCATTGCATCCAACTATTAAAGAGCAAGCGCCGTTGGTGTTTGACTTGGTTGATACCTGGAGTAACAAAGCAATTGGCGGTTGTACTTATCATGTTTCTCACCCAGGTGGGCGTAACTATGACACATTCCCTGTGAACGCTAATGAAGCAGAAGCACGTCGATTTGCCCGATTTTGGGGTCATGGGCATAAGCCTGGTAAATTAGAAGTGAAACAGGAGTCACGTAACCCCAGATTTCCATTCACCCTAGATTTAAGGTGGCAGGCTGATTAGGAGTATTAGTTAAAGTTTTGCTGAATATTTGCTGTGTTGACTTGATCTTGTTGTTCCCAGTCGAACTTAGGCAAGCTCATCAATGCGTTAATTAAGCCATTATTCCATTTTTCAGACAGCTCTTTTGCAAAAGCATCATCTTCAGTTAGGTGTAGTTTTCTGCCCTCAGTTAGACTATCTTTTTCATAAAGCATGAGGTCAATTGGTGGTCCTACCGTAAGGTTGCTTCGGATGGTAGAGTTCATGGATACAAGCGCGCAACGGGCAGCTCTGTTAAGCGATGTTTCCCGACTGATAATCCGATCTAAAATCGGTTTGCCATATTTTGTTTCGCCTATTTGTATATACGGATGTTCGTCAGACTCGTGAATATAATTACCTTGTGGATAAATTAAACAAGTTTCTGGCTTATCAGAGCCAATTTGGCCTGCGACTATAAACGTTGCTTGAAAGCTGGTGTTGCTGGCATCACGTACAACGTGTACGTTTTGTATGGTTGTGCTCACAGAGGCAATGTAATCAATAGCTTCATGCATGGAGTTAACACTGAGTAAATTAGGCAAAAACCCTTTATCAATGTCAGTTTGTATTTTTTTAAGAACTTGCTGTGTGGTAGCCAAATTACCAGATGACAAAATGGTGATAAAACGATTGTTTAGCCATGAGAATGTATGCATCTTAGTGTAAGTAGATACATTATCAAAGCCAGCATTGGTGCGTGAGTCTGAGCAGAGCACTAATCCTTCATTTGTATTTATAGCTAAACAATAGGTCATCGTTAATTTGGTCCCCGAAAAACGCAGTTAATGCGCTAGTACTTAAGTGTAAATCTTTTATTATTGTTATATAGCAATAATAGTTCATAAGTACAAAACTGTAAAAGTAAATTAACGAAATAAATCTACTTTAGTTTACGCTTTAATTACTCCCAATAAAATTTGGGCAAACTTTCTAATGCACTAATGATACCTTGGTTCCATGATGCAGAGGTATTCTTAAAAAAAGCATTGTTATTATCCAGAGATAAATAAGCACTCATTTCAAAACTATCTCTTTTATATATCATGAGCTCGGTTTGAATGTTATTAGAAGGGTTGCTCCTGATTGTAGAGTCAACAGAGACCAAAGCAGCGTGCGCTGCGGTATTTAGATTGGTGTCCTTTTTTATAATGCGATCCAAAATAGGTTTGCCATATTTTACTTCTCCAATTTGCAAGAATGGAGAAGAGTGTGGTTCGTGGATGAAATTACCTTGGGTATAAATGAGTAGTGTTGCCATCTGTTTATTAATAATTTGACCTGCCACAATAAAGTTAGCATCATAGGCTTCTGCTTTACCTAGGCGCTGAACTAAATCTTTCTGCTGTTGAACACTTATTGCTGCAATATAGTCTGCAACTTCATCCAAGTTGTTAGCACTTAGTAGCGTCAATGAAGATTGTCTATTTAAGTCCTGACGAATTTTATTAAATACAGCATCAATAGTTTTCTTGTTGCCCGAAGATAGAATCGTGATCAAGCGATTCCCTGGCCAGATGAAACGTTGCATATTGGTTGTAATGCTGTCTACATTTTCTACAACGACAGTGCTAGCACATAAGACGAGGCCTTCATCCGTATGAATTGATAGACAGTAAGACACTATTTGCTATTGAAATATTGATTTGTTATTGCATTATTAATATCGCCAATAAATTGCTGTGAAAGGTCAATATGCTCATGCAGTTTTTCTTCGCTCATGGTTTGTTCATCTTTTTTTGCTAGAGACTTTTGAGCTAATCTAACTGTTTTGAGCACTACTTTGTTATTGGGCATATCAACTAGGCAGCTTTCAAGCTCACCAATGCAATGTAAGATGCTGCGCGGAAAGTTTTTTTCATTGAAAAGAAAATCAACGACATCCGGCATCGTTACTTGAAAGTGTTTGAGTCGGCGATAGGTTTGATAGCCAGATAATGATTTTAGAATACTAGCCCAGAGTGTCTCTTTGGCTACTTCATACAGTGGGTGGTTTTCAGGTAAAGAAATCGCATAATTGACATCCATAATCCGAGTGGTCATATCAGCACGCTCTAGATTTCTGCCTATCTTCATAAAGTGATAGGGCAAATTGCGCTCCATAGCACCGAAAATAAGGCCAATTATTGCCTGCCTGCGGTAAATAACTTCTTGCAGAAATACATATTTTTTTCGTCTTTTCTGCGAGGTATCTTCAATATTACTCAAAATATACAGATACAAACTATTTACACGCTCCCAAAGCTCTTCTGGTAATAGCTCTCTTAAAGTGCGAGTGTTCTCACGCGCATATTTAATACAGGCCAAAATCGAACTAGGATTACGCTCATCAGCAATCAAAAAATGAATAATGTCATTTTCTTTGGCTACTTTGTAATGCTCATGGTACAGGTGGTCAACACCAACAATCTGCAATAGTGTTTTCCAGCCGATAGATGCATCAGTTGGCATATCTAGCAAGGTATCTGTAATTTTAATAATCAAACGTGCTGTGTTTTCTGCACGCTCCAGATATCTGGCCATCCAGTAGAAGTTTTCAGCATCGCGGGCGAGCATCATGTTAGCTGTCTCCTTCCACAATCCAAGTGTCTTTACTACCACCGCCTTGAGATGAGTTAACCACTAACGAGCCTTGGCGCATCGCAACGCGTGTTAGACCACCCATCGTGACGTGAAGCTGATCTGATTGAAGCACAAAAGGCCGTAAATCGAGATGACGTGGTGCTAATTGACCATTGATGATAGTCGGGCCAGTAGAAATATTAAGTGTTGGTTGCGCCATGTAATTACGCGGGTTTGCCCGAATTAAGTCAGCGAACTGATCACGCTCTTTTTTGCTGGCACGAGGGCCAATCAGCATGCCATAGCCACCGGATTCATTGGCAGGCTTCACGACTAACTTATCTAAATTTTTCAGGACGTAATCGCGTTGATCATCATACATGCACAAATAGCTGGGAACGTTCTGGATGATGGGGTCTTGATCCAGATAATATTTAATGATTTGTGGGACAAAGGTATAGACCACTTTATCATCAGCAACGCCTGCGCCGGGTGCATTAGCAATTGCTACGTTACCTTTGCGCCATGCACGCATCAGACCTTTTACACCTAGTACAGATTCGGGGTTAAATACTTCAGGGTCAATAAAGTCATCATCAACGCGTCGATAGACGACATCGACTCTAAGTAGCCCCGTGATAGTTTTCAAATAAACAATGTCTTTGTCATCAACTACCAAATCAGAACCTTCTGCTAGATTTGCGCTCATTTGCTCCGCAAGATAGCTGTGCTCGAAGTAGGCTGAGTTGTAAATGCCTGGGGTCAGGACAACGATGACGGGTGACTTGTTTTTACGCGGTGATAAGGCTGCTAATGTTTTGTATAGCATAGCAGGGTAGTTGTCGACCGGTTTGATATTTGAGATTTGAAATAGTTCAGGGAAAACTCGCTTCATGATCTGGCGGTTTTCTAGCATGTAAGAAACACCTGATGGAATTCTTAAGTTGTCTTCCAGTACGTATATCGTGCCATCGTCATTTCTAACTAAATCAGTGCCGCATATGTGCGCCCATGCACCAAAACGAGGCGTTATTCCGACGCATTGCTGTCTAAAGTTTTTAGAACCATTCAGTACCTCAATCGGGAAAACGCCATCTTTAACAATTTTTTGCTCATTGTAGAGATCGTTAATAAACATATTGAGCGCTGTAAGTCGCTGTTTAAGACCTTCTTGGACAGTGTCCCATTCCTTGCTGCTGATGATTCTTGGCACAATGTCAAATGGCCAGGCTCTGTCTATATTGCCTGCATCTGAGTATATTGTGAACGTGATGCCCATGGCGAGAATGGCGGCGTCTACAGCCTGTTTTCTAGCTGCTAGTTCAGCTTCATCCATCGATGCCAAGTAATCAAGTAAGGGTTTTGCCACATCACGTGGCACTAAGTTTTTATCAAGCAATTCATCGTATGCTTGAATAGAGGCGTATTCTATTGAGGATATTTTCATTCTAGTTTTTATCTTACACAAAGTTGTGGTTAATAACTAGCGAATACTATGCCAGTATTTTTTATGGTTAATTAAACATCTAATGTTCTGACGCCTTCTTCGACTCCTGCTGCTTCTGTCAATGCTGCTACGTTTTCTTTAGTAAAGAATCCATTAAAATCCCCATAGCGCTGAACATATTCAATAATGAGTGATGAATGTTCGGAAGCATTGGAAAAAATTTGTTTTAGTCCTTGTTCTTTTGAACCAATCACGTCCAATAAGAAGCCTTTTCCTTGTTCTGCAATGGAGTTAACCACGTAATCAATATTTTCGATACCGTTACGTTCACCATCTTTAACGGCTAATGCCATATGGTGTAGTCGAGGGCCATAATTACGGACGAACGTTTCAGTTGGAGATGGCAACTTCTCTAAATGATTAACGAAGTAGGGTGTGTTGTTAGCCGTGAAAACTTTGGCAGGGCTTTTTGACTCAGGTACTGCATGTACACTTTTAGTGACGTTAGTTGAAGAGTTTTGATCTTTAATATTATATGCGCCCCAAAAATGGTAACTAGATAATGATAGATATTCAAGAATCGCAACTTCTCTGTTTTGGCTATATATGCGGGTGGCAAGATGATCAACTGGCAAAATAAGATCATGAATGCCTAATTTTTCTTGCAGTTCCTTAGCTTTCTCGTAAGCTGATTGCACATCGTCCCTAATGGAGCTGATGCCAAGTGCATAGACTCTAATATCAGCTATATCACGTTCCAAATAGCCCACGATATTGTGCGTGTAGGGGGATGGCTTGCTGATGGCTAAGTTGCCAGGTAACTCTAATTTACGTATGTCGTTTTGATTAAAAAATCTGAATTCGCGTGAGGTTTGGATCCTTTCAACTTCGTGCTTATTTGTGACACGAATGATTTCCCCCATGTAGCGGCTATTGGGTTTACGTGAACCAACAGGATAAATTTCGTTTAAAGAGCGGAAGATACCTCTAAAATTTGGGTCTTTCACTTCACGCACGATTAGATCAGGTGAGTTTAAATCGATGCGTAAAATATGCGTCCAGTGGGATTCGCTCTCTAATGTAACCAGATAATGGTACGGTGTCATTAGACAAAGTTCTGCGATATATTCGATTGAGTTATCTGGGTCCACTGTAATCATGAGTGCATCGATTTCATGCACCATTTCGGTGAGGCCAAGTTGGTCTCTATCTTCTAAAATGCGTTGTAGATACTCTTCAAAAAAAGCTGAATTCTGTTTGTCTCCATGTCTGGCAAAGGCTAGCGAGTTAATCATAATGTTATATGGCAGTATTGTTTGCTATTCAAAATAAAGGTCTTTGGTAGAGTAAGCTAAATACATGCCAGCACACTTTACTCATTTAATTTTTCGAGTTTTTCCCAACGCTCCATTTTTGTCTCAATTTCTGCTTCAATCTCAGTTACTCTAGCTTGTAATTTTTTGACCAATTCTGGTTGCTCGCGATAGATATCTGGGTTGGAAAATTGTGCGGAAATATCGGCCTGTTCTTTTTCAAGGATCTCAATTTCCTGCGGCAGTTTTTCTAATTCTTTTTTTTCATTAGAGCTCAATTTCTGAACTGGTGATTTTTCAACTTTAGCTGGTTTGGCGTCGGGTTTAGTCGTTTCTTTTTTTGCCGATGTTTTTGCTGATTGCTTTTGCTGAGCGTAACGAAGCCAATCATCATAGCCACCACCGAATTCGTCTAATACACCATTGCCTTCAAAAGCGATCACTTGGGTAACCGTATTTTCCAAGAACTCACGATCATGACTGACTAGAAACAGAGTGCCTTTGTATTCTTGTAATAGGCTTTCCAGCAATTCCAACGTATCGATGTCTAAATCATTGGTTGGCTCATCTAATACCAAGACATTTGTCGGACGAGCAAAAAGACGAGCTAATAGCAGCCGATTGCGTTCGCCGCCAGAAAGGGATTTAACGGGTGATCGTGAACGCTGTGGTGGGAATAGAAAGTCTTCTAGATAGCTAATCACATGTTTACGCTCTGTCCCTATTTCCACAAAGTCGGAGCCAGGACTAATCGTATCTGCGAGTGTGGCTTCCTCATCAAGTTGCTCGCGCATCTGGTCGAAGTAGGCAATATTTAAATTGGTTCCACGTTCTACTGTGCCGCTATCAGGTTCTATTTCACCGAGTATTAGTTTGAGCAGGGTACTTTTGCCAATGCCGTTTGGACCGATTAATCCAATACGGTCACCACGTAAAATACGGGTGCTAAAATTTTTGATTAGCTGTTTATCACCATATGATTTGCTAACATTATCCAGCACAGCAACTAATTTGCCAGAACGTTCACCTGCATCAATATTCAGTTTGACATTGCCTTGTCTTTCACGTCGTGCAGCGCGTTCTAAACGTAAACGTTCTAATTGCCGCACTCGTCCTTCATTACGGGTACGTCTTGCCTTAATACCTTGGCGTATCCAAGCCTCTTCTTGCGCCAGCACCTTATCAAATTTAGCGGCATGCGTAGCCTCTACTGCAAGTAATTCTTCTTTTTTAATGAGGTAGTTTTGGTATGTACCTACAAAGTCGGTTAAATGACCACGATCTAACTCCACAATTCGCGTCGCAAGACGATTTAAGAAGCGTCTATCATGGGTGATGAATAATACGGCGCCTTTAAAAGATAACAATAACTCTTCTAACCATAAGATTGCTTCTAAATCTAAATGGTTGGTTGGCTCATCCAGCAATAATACTTCTGGCTCCGCTACAAGCGCCCGCCCTAAAGCAACGCGTTTGCGCCAGCCACCAGATAGCGTTGAGATGATGACGTCAGCATCTAAACTTAATCGCGTCAATACTGTTTCGATTTTAGATTGTAGTTCCCAGCCATTTTGCGCATCGAGTTCATGTTGCAAGACTTCCATTTCTTTCATCAGTGCATCATAGTCCGCATCTGGCTCACTCATTTTATGGGTGACATCATGGTAGGCAACAAGCAGTTTTTGTAAATCACCCAATCCCTCAGCAACGGCTTGGTAAATGGTGTGATTAGGATTAAGCTCAGGTTCTTGCGGTACATAAACGGTACTGACAGATTGTGCAGACCACAATTTGCCATCATCAAGCTTAATTTCACCGGCTAATGCTTTTAATAAACTAGATTTTCCTGTGCCATTACGCCCGATTAACCCAACTCGTTCGCCGGCATCCAGCTGAAATGATGCTTTGTCTAAAAGCGCGTGATGACCAAAAGCAAGTGAAGCATTATCTAACGTGATATAAGGCATTAATTGTCTCTAATTTGTTTTAGCGGTGGATTTGCCAGCTAGCATTGCACGAATATTGGCCATTTTTTCTTTACCGAATTCCTTGCTTACATCTGGGTCATTAAATGGATTACCAAAATGGCGGACATCATCTTTGGGTAACTCTGCAATAAAACGGCTTGGTTCACACATCTCCATCTCGCCAGCGCGCTTACGCTTTTTACACCATGAAATATTCAGTGATTTCTGCGCACGTGTAATCCCCACATACATCAATCGTCGCTCTTCTTCAATCTTATCATTATCAATGGATTCTCGATGCGGCATGATGCCTTCTTCTACACCAATGAGGAAAACATGCCCGAATTCCAGCCCTTTAGCAGCATGTAACGTACTTAGCTTGACAGCGTCAGGCTCGCCTTCTTCGCGGCCTTCTAAAATACTGATAAGAGCAACCATTTGTGTGAGTTCTAACAGTGTTTTTTCTTCTTTTTCATTACCGAATTCCGTACTGCCTTTGCTTTTGTTTGTCAGCCAAGCGATAAACTCTAAAACATTATTCCAACGGGTTTCCGCTGCACGCTGCTCTTCATGATCATATAAATAAGCTTCATATTGAATCGCTTT
>JBFIGM010000066.1:0-12037 GCA_041602315.1 Methylophilaceae bacterium | reverse complement strand
TCGAACCGCTGACCTCTTGCATGCCATGCAAGCGCTCTCCCAGCTGAGCTATACCCCCGATTACTTCTGCCAATTAAAACTATCTGGCGCTTCAAATTAAGCACGTCAATTCAAAGAAGGCGCAATATTAAAGACGGGCGGGGCGCTTGTCAATGCTTTTTTATTAAATAAACATGCTTAAAGCCATTATCCACGCGTATTGCTGTTGGATTCAAACTGTGTGAGGTCAACACGCGGTTGTGGTGTCCAGCCTTCTTTACGATGTTCAGCAACTACATTGGTAAAAATGCCGCCACGTACATAAAACTTGGCTGTAACACGCATAAATTTTGGTTGTGTAGCATTCACCAAATCATCCAATATCTGGTTGGTTACTGCTTCGTGAAAACAACCTTCATCTCTGAATGACCATGTGTAGAGTTTTAGGCTTTTTAATTCAACACATAATGCATCTGGAATATAGTCTAAATAAATGACAGCAAAATCAGGTTGGCCTGTTTTGGGGCATAAGCATGTGAATTCTGGAATTTCCATATGAATATGAAAATCGCGCTTTGTATTCGGGTTAGGGAATGTTTCCAACGTTTTCGTTGGTTGTGCCGTGGGTTTCCCACCTAAAGATTGTGTGTTCATAGATTGTATATTAATCGTTAAAATAAAGATTTTACGTGTAAAAAACGTTATTATAGCGCTTAAATTTAAAATCAATTTTCATAATCCATTTTGCGTTTAACTCATTTAAAACTTGCTGGTTTCAAATCATTTGTAGATCCAACAACGATTCATTTGCACGGGCAACGTGTGGGAGTTGTCGGCCCAAATGGTTGTGGCAAATCAAATGTAATGGAATCTGTACGTTGGGTACTGGGCGAATCATCTGCCAAAGAGATGCGAGCTGATGCAATGGATGCGGTCATTTTTAATGGTGCATCCAATCGCAAGGCAATATCGCGCGCCAGTGTAGAGCTGGTATTTGATAACAGTTTGGGTGGTGCCAGTGGTGAATGGAGTCAATATGCGGAGATTTCTGTTAAACGCGTTATTGAACGACAAAAAGGGTCAACCTACTATATCAATAACACTGCAGTTCGCAGGCGCGATGTAGCGGACTTGTTTTTAGGAACTGGGCTTGGCGGTCGTGCTTATGCCATCATCGGTCAGAACACCATATCACGTATTGTAGAAGCAAAGCCTGAAGAGCTGCGTATTTTCCTAGAAGAAGCTGCAGGTATTAGTAAATACAAAGACAGAAGGCGGGAAACGGAGCTCCGTTTGCGCGATACACGCGAAAACTTAACGCGTGTTCAGGATATTTGCCGAGAGCTACAAAAACAAATTACAAAACTAGAGTCTCAAGCCGTTGTTACACAAAAGTATCACACAATGCAGGCTGATTTGAAGTTAGCTGAAGGGCAGTTTTGGTTACTTAAAAAGCGTGATGCCAGCCTTGCTTGGGAAAAGTCCAAAGTCCAAGTAGAGAAACTAGTTATTCAATTAGAGTCACAAACCGCAGAGCTACGTAAGAGTGAAGCTGGACTAGAGACAAGCCGGCAAGCTTTTTATCAAGCAGGCGAGGCGATTAATAAAGCTCAAGCGGCTTACTATGAGGCCAACGCTGAAGTTGCTAACTTAGAAAACCAAGTTAAGCAGAGTACAGAAGCAAGAGATCGTATGACGCTGCAACTGCAACAACTCAAAGACAGCATTACGCGAAATGAACTGACAAATACGCAGTCAAATGAAAAGCTCGTTGAATTAAATGCTGCATTAGCGCAAATTCATGAAAAAGAACAAACGAAAAAAGCCGAATTAGAAACATTAAATCGTCAGCTACCAAAACTAGAAGCTGACTATAAGAATAAAGCCACTCAACTGGAAAGTAGCGCACATGCCCTGCGCGAAGCTAACCAGCGTATTCAAATCGATACCAATAACATACAGCATCTTAAGCAGTCAATTCAAGATACGACAGCGCAGATACAACGTTTGGAGGCTGCATTAAGCGAATTGAGTATGCCTGATACCCAACTGTTAACGGATAGCAAATTAGCCTTAAAAGAGGCGCAACAAGCTGTTGCTGATATTGAGCAAACGATTCAGACAATTAGAAAAAATGAAGCAGGTTTGCTTGCAGATATCGGTGTTTTGAGGGAGCAGCAGCATCAACAGCAGAGAGCATTAAATCAAGCTGAGGCAGAAATTCACTCGCTAGATAAAATACAACAATCTTTAAATGCTGGGGGCAAGCTATCTGATTGGCTAGCTCAGCAAGGACTTAACAACAATGATCGTCTATGGCAAAAGATTAAAGTTGATGAACAGTGGACGGTTGCTTTAGAGGCAGTATTAGGAGAGCGACTAAATGCCTTGCTAGCAAATGATTTCAATTTTAAGCAGCGTCCTCCTGGTGCTGTTGCATTAGGTCTTATTGCAAATAGCAATCAAACAAATAACGACCATGCGCATTTCACCTCACTAATTAGTATCGTGAAAGAGTGTCCGCCAGAATTGCAAGCACTATTAAACGATTGGTTAGCCAACACTTATCTATTGTCAACTGATCAAGATGGCATCCAAGCCAGCCAAAAACTTAACGCTGGAGAGAAATTAGTAAACGAGCAAGGTGATATTTTCAGTCGAGGAGGGGTGATTTTCCATGGTGAGAATACGAATCTACATGGCGTTATTGAGCGTCAACAACGTTTGGCAAACTTAAAAACAGCATTACCTACATTACAAAACAATTTATCAGAAACAACTGATCGATTAAAAGCCGCTGAACAGGCATTAATTGAAGCAAGAAACCAGCAACAGGATGAAAACAGCAAGCTAAAGGCTGCGATGCAAGTACTGCATCAACAACAACTATCAATCTCCAAGTTAGAGCAGATGCAAGAAACCACCATTGTGCGTGAGAAAAGCTTAAAAAGTGATATTGCATTAGCCAAAAATCGTCATGGAGAGCAACTG
This sequence comes from Methylophilaceae bacterium, assembly GCA_041602315.1. Classification (GTDB taxonomy): domain Bacteria; phylum Pseudomonadota; class Gammaproteobacteria; order Burkholderiales; family Methylophilaceae. The sequence goes on along the minus strand of JBFIGM010000066.1, from coordinate 9,067 downwards.
AGAAACATAGAACAGAAAGAGACAGCTTTAAAAGAGATAGTAAGCAACGTCAGTCAAATAGAGACTAAAAAACTGGCAGATGAAGCTGCTTCAACATCGGCAGCGCAAGCGTTCCAACAATTACGCGACACCTTATCAGAGGTAGAAAAACAGCATCGTGAAATTGCTTTTGAAGTTAAAATTATTAATAATAATATCAATGATTTAAATAATAAAATTAAAGATATACATGAAGAAAAAGAAGCTTTCTTGCTCCGTAAAAATGAAACAGAAAAAGCGCTAAATGTGACTTCAATGGAAACACTCAAGGCAAACCTGAGTGTGGCAGTCATAAACAAACAAAAACGAGAACAGGACCTATCTGAAGCACGGAATCAATTAGAAGCTCAAGAAGCTGAATTAAAAACATTAGAGCAAGTGCGTATGCAAAACGAACAGGCTTTAATGCCGATGCGCGATGAGTTAGAGCAAGCCAGACTCAACGAACAGGAAGCAAGACTTTACTTTGAGCAATGTCAGGCTGGCTTAAAAGAAAACGGCATGGACGAGGAGACCTTGTCTAAAGACTTGGAAACTGATGCAAAAGCAAGCACCTACGCCAATAAAACAAGCCAATTGCAAAAACAGATTGAAGCACTCGGGCCTGTCAACCTAGCCGCTATACAAGAGTTAAAAAGTGAGACTGAGCGTAAAAGCTATCTAGATAGCCAAATGCAAGATCTAATTGAGGCAAGCGAAACATTAGAAGATGCCATTAATAAAATCGACAAAGAAACACGTGAAAAACTTATGGTAACTTTTAACGAAGCGAATCAAAACTTTGCTGAGCTATTTTCAACGCTGTTTGGTGGCGGTCAAGCAAAGCTGGAATTGCTAGGTGAAGAAATATTGGATACGGGCTTGCAAGTCTTTGCTCAGCCACCAGGCAAAAAGAATACAACAATCCAATTATTATCTGGCGGTGAGAAAGCATTAACAGCACTTGCATTGGTATTCGCTTTATTCCGGCTAAATCCAGCGCCATTTTGTTTGATGGATGAAGTGGATGCGCCGTTAGATGACAGTAATACAGAACGTTTTTGTCAGATGGTCAAAAAAATGTCAGAAAAAACACAGTTTTTGTTCGTGAGCCATAATAAAATCACAATGGAAATTGCCCAACAACTGATTGGTGTCACCATGCAAGAGTCTGGCGTATCCCGTATTGTGGACGTGGATATCGATGCAGCTCTGCAAATGCATGCTTAAAATTGCCAATTATTACTAAACGTGAGTTTAAATTCGAAGTAGAATAAAAGAATGTCTGATCTGCAAATAGTACTGATTATTTTAGGCGTATTCATTATTGCTGGCGTTGTTGTTTACAACTGGGTGCAAGAAAGGAAGCTACGCGAAAACATTAGTGAAGATTTTATTGTCCCGCAAAAAGATGTGTTGGTTGAAGAGTTTTATATTGACACCGAAGCATTAGTGGAAAAGGAGTTTGCTGATGATGCACATAAATCAGAGGTCATGAGCAAACTAAATGAAGAGCCTCAAAATAAAGCAGTTTCTGCCACAACAAGTGCCGTGACATCAGAAACAGTCAATTCTGAAGAAGATAAAGATTCTGATCAATCCAACACTAATCAAATAGTAGATAATAAAACACCAGCTCAGGAAACAGCGCCCGAAGAAACTGATTCTGTCGAAAGTAATCCAATTGCAGACAAAGTGCGTGAACAGCCTGAAACGCCTGAGCAAGAAATTCTTGTTGAAAAACATATTTTACCTGCAGAGTTTGAACCACTGGTTACATCAGCTTTGCCAGATGAAGTACATTCACAGATAGATTTAACTGCCTTTTTATATGCCAGCAAAGATATTAATGGTCACGCCTTTAACCAGATGATGCGTACGATGCTTAAGGAGATTAATGTATATGTGATGCTGCATGGCTTAGATGATAAGAATGTGTGGCAACGTATTGATGGCGATACTAATGAAAACGAAAGCTACAAACAAATTGCCTGTAGTATGCAATTAGCAGATAGAAGAGGGCCCGTACCTAAACCCGTATTAAATAAATTTCAGTTTGCAGTAGAGACAATTGGTCTTGAGTTCAATGCACATGTCGAATGGCAGGGTAAAGGAGATCCATCTGTACGGGCAATTGATTTAGATAAATTCTGTATGGATGTAGATCAATTAGTAAGCGTGCATCTCATGCAGGGTGATACGCCGATTCACGGCACCAAATTTAAAGGCTTGGCAGAAGCAAATGATATGCAGTTAAAACACGGTAAGTTTTGTTGCTTTGATAGTGTTAAACCTGATTTTGCCAAGTTTATTTTAATCAATGCAAATGAGCAGCCATTTACACCTGATAGCTTGCGTCAGAACGTTGTCTTGAGTGCTACGTTTCAGATGGAAATTCCGAAAGTCGCTAATTGTGAAGATGTCTTCAGTCAGATGGTCGATGTAGCAAAAAAAATGGCTACAAGTCTGAGTGCACATATCGTCGATGATAACCAAAAACCATTAGGTGATTTACAAATAGAGAAAATTCGCCAGCAGCTCAAAGTCATTCATGCCACCATGGTTGCACGTGGTGTAATGCCAGGCAGCGACAGCAGCATGCGCTTATTTAATTAAGTATGTTAACGATTGATGAGGCACGTAAACAGATAATTGCTTTACGGAATGAAATAGCACAATACGATTATGAATATTACGTGCTTGATGCACCATCCGTACCTGACAATACATATGATGGACTTTATCGACAGCTAGTAGATCTAGAAACCCAATTTCCATCTCTTGTTACCCCAGATTCCCCCACGCAACGTGTCAGCGGCAACGCATCAGAAATTTTCAGCAGCGTTTCCCATCGTCAAGCAATGCTGTCACTCAATAACGTATTCTCTGATCAAGAGCTTGCGGCATTTGATAAGCGAGTTTCTGATACTCTAAATGTGGATAAAGTTGAATATGCTGTCGAGCCTAAATTTGATGGGTTAGCCATTACATTAACGTATGAAAACGGGGATCTAGTACAAGGTGCCACGAGAGGTGATGGTTATACCGGTGAAAATGTTACGCATAATTTACGTACGATCCGTGCAATACCCACTAAATTAGCAACACAAAACCCACCAGCCTTATTAGAAGTGCGTGGTGAGGTATTAATGTTTAAGCGAGACTTTGAACGACTAAACGCAGCGCAAGCTAAAATTGGCGGCAAATTATTCGCCAATCCACGCAATGCAGCAGCAGGAAGTTTACGCCAACTGGATGCAGCAATTACAGCAACAAGACCTTTAAGGTTTTTTGCTTATGGTTTAGGGGTGGCAGAGGGTATTCCAACGCTACATTCGCATGCTGAAGCAATGGACTATTTAGAAACACTTCGCTTTCCTGTCAGCAATCTGCGTTCGGTGGTATTTGGATATGATGGCTTACAGAAGTATTACAAAAGCATCGGTGAAAAGCGCGCAAGCTTGGCTTTTGATATTGATGGTGTGGTCTATAAGGTCAATTCGTTTGCACAACAAGAGACGCTAGGATTTGTGTCTCGCGCACCGCGCTGGGCAATTGCCCATAAATTCCCAGCAGAAGAAGCAATCACAGTTGTTGAAGATATTACCGTACAAGTGGGACGAACTGGCGCAATAACACCTGTTGCCAGACTTAAGCCGGTATTTGTTGGCGGTGTTACCGTCACAAATGCAACATTACACAATGAAGATGAGGTTCGACGTAAAGATATACAAATCGGCGACACTGTGATTGTGAGAAGGGCTGGCGATGTTATCCCTGAGGTCGTATCAGTATTAACTGATAAACGTCCACCCGATGCAAAACAGTTTGTCATGCCAAAAACCTGTCCAGAATGTGACTCACATATCGAACGGCCTGAGGATGAAGCTGTTGCGCGTTGTACTGGCGGTTTATATTGCCCAGCACAACGCAAACAGGCTATTACCCATTTTGCATCAAGGCGCGCAATGGATATTGAAGGTTTGGGTGAGAAACTAGTCGACCAGCTAGTCGATGCAGACATTGTGCACTCAGTAGCAGATATTTATAACTTAAATGTCGATGTATTAGCGCATTTAGAGCGCATGGCACAAAAATCAGCACAGAATGTAGTTGACGCTATTGATAAGAGCAAAACGACAACGCTAGCGCGCTTTATTTACGCGCTAGGTATCCGCAATGTGGGTGAGGCAACCGCCAAAGACCTGGCTAACTACTTTGGCCGTCTGGAAAACCTTGCTAAAGCTAGCATTGAAGAATTACTTTCTGTGAATGATGTCGGGCCGATTGTGGCGGAATCAATATCTGAGTTTTTTAGCGAGCCGCACAATATGCAAACTATCAAAGCAATGGTAGCAATGGGCGTAAGTTGGCCAGAGCATGATGGTAAACAAGAGGTAGACGGGGTATTAAAAGGTAAAACGTTCGTCTTAACAGGGACTCTACCTAGCTTGTCACGTGATGAAGCAAAAGCGTTGATCGAAAAAGCGGGTGGCAAAGTCAGTGGCAGTGTTTCCAAGAAGACAGACTATGTTGTTGCAGGCGCAGAGGCGGGTAGCAAGCTAGAAAAAGCAAGCGATTTAGGTATTCAAATACTCGATGAAAACCAATTTACCGCCATATTAAGCCAAAAAAATGCATTAGATGGAGGCGCTGCAACTAATGGCACTCCTAAAGAGTCTGATATGATTAAAAAGATAGATAATCAACAAAAGGATTTGTTTTAGCATGAAAATAAAATTAGAAAACACTTTAAAAATATTCTTTATTGCATTGATTTTAATTAGCTTTAATGTTTTTTCTAAAGAGCCTTCAAAAGAAGTCTTAGCCTGTAATGAAGCAGTTAACAAAGGGGATGCAGATACAGCGCTCCAGTATGCTGAAGCCATTCTAGAGAAAAATAGTTCAGACCATGAGGGTTTACTTTGTAAAGGTCGAGCTCTAAAAATACAAGGCAAATATGCAGAGTCACTTACAGCCATGCAATCCGCTGTTGAAGCGGCTAAAGAGCCATTTGCCAAGACGATTACATATATATTAATCGGCAATCTGCATCAATCAAACGACAAACCAGAGGAAGCTATTGCCAGTTACACCAAGAGCATCGAAATTTGTGCGCAAACTGGTAATCAAACTTACACCAGAATCAATCATAATTTAATCGGCGATACGCACAGAAAACATAATGATTTGAATGCGGCGCTTGATAGTTACGCAACAGGCTTGCGCCTAGCAAACAATGATAATGAGCGTGCTGAAAGCTTTGAGAATTTAGCAAAAATCTACAATGCACAAGGTAATCACGACAAAGCAATTGAGTTCCAGCTCAAAGCAGTTGTCATGCAAAAGCAAGCAGGTTCATTAACGGCTTACGCTGACTCATCATTGCTATTGGGTCAATATTTTTATGATGCCAAGAACTATCCCGAGGCAGAACGTCATTACAAAAAGCTGGTTAAATTTGCTAAGGATAATGGTGGTGCCTATTATGAGGCATCAGCTAATTACCATTTAGCAGAAGCCATGTATGCAAATGGCGACAAAGCGGGCGCCCAAGCACTTATTGTAGGCGCAAGAGAGCAAGCAGAAAAAATTGGCGCAAAGCAGTTGGCAGCAGAAATTGCCGCAGCTGAACAAAAGCTAAAGATTTAGCCACTTTTTTGTAAGGCTTGCATCATTCCTGCGACTAAGTAGCATCTGACATTCTTACGCAAGGTAATTAATGATTATTGTAAATAAATCCAAGCAGAACCCAAGTGATATTCAACCATCTGAAATCACATCAAAAACGGTATTCGATCAGCGCCGCCAGTTTATTAGACTAGCTGCTAGTGCTGGATTAATTGCAGGAGCAGGCCTTGCTTTCAAGTCTCAGGCAGCAACCATTGCAAATGGTGAAACGACTGGCGATGCTAGACTAATAGGTCGCGCAAATGCACCAGCACAACCCACTCAAGCGCTAAAAAAAGGTGAAATTTATAATCCAAGGCAAAAAATCAAAGGGGTTAAAAAAACCGCTTATGGTAAAGATCTGGAATTAGATAAATATAAAGATATTACTACCTATAATAATTATTACGAATTTGGCACCAGTAAATCAGACCCAGCTGTTCAAGCGCGCACCTTTCAGCCTTATCCCTGGACAGTTAGCATTGAAGGGGAAGTCAAAAAAGCAAAAACAATCAGCATAGAAGACCTGATGAAACTATCAACACTAGAAGAGCGCATTTATCGTATGCGCTGTGTTGAGGCCTGGTCTATGGTCATTCCATGGGTAGGGCTACCACTAGCCAGTTTAATCAAGTGGGCAGAGCCAACAGGCAATGCAAAATATGTTGAATTCGTCACTGCCAATGATCGTGAATCAATGCCTGGTGTTAACTCTCCAATACTAGATTGGCCATATACAGAGGGGCTGCGTATGGATGAAGCGATGCATCCACTGGCTATTCTCGCAGTAGGGCTTTATGGCGAGTTACTACCTAATCAAAATGGCGCGCCTGTTAGATTGGTCGTTCCATGGAAATACGGCTTTAAAGGCGGCAAATCGATAGTCAAAATCCGCTTTGTCGAAAAAATGCCCCAGACCACCTGGATGAAAGCGGGGCCAACGGAATATGGCTTCTATGCAAACGTTAATCCTAGAGTATCACACCCAAGATGGTCACAAGCCACCGAGCGGCCTATTGGTGGCGGTTTATTCGCAGGGCGTATTAAAACAAAAATGTTTAATGGCTATGAATCAGAAGTTGCTCAGCTCTATGCTGGCATGGATTTGAAAAAGAACTTCTAGCCATATCAATGATGGATAAAAAACACATTAGCATTGTGAAGGTTGTCGTTTGGCTATTGGCCAGCATACCGTTAATACGTTTGTTCTGGCTTGGATTTAACAACAATCTAGGTGCCAATCCGATTGAGTTTGTAGAGCACTCTACTGGCACTTGGGCGCTTGTATTCTTGTTGCTCAGCCTCAGTATGACACCAATTCGTCTTCTGACGGGACAGGTTTGGCAAATTCAGATCAGACGTCAGCTGGGCTTGTGGATGTTTTTTTATGCATGCTTGCACATCATCACTTATGTATGGTTAGACTTCAGCTTTTTATTTGATGAAATGATTAATGATGTATTCGAACACCCCCGAATCTTAGTAGGGTTTGCAGCATTTGTATTAACCATTCCATTAGCGGTGACATCCAACAGCTATATGATGAAAAAATTGAAAGCCAAATGGAAAACCTTACACAAACTAGTTTATTTAATTGCTATTCTCGCAGTATTACACTTTTTATTATTAGTAAAAAAAGATCTAACTGAGCCTATTTATTATGCAGTAGCATTAGCCATATTATTTGGGATAAGACTGTATTATCAGGCTAAAAAAAAGTTGTAATGAATATCACTCTGTAGCGACTAATTGGCATTAAAACAAGGGGATAAATCATATGAAATGCGCCGTGCTATGTAAATCTTATCATTGGGCAATATCTTTATTAGAGTCTATTGGTACATGGTTTCCACAATTAATATTAAGACTTATTCTGGCATGGGAGTTTGGTGAAGCTGGTTTCGAAAAACTACATGGTACAAATTGGTTTAGCAATATTACATTTCCATTTCCATTTAACCTTGTCCCACCAGAGTTCAGCTGGCATTTATCAACATTTTTTGAGATTGTAGGCGCATTTGCGCTAGCATTAGGCTTGGCAACACGCTTCTTTTCAGCATCCTTAATCGTACTAACAATAGTTGCTATCGCTGCGGTGCATTGGCCTGAAAGCTGGAGTACATTAGCTGAACTTTGGAAAGGTTATGCAATCACAGATAAAGGCTACGGCAACTATAAACTGCCTTTGCTATTACTGATTATGTTGTTGCCTTTACTATTTAATGGTGCTGGCAAGTTGAGTCTGGATCATCTAATTAACACAAAAAAATGGTGGAAATGAAGTATAAAAAATCGCAAGAAGTTATAAACAGCCTAACAGAAGAACAGTTCCGTGTGACACAGCAAAATGGCACAGAGCGGCCGTTTACCGGCAAATACGATCACCACTTTGAGCCTGGTATCTATGTCGATATTGTCTCAGGTGAACCATTATTTGCTTCATCTGCAAAATATAATTCTGGTTGTGGTTGGCCAGCTTTTTCAAAACCAATCGACAGAGCCAATATTACAGAGTTGCACGATGCCTCGCATGGAATGGTGCGTATAGAAGTACGGTCAAAGCATGGTGACAGTCATCTGGGACACGTTTTCCCCGATGGTCCAAAAGCGGATGGCGGATTAAGATATTGCATCAACTCCGCAAGCCTGCGTTTCATTCCAAAAGAAAAAATGACGGCAGAAGGTTATGCAGATTACTTAGATAAGGTATAAATACTTAAGTCGGCGCGTTATCTTCAGCTTCTAGTAGTTTGGCGCGCTTCTTAAGCACCACAACTAGTGTAATAAGCCCAATAATCAGCATCGCAAATGGGCCAAACCAGAGTAGGGCAGTACTGGCCTTGACTGGAGGTCGAAAAGTCACAAAATCACCATAGCGCGCTACTAAATAAGCAACTACCTCTTCGTCTGTCTTGCCTTGCACCATCAGTTTCCGCACCTCATTGCGTAAATCTTGCGCAAGCGGGGCGTCTGAGTCTGCTAATGTGGTGTTTTGGCAAACCAGACAGCGTAGCTCATTTGATAGATGTTTTAGTCTAGCCTCAAATTCCGGGTCAGCACCCTTATCTGCAGAGTAAGCCGCCGAGCTTAAAATCAAAATAAAGGCCAACCATATTTTAAGAAGCATGCTCATCCTTCTAGCTCCTTAAGTAGTGGCAATATTTTATTCCGCAGTGCGTCAGGTGTAATAGGGCCAATTTGCTTATATCTGATAATGCCAGCTTTATCGATTACATACGTCTCGGGTACGCCGTAAACGCCATAATCTATACCTATGCGACCATCATCATCCATAGCGGTCACTAGATAGGGGTCACCCATTGTTGCAAGCACTTCAGATGCTTCCTTAGCTGTGTCTTTGTAAGCGAGCCCATATAGT
>JBFIGM010000065.1:0-12237 GCA_041602315.1 Methylophilaceae bacterium | reverse complement strand
CCCCAAATCCTTAAATTAAACTGCTTTAAACATTGTGTTTGCTGCATGAGACGTACTTTGAACCTATTAAGTAAAAAGCACTATTGGGGTTTGTCGGTTTATTTTGTAAGACGAGCGGACACGCCCGTGTAGGTGTTTGTCTTACAAACACCTACACGGGGGCTAGAGATACCTTATATATATCTAATTTTTAATAATGTTAAATCCAGATAATCTAATCTAAATCATATTTGTCATTTTCAATATCTAATAAGCGATATACCGTTAACGACTGCACTTCAATAAACTTTAGGTTTTTTTTAAAAAAATTTGCAATTATTTTATAAGCAATTGTTTTAATTAAATAAATATTTATAAAAAGTTTAGGTTTTTATTAAAAAGCTTAGTTAGACAGAGAGAAAAGAGTATTTTCACCCTCTTATTCGACAGATAAAGAATGCTTGCCAAACCTGATAATAGGTTTCAATGAATTGCACCATGTCGGTGTTTTCAGAGAACAATAGTCTTATCACTACTAAAGAGATAAGTTTTATGAATCAGGAAATAACATGGCTGATAGTAGCGACTTAGAAAAAACAGAACAGGCCACCCCAAAACGCATTGAAAAGGCGCGTGAAGAAGGTGATGTACCCCGCTCTAGAGAGCTGGGTACAGTGACTTTGTTGCTGGCAGCTGGGCTTGGTATTCTGATGATGGGCGATCAACTTAATGCTGCGCTGAAGCATACGCTTAGCAAAGGGCTAACTTTAGATCGTGCATCAGCATTTGACCCAAATTATTTGCTTATGCAGATTACAGAATCGATATCTGACCTATTATTTGCGTTTGCGCCATTGGCTATATTACTGGTCATTGTGGCAATCGCTTCACCAGCGTTGATTGGTGGTTGGTTGTTAAGTGGAAAAGCACTACAACCAAAATTTAGTAAATTAAACCCATTAAAAGGTATTAAAAATCTAGTTTCAAAAAACTCTGCTGTTGAATTAGTTAAATCAATTTTAAAAACTATTCTGGTAGGAAGCGTTTCCTACTTTGTTATCGCGCATGATATTGATCCAATTTTGGGTTTATCTATGCTACCAGTCAAAAACAGTATTGGTGAAGTTGGTTCACTAATGCAAATCGGTTTCTTGTCTATCGTGAGTGCACTCATCTTGATAGCTCTCATTGATGTGCCTTTTCAGTTATATCAATACGCACAAAAACTAAAAATGACTAAAGAAGAAGTGCGTCAAGAAATGAAAGAATTAGAAGGAAACCCTGAAATTAAAGCGCGTATCCGTCAACAACAACGTGAAATGGCAAAACGCAGAATGATATCAGAGATTCCAAATGCAGATGTTGTGGTTACCAACCCTACCCATTATGCGGTAGCGATTAAATATAAAGAAGACAAGATGCGTGCGCCTGTAGTGGTTGCTAAGGGTGCTGATGCATTGGCACTAAAAATACGTGAAGTGGCAAGTGAGCATAAGATTATGACACTTGAATCACCTAAGTTGGCCCGTGCACTCTTTGCCCATGCCGAGCTTGAACGTGAAATCCCAGAAACTCTTTATGCAGCTGTAGCCGAGGTGCTCGCTTATGTGTTCCAAATGCGTATCTTCAATGATTATGGTGGTTTCCAACCTGAGATTCCTACAACATTGCCTGTGCCAGAAGAGCTAGATCCACATAGTCAATCTGCTACAGCCAATACAGCTGAGACGGAGGCATTTGCATCATGAATGACAAGTGGCTTAACACAATAGACGGACGGACCCTTGCAGGGCCTATCATTATCATCATGTTGCTATCCATGATGATATTGCCACTACCTGCAATCGCTTTGGATGTGCTCTTTAGTTTCAATATTGCCCTGTCTATTCTGGTGTTATTAATTGGGTTGCAAACGAAAAAAACCTTGGACTTTATTGCATTTCCTACGGTTTTGTTGGTGACAACCATGCTAAGACTATCACTCAACGTAGCATCTACCCGTGTTGTATTAACAGAAGGCCATACTGGACCTGACGCAGCGGGTAAAGTAATTGAGGCATTTGGTCACTTCTTGATCGGCGGCAATTATGCTGTGGGTATCGTTGTGTTTGTGATTCTGACAATCATTAACTTTATGGTAGTAACCAAAGGTGCTGGTCGTATTGCTGAAGTCGGTGCGCGCTTTACCTTGGATGCCATGCCAGGTAAACAAATGGCGATTGATGCAGATTTGAATGCAGGCTTGATTGGTGAAGAAGAGGCAAAAACCAGACGCGTGGAAATCAGTCAGGAATCAGAGTTCTATGGTGCGATGGACGGCGCAAGTAAATATGTACGTGGTGATGCGGTTGCCGGTATCCTTGTTACACTGATTAATGTAATCGGTGGTTTGATTGTCGGGATGGCACAGCACGATTTGGCTTTTGCCGATGCTGTTAAGAACTATACCCTACTAGCCATTGGCGATGGCCTCGTTGCACAAATCCCTTCACTTGTGATTTCTGTATCAGCAGGTGTAGTCGTATCCCGTGTCGCCAACGATGAGGACATTGGTGGACAACTTATCACACAATTATTTTCCAACCCAAAAGTAATCTATATCGTTGCTGGCATCATAGCGAGCATGGGCGTTATCCCAGGCATGCCCAACTTTGCATTCTTAATGTTGGCGGCCACGTTAGCAGGTGTTGCATATTATATTGCCGAACAACAAAAAGCCGTTGTCGAGGAAGAACCTACCAATGAAGAAAAACCTCTCGAAACCGAGTCAGAAGAAGCTAGTTGGAACGACGTTGTACCAGTTGACATTATCGGTTTGGAAGTTGGCTATCGTTTAATTCCGTTAGTGGATAAGGGACAAGGTGGCGACTTGCTTAAACGAATTAAAGGTCTACGCAAAAAGTTTGCACAAGAAATCGGATTTCTTGCCCCTACGGTTCATATCCGCGACAACTTGGAACTTAGACCAACAGCTTACCGTATTACGTTGAAAGGTGTTGAAATCGCTGAAGGTGAATCTCACTATGGTCAATTTCTTGCGATTAATCCTGGTGGCGTCACTGCTGCGTTACCTGGCCCTGAAACAAAAGATCCAGCATTTGGCTTACCTGCTACCTGGATTGATGCCGATGCCCGAGATCAAGCACAAGCATTGGGTTATACCGTTGTGGATGCTGGCACTGTGATTGCTACGCATCTAAACCATATTATTTCCATGCATGCGGCAGAACTATTAGGTAGAGAAGAAGTGCAGGAATTACTCGACCATATTAGCAAAGATGCGCCAAAACTCATTGAGGATTTAACACCAAAAACGCTGCCGCTATCTACCGTACAAAAAGTATTGAAAAACTTATTGTCGGAAGGTGTGCATATTCGAGATATGCGGACTATCGTAGAGACCTTATCAGAACACGCACAGCAAACACAAGACGCAGCAGAGCTTACAGCATTCGTACGTGTGCGCCTAGGTCGTGCAATTGTGCAGCAATTATTCCCAACGGGTGATGAAATTCAAGTTGTGGCACTAGATAGTAATCTAGAAAAATTGTTACTCCAAGCAACACAATCGAACAATGCTGGCGGTGCCGCGATTGAACCTAGCCTAGCAGAAAGCTTATCAAGCCAAGCAGAAGCGGCAGCATACCAACAAGAACAGATGGGCGTTTCACCAGTGTTATTGGTGCCAGCGCCACTCAGGGAAGCACTTTCAAAATTTTTACGCCGTGCTATCCCGCGTCTTCGTGTGCTATCGCATGAAGAATTACCTGATACTAAAACCATTCGAGTTACCAACCTTATTGGAGGTCAAGCATGAACATCAAACGCTTTTTCGGTAAAAATTCCAAACTAGCATTAGCACAAGTGCGAGAAGCACTCGGTGATGATGCCGTTATCCTGTCTAATCGCACCGTTAAAGGCGGCAATGAGATTATGGCTTTCAGCGCAGAAGAAATGGATTCGATTACTGCATCAGACGATACAGCTGTAACACTGACCGCAGACGTTGTAGAAGATAGCCGCACATCTACATTGGAAGAGCTATTCAAAAAACGTATGCAAACAGAAAACAATAGCATTAAAGCGAAACCTAGCTTTAATGAAGATGTGATGAATGAATCCAAAAACAATATGGTTGAAGAAACATTGGCACAAACCAAGGCACAAGCTAAAGAGGTCAATGCGCAGATTGCAAGCATGATGGCTGAAATTCGCAGCATGCGTAGCATTATTGAATCACAGCTTGCCGAGATTTCCTGGGGCGCAACACAACAACGTGAGCCGATGAAATCCAAAATTCTCAGCGCCATGTTAACAGCTGGCTTTAGCCCTGGCTTATCTAAGCAGCTAGTAGACAACATTCCTGCCAATCAAAATGAAGCAGAAGCAAAAAAATGGGTACAGTCTGTGTTGCTCAAAAATTTAGATACCATGAGCAAAGAAGAGGAAATGCTGGATAAAGGCGGTATTTTTGCAATCGTTGGCCCTACTGGCGTAGGCAAAACAACAACGACAGCCAAATTGGCTGCGCGTTATGTCATGAAATACGGTACAGACAAAATTGGCTTAATTACCACTGACTCCTATCGTATTGGTGGCCATGAACAATTAAGAATATACGGCAAAATTCTTGGTGTAATGGTACACAGTGTAAAAGATGAAGCTGATCTTAAAATTGCGTTGCGTGAGTTAAAAAACAAACACACCATATTAATTGACACAGTTGGTGTTAGCCAACGAGACAAAATGGTTGAAGAGCAAATCAAAATGTTGTCTAACAAGCAACTCAACATTAAAAAACTATTATGTCTCAATGCGACCAATACTGGTGACACACTGATGGACGTAATCAAAGCATACAAAGGCCAAGGGCTGTCAGGTTGTGTCATGACAAAAATTGACGAAGCTATCACATTAGGGAATGTGCTGGATGTGATGATTCGAGAAAAACTCAAACTGCATTACGTCACTAATGGGCAGCGCGTACCAGAAGATTTACACCTTCCGCATAAACAACAGCTCGTTCATCGAACCTTTAGTCGTGGCATGCCAAAAGATAGTCCTTTCCAGTTGCCTGTGGAAGATCAGGCAATGGTTGTTGGCAATACAAGCCGCGCTTCCAATAAAGCAAGATTGTTGGAGCTAGATAATGCGTAGATTTGAACATGATCAGGCTGCAGGTTTAAGAAAAATCATGACAGGTCATCAGGCCAAGATTTTTAGTGTGCTTTCTGCAACACCTGATCAACACCAGCCTAGACTAATTACCAATTTAGCGGCTTCAATTAGCCAGCAAGGTAGTGATGTATTGGTATTACAAGCTGGAAAAATAGATTTAAGTCATTATGGTGTTAAAACGCTACCCGCATTAAGCGATGTAGCTGAGAATAAGATTCGTCTTGAACAGTCTGTGAAAACTGCTAAGTTTGGTTTTTTGACGACAAAACTGCATAAAAGAACAGCATCCAATCGACAACCATATAATGCGGCAGACCCTGCTCTGAATGCAGTTTTTGAACGACTAGCAAACTTGTTTGAAGTGGTACTTGTCGATGCCAACCTAAATCAAAACCACCAATTGCCGCTAGAAATACTGAATCAACATGAAATTTTGATACAACTATCTGGAGACTCATCGTCTATTACAGAAGCGTACACATTGGTTAAAAAAATCTATAGCCAATTAGGTAGAAGGCAATTCGGCATTGTTGTCAGTGATGTCAATGATGTTCAAGCCGCTTCCATTTTCAGAAACATCGCACAAGTAGCCAGAAATTATATGCAAGTAGAACTAGAGTTTTTTGGTGCAATCCCGAACGATGTGTATTTAAGCCGTGCTGCCAAGCTAGGGCGTGCTGTCACAGATGCCTTTCCGCTTGCAAAAGCAACATCCGCATTCAAGTCTTTAGCGCAAAGAATTAACTATCAACTCCCTCATTCTGTAGAGACAGAACTAGCGACCTTCATTTAGGAATTAGATTATGTATACCATGACTGGAAAAACAACTAATAAAGATACGCTTTTGGATCAACATACGGTGCTGGTAAAAAAATTAGCCTACCAGCTTAAGTCCAAATTACCATCAAGCGTAGAACTAGATGACCTGATTCAAGCAGGTATGATGGGATTGTTGGATGCTGCCAATAAATATGAAGATAGTCATGGGGCGCAGTTTGAAACCTATGCCGCGCAACGTATCCGTGGTGCTATGCTGGATGAATTAAGAAGTGCAGACTGGTTACCTCGCAGCATACGTAAAAATATGCGCGAAGTTGAAGCAGCCATTTCGCAGTTAGAACAAAAGTTGGGACGTCAGCCAAGTGAAGCGGAAGTTGCCAAGGAGCTATCACTATCTCTGGAAGGCTATTATGAAAAGCTTAGCCACTGCAGCGGACATCAATTGGTCTATTACGAAGATTTTCAAGAAAACGAGAATCAAGGTGAACACTTTTTAGATCGCTTCGTAAAAGATGATGATAATCCCATGCAAGCACTACTTGAGAGTGACTTTAAAGACGCACTAGTGAATGCTATTGAGAGCTTACCAGAGCGTGAAAAAATACTCATGGGCTTGTATTACGAGCAAGAGCTTAATTTAAAGGAAATCGGTGCCATCATGAATGTCTCTGAATCCCGTGTATGCCAGTTACATACGCAGGCAGTCAGTAGATTGCGTTCCACACTCAAGGAGCAAGCATGGACTGGGGTAGTCTAGCAGGCATCATCCTTGCCCTAATTGGTATATTATTTGGGCAAGCAATTGAAGGTGGAAGCATCGGCTCCCTGCTTCAGCCAGCCGCTTTCTTTATTGTGTTTTTTGGCACAGTAGGCGCTGTACTCCTGCAAACAAAACCCAAAAACTTTTTGCTGGGACTTAAATTATCTAAAAGCATCTTTAAACCACCTGTTGATGATAGAAAGGCATTAGCCAAACGTGCTCATGCCTGGAGTCTTGAATTCAGGAAAAAAGGAGCTCTGGGTTTAGAACGATTCATTCAACAGGAATCAGAACCTTTCATACATAAAGGTCTTCAGCTCATCGCCGATGGCACTGAACCAGAAAAAATTAGAGAAGTATGTGCGATAGATATGCATTTTTACGAGGTGCAACAACGTAACGCATTAAAAATATGGGAAGCTGCTGGCGGCTATGCCCCGACTATTGGTATTCTTGGCGCCGTTATCGGACTAATCCATGTCATGGAAAACTTATCTGACCCCAGCCTACTTGGTAGTGGAATAGCCGTTGCTTTTGTTGCTACTATTTATGGGGTCGCGCTAGCTAATATTGTTTTTTTACCCATTGCTGGCAAATTAAAATCACATCTGCAGCATGAAGTCATGCGCCGAGAAATGCTACTCAATGCATGGGTATCTATTGTTATGGATGATAATCCTAAAATTGTACAAGAACGCTTAGAGTCTTATCTCAGATAATGGATAACAAATGGTAAGAAGACCACTTGAAGACGATGAAGATAACCCAGAACGCTGGTTAGTCTCCTATGCTGACTTTATCACCCTGCTCTTTGCATTTTTTGTAGTGATGTATTCGGTTTCGTCTGTGAATCAAAGCAAGTATATGAAAGTGTCCTCTTCCATTAATACAGCTTTTACCAAAAAAAAACCTAATCAAGATAGCAGCGACTCATCAATGCAAGCAAAGCAGGCAGCGCAGATTACAGCACCTAAACCTCCTTTACCTGCTGACATGCAAAAGCAGGCTCAAGAGAATGTAGCAGCGATGACTGCGCTTGGGAAAAAGCTATCGAAAATACTGGCACCATGGATTAATGCTGGTAATGCACGCATTATCCAAAACAGCCTTGGGATACGCATTGATATAAAGGACATTGCGCTGTTTACAGCAGGCTCAGCTGATTTAAATGAACCTGCTAAAGCTATTTTAAAAGATATCGCTGCGCCATTAACCATTGATAGCCACGATGTACTTGTAGAAGGCCACACCGATAATACGCCAATTTATATACAGAATGCTGCATTCTTTTCCAGCTGGGAGCTCTCCGCCGTACGCGCAAGTAGCATAACCAACTTACTCAATGAAGCAGGCATCGACAAGCTAAGACTTAGCGCGCTCGGCTATGGCCCATCCCAACCTTTTGCGGACAATATGACGGAAGCTGGGCGTAAAATTAATCGGCACATAACCATCATGATTTTATATCAACAGCAAAACACTGCCAGTAGCGATGGTATTGAAATCTTCCCAGAAGTACTCTAAGTTTAGCTCATTCAAACAAATACACATTGCACGCTAGCAGTTTCCTTAAAAAGGGTATACTTTACGCAACTCTGATAGGTGTGTAAGAATATATTGATGAACAAAAAAATTGTGCCATGGCTTGCCTTAGTCGGACTCTTCTTGCTCGCATTCTTTGTCTTGACACCTTTCTTGATTCCTATCGCCTGGGCGAGCATACTCTGTTACGCGTCTTGGCCAATTGCACAGCGCATACGTACCTGGTGCAGCGGACGAGACACATTAGCTGCTGTAATGGCAACTGCATTGGTAGCCGTTACCTTATTACTGCCACTGGTTTGGCTGGTGTGGATTGCACAAAATGAAGTTGCACAGTTATACCCCCTCATCAAAGCCTTTCTAGAAGAGCCGTACCAAACCCCTACTTTTTTCCTACAACACCCTTGGTTGAATCAACTTTTTGGAGACTGGCTACATCAACTAGCCACTGCTGCTTCGCAAGAAGATGGAATCAGTTCCATCATCAAGCCATGGTTATCAACAAACATTAGCAGTATTGCTAATTTGGCTGGTGGCATAGGCAAGAATGTTGCCAAATTACTATTTGTGCTCTTGATTTTGTTCTTTTTTTATCGTGACGGTGCAGAAATAATCAAACAGCTGCGATATGTGCTAGCCAAGTATATTGGCTCACAATCTAATCAATATATCCATGCGGTAGGGATGACAACACGTGCAGTTGTTTACGGTATCTTGTTAACCGCTATCATACAAGGTATGGTCGCAGGCTTAGGTTATTGGGTAGCAGGCTCATCATCGCCGGTGCTTTTTGGCATTATTACCGCCGTTATGGCATTAGTGCCATTTTTCACCCCGCTTGCATGGGGTGCAGCAGGTCTACTGCTGTTCTTACAAGGCAACACGGCAGGAGCAATTGGTATTTGGATATGGGGAGCAGTAGTCGTTAGCCAATTAGATAACATACTCCGTCCTATTTTTATCAGTAGCGTAGGACGCATCCCATTCTTGCTCGTCTTGTTTGGCGTGCTAGGTGGCTTGCTTGCATTTGGGCTGGTTGGATTGTTTATTGGTCCTATTATCCTTTCTATATTGTGGGCTGTTTGGAGAGAGTGGACAATGACGCTACATGATCATAGCTAGATTACTTGGGAGATACTGATGGCAAATAAGCACTCACCTTTTCACCCTATTATTTATGTCCGTGGCTATGCCATGACGTCAAAGGAAATTGATGAAACATCGGCTGACCCCTTCTGTGGATTTAATGTTGGATCGACAGTCTATAGAGCTGTACCAGATAGAACGCGGCCACCGCGTAAATACATTTTTGAATCACCGGTCATTCGCTTGGCGTCAGATTTCAACTATAAGGATGTCTATGAAGATGGTTATGACATCCTTGATTTTGAATGGACGCAGAACAATTACAAACTCAGCAATCGCTCCATTATCATTTATCGCTACTATGACGAAGCATCGCAGCTATTAGGTGTGGGTAAAACACCAGAAATTGAAACCTTTTCAAAAGAGTTAGGTGATTTAATCCTTAAGGTACGAGATCTGGTATGCGCCAACTCCAGTAATGAAGTCACACCAGAAACATTCCGCTGTTATCTAGTCGCTCACTCCATGGGTGGTCTGGTTTGCCGCGGCCTGCTGCACAACCCCCAGAATGATCCACACAATGCACGCCAGTATGTTGATAAATTTTTTACTTATGCCACACCCCACAATGGTATAGAAATGCTGGGTGTCAATATCCCTTCATGGTTAGGTGCAAATGACATCAACAACTTCAGTAGAAAAGAAATGGCAAGATACCTCGACCTGCAAGATGCGTTCAAAAAAACAAACAGTGTTGCCTGGATTCCAGAGCAACATTTCCCACCAGATAAGGTGTTCACACTGGTTGGTACAAACCGATCTGACTATGGTGTCGCAATGGGTGCATCACGAACATTTGCCGGGCATGGTAGCGATGGTCTGGTTAAAATTGCAAACGCGACTTTGAAGGCACTCAAAGCAGATGGCACAGAAGGCTCTCCCTGTGCAAAAGCATTTACCTATCGCGCTCACTCTGGCTATTTTGGCATTGTGAATAGTGAAGAATCATATCAAAATCTGACTCGCTTTCTATTTGGTGACGTTCGTGTAGATATTTGGGCTGAAATTGAAGCCATCAAATTCCCCAAAAAAATACAGCAAGCACTAGATGACGGTCGCAAGGTGAATGCGCTTTATCAAATTGAAGTGCTTGCATCACCAAGAGGAAAGCTTTGGCAATTAACCAGGCGTAAAGCGGAAGAAGACTCGGTGGCATGTTTTAATCAAGATGACTTGTCTGACTTGCCGAGCAAACCGCTTCAAGAGTACTTATCCAGTGTATTTTTATCTAAGCGTGAACGTGTTAAGGGCAAACGCAATCTGGTCTACGAATTAGCGTTAGGCATTCGAGTACCAGACTGGGAAATTGATAACACACTATGGTTAGATGATCACTTTGAAGGCGGCTATCTTTTCCGCAATGCTATCCGATTAGAGTTGGCCCCACCAACTGATAACCGCCCAGAATGGAAGGTTGAATATGGCTGGCAAAATCAAGGCTTTAATCAAGCAACAAAAAGTACGGAGCCTAGCACTAACCAACAAGGTCAATTAACAATAGAAATCCCATTTGATAGCAACACTACACCAGGCGCCAAAGGGAAGTTAAGGTTTGTTATTACCAGTTGGAATACCGCAAAAGATTGATGATTTTAATCTTCTGGTTGTGCAGACTTGTTTAGACTGACATTTTGTAGTACTGGTTTTTGTAACAGCAACGTATTGGGATAAGAAACCTGCTCTTCGCCATTTTTGATAATGACATGAAACAATGAAATCTCTTCTATGATGCCACTAACATCCGCTTCTTTATCAATGATTTTGACATAGTCCCCAACACGATATGGGAAACCAAAAAAGATAATCAAACTCGCAGTAATGTTGCTCAGAATTGACCACTGTGCAAACAAGGCAACACCTAACACAGCGAATATTGATGATAGGAAAATCAATACTTGAGAATACTCTATGCTAAGAAATGTAATCAGCAATGCTGAATAAAAGACAATCAAGCCGATATGAATGGTTTTAGTAATGTACTTTAACCTATAAACACTAACTGATTTACCTACACCTATTTTATTTAATAGTAGGCTGGATACTTTAATACTAATCATGAAAGCGACCAAAATACATATGGCTATGATTAACTTCATTGCGCGAATCTCCTTTGGATAGTCAACAATTCTCTCATTTGAGTACTTTAATTCAAGTGCTTAATTAACTTTTTTTGAAATTGGCAGACTTGCTCCATTATTGAATATTGAACTAAACCTTTAAATCTTATACCAATTAATAACATCAAGAATACACAGGAGAACTTATGCGAAAAATCATACTAGGTTTAATTGTTATGACTTTAGTACTGATGAGCATTGCAAATGCTAAAGAGGAAATGTCTAAAAGCGAGCCTCAAGCACAAGTATATTTTATCTCACCTATAGATGGTCAAACTGTTAAAACAAAATTTAAACTTCAGTTTGGCTTATCTGGCATGGGCATAGCACCAGCTGGTGTAGAAAAGGATAACACTGGTCACCATCATTTGCTGATTGATACCGATATTTCCACGATTGATTTAACAAAACCTCTACCAGCAACTGACAAGATTAAACATTTTGGAGGGGGTCAAACTGAAACTTATCTGGATTTGACTACAGGCAAGCATACTTTACAGCTAGTGTTAGGTAATCACTTGCACATACCTCACACAGATCCTGTTATATCAGAAAAAATTACGATTACGGTTCAGTAGCAGTTACACAGAAAGCATACTGCGTGTCTGGCTAGAAAATGTCGTTTGACCATTTGGTCCATAAACACTGCCTGCGCCTGCATTCACAGTTTTACCTTGTAGCTGACTGATCATCTGTTGATTTTGCTTAAAGTGCTGATTAATCACCTGACCATT
>JBFIGM010000064.1:0-12320 GCA_041602315.1 Methylophilaceae bacterium | reverse complement strand
TCAGCAATGTTTTTATCTCGATCTGGCAATGATGCTTGTAAATTGTCGATCCTTTTCCATTGTGGTAATGGCGTAGGGCAGTTTTCTTTGGGCACGTATTTAGACTGACCAAGCTTTTTGTAGCGGTGAACATAGCGTGTGCAATTAATAAAGATTTCCGTAATTTCCACCTTAACCACTATATTTGCCTCTAAATAGAGATTTGTGTATTCAGGCTCCCGGTGTACCGTTGCTTTGCCGTGGACTCTAACTCTGTGCGGTTTTTCAAAATCCATAAATAACAGGCCAATATTAGGATTCTTGCTGATATTTCCCATTGATAGAAACATGCCATTACCATCAAAATTTGGAAATACAAGCGTCTTATTGTCCAATACCTTTACAAAGCCAATGTCACCACCCTTGTATGAACAAGTGGGATAGCCTCGATGATCTATCGTTGATAGAAAAAACATATCCCTACTCTCAATAAAGAGCTTATGCTCATCTAGTATTTCTTGCGTCACGATATTTGACTTTACTGCCTCAGCTAGTCGATCCGTGTCAAAAAATTGTTGTAACTTTAAATGCTGCTCTCCGTACAGATTTGACATGCCATCACCTTAATGTCCATATATTGGACTAACTAAATTTAATATCTGGATTAATTGCAATAAATGTTACTAATGTGGTCTAATTAAAGCAATTGTATAGGCATTATTACATGTCCGATATTCGGACACTAATGTGAGGAGGTATATGCAATACCAAAAAGAACACACGTTAGGCAGTAAACTGGACCATGCAAGCGCCGGTAGTCTGAATAGGGCAATCATCCTATTGAATGCAATCGCAAGAGGCTCCAGAAAAGGAAGCTTGTTAACCGAATTAGTTGCTAGAACTAACCTACCTCGCGCTACCATACACAGAGTACTAAACTCGCTCATTGAAATTGGCTGGGTAGAAAAGAATGAAACAACGACTCGATATAACCTGGGTCAGAATTTAGCCGCACTGGGATATTCAGCAATACTCAGACACCCATTGGAGCGTATTGCTTCGTTAGAGTTAGCACCACTTGCTGAAGAATTAAACCAAGTTGTTTATTTAAGTGTAAGGTCAGGCTTGGATATGGTCTGTATTGGTAGATATGAAAGCCAATCTCAAATTATTGTGGGGAAGGGCTGGGTTGGTATGCGTGGACCCTTAGGAATGAGTCCTAGCTGCATGGGCATGTTTGCGAAAATGCCCGTTGACGAAGTGAATGAAATCATCAATACCAATATGTCACGTTATTACCGTATTGAAGGCTTCGATGAAACAGGGTTTTATGAAACGCTAAAAGCGTCATTAAGAAACGGATATGGCACCTATAATAGTATTTTATTAGATAGAACAATGAGCGGTTTAGGGATGGCTATACTATCACCAAGTGGCTACCCAATTGCTTCGATAGGAACTACTTTTATAACGGACTGGTTATCTGAAGATTTAAAAAGAAAATATTTAGAAAAAATGCAGTGTGCATGTGACGTGATATCAAAAGCCTATTTTAATAATGTAAATGGATACATCGACTAATTCGATGAAAAAATAATATTCGTTTTATTCACAAGATAAGTATGCTCAATTATTAGCATCAGCTATATGCAACATCGAATGGTATCATTGCCACCTCACCATTACTTAATCATCGTTACTCCTAATGTTTTTGTTCAATCGCAGCAGCTTCTACAAAGAAGTAATGATCATCAAAAGAGTGATTTAACAACTCCGCCTCCTGCTGTGCTTGCATAAAACTTTCTGCTTCATACACAGGATGATTTTGTTCATCTAAAACTTGGTAAATCGTCATTATGTACTCCTTATCATTAAGTCGTTCAATTGCGTCTTACATATTTGTTAGAGCAAAAAACACACCAAAAATTCAATAAAATTAATTAGTTAATCTTTATCATTAGCCTATAATAATTACTTAAAGTTATCTCTTAAGAATCGATCAAATATTAAGGCGTCAGTGAGTCGTATCATGCACCAAAGTTGTGACATCACGATGACATTCTGACGTTTTTGATTAACCCGATCTTGAGAAATCCATATCTAACAATACACATCGAATAGTTAATCACCTACTGCCATTTAGGAGTAAGATTAAAGAACCAATAATTAATGTGGAGTGAGATCATGAAAAAAGCTTTTTATATTGATTATCCGCAAGAACCATTTGAAGGTCAGCCACATCGTTATCGCTGTGCAATTTGTAAAGAAGAAACAACAAAAATTAATGGTCGCTTGGAAGGGCATCAACCAGATTGCGAATATCGTATCCAATTAGAACATTCTGGTTTCGAGCCGCAAAATAGCGAATCGAAAGCGGGGTTTATTACTACAGATGATTTTGATTAAAGATTAGCGTATTGTGCAATTAAACTGATTCGAGTTCTTCGATACGATTGTTTTCTTCATCTTCCCAATAGGCCAAATCTTGGGCACTGAACATATCATTTTCCAGATTTAAAAAATCCCAAAACTTTTGGTTCTCTTCTTTTAGTAGCTCATAAATATTCATACAAACCTCTCATCTCTGAATAACGTAACGCTAATTATCTCATCGGAAACGATTAAGTAAACTTGAGAAAAAGTAGCGAATTGGCGCTTAATTCTTTCTATTAGCGCTGCTATTACCACAACTTGCACCTACCCATTTCCCAGCAATTTCTGCGCTTTCGTCTACATCTGCACCATGGGCCTGTCCTTTGAACTGCGAACTACCAATAAAAGTTTGTGGGCTAGTGATTACTCCCTTGGCCGTACCTTTACCTTTTAGTTTCGGACTATTGCAAGTAAAGCGCATTTGATAGGCATTGCCCTCGCGGGCCGTGCTATCAGAGACACAGCCCAGCTCTTCTTGATACAACTCTGGCAATACATCTTGGGCGACCATTTCTTGCGTGATACAAGTGCGCGAGATTGCTGCACCATTTTCAATTTCTGGCATCTCAAGGCCATATTCTTTGGCTAAGTCCTGCATGTTTTGCATTTGCTCTGCTGGGATATGAGGAACCAACCTAAGCAAATCAGACGATGTTCTGATTTCCCACAAACCTGGTCGCATTTGTATGGGTTTTGCTTGCGCAATTTGAGCAAACATTAGAGTAAATGAAGATAGTAATATGACAAAGGTCAAAGCTAATTGGTACATACTGATATTTTCCTTGTATTGATTAACCCCTGACACAGCATAGAACCCATTTATGACAATTAAGTTCAACACATTCTTAATTGTAATGATTGATAATACGTGATTGTGGTGATAGCCTGATGTGATGGAAACTGAAGACTTAGAAAAACTCTTGCAAATGGAAATGCCCTATGGCAAATATAAGGGACGCGTATTGGCTGACTTGCCAGGGCACTATCTTAATTGGTTTGCACGCGAGGGTTTCCCAAAAGGTGAGCTTGGTCGCTTGCTACAACTGATGCAAGAGATAGACCACAATGGACTGTCGGCATTATTAGCGCCATTAAGGAATGCTAATCCTTAATGCACAGGGGGGTTGTCTACATCCAATTGAATTGGTTTCTTCAAAATAATAGATGGCAACATCGTTGTTATACCAGCATAAACTAATAAACCACCAAACAATGTATCACTTATCCCAAACTTTTCATGCAAGATGCTAGCAATTACCAACGTAAAAATCAGTGTCGGGGTAAGTGCAATGGCGACATCAAAACTACTTCTTACATTATCATCATTTACATACACTCTTTGCACCGCTACCGTACCGACCCTGAAAGGTAACAATACGGCTGTAATCGCCAAGCCTATCCATAATGACTCTAATTGCAATGCGCCTTCAGGCACACTCATCCCACCATAAAAGAAATAGAACGGAACAAAAAATGAGGCAAATAACTGCACCGCATGCAGATTATCTTCCGATGCGAGTGTTGGCATTCGTTCTTGTAGCTGCCTTGCCGCTAACCCCGTAAAGAAGGCACCGACCAAATAATAAACCCCAAGTTGCTTGGTCATATACGCAGCAATCAACCCTACCATAATCAACAATGAGAACTCGGAACCTGGCGCAAATGGAATGACAATACGCCCCAAAAACATAAATAACAATGGCAGGCCGAATGCAATCGCAATGAGGACTGCACCAGATATGCCCAAGGCTTTTGGAGAACCAGACTTAAGAAAAAAGAATAACAATAAAAGTGCTAGTAACTCACCAGCTATTGATTTGCTTTTAACCCAGAACTCTTCATTTTCATCCAGTCCTAACCCATGTAAGGATTCGAGAATAAACCCTGTTGACGGTGTTAATAATGCAAGTGCAATCAGCCCTGATACTTGCATAGAAAAATCATAGTAATACATGCCGACCCAGGTAAAACCTGCAATGATGGCACAGCGAACAAACAGATGACTGAGTAATGGCCAAAAACCTTTTTTAAGCTCTTTAATATCGACTTCTAAGCCTGCAAATAAAAATAATGACGAAATTCCTAGTGCAGCCAAAAAGCTCAAGGTGGTGTCATTACTGTAATCTGCAATGCCGAACACTGTAATCATGCCCAATGCAAAACATGACAATGGTGCTGGTATACGATATTTTTGCATTGCCCTAGGGAAAACCAGCAAAATGAAAACAATCGATAGGTATAGCACCTGAGATGAAATATCGGATAAGCTTATGTTGTTCATATCATCATTATTCTAATAATTAGCTGCATTATTACATAATTTAAATAACTGTCACATTAATACAATTTTTAATCAGCTGACAATTTTGCTAAATCGTTCAGTGCTATAATCTGCTGCAAATTCATATGAATGACTACCTATGCAACATATCACGCCTACCACAATCGCGCATACCATCCGACATATATTCAGTTTAGCAGACGATAAATCAGAAGCGGATTTAATAGATACAGAAATCAGATCGAATGTCAGTTTACGCGGCACCAACCTATGGGTATTGATTTTAGCAATTCTCATTGCTTCGGTCGGTCTGGATGTGAACTCAACAGCCGTTATTATTGGTGCTATGTTGATTTCCCCGCTTATGGGACCAATCATGGGGATTGGTTATGGTATAGGTGTTTATGATTTTCCACTAATCAGAAAATCAGCGCTAAGTCTAGCGGTAGCTACAATCATTGCGTTTCTTGCCTCCGCGATTTACTTTCTCTTAAGTCCATTATCAGAAGCACATTCTGAGCTACTAGCTAGAACTTCGCCCACCATTTGGGATGTATTGATTGCATTTTTTGGTGGCTTGGCGGGTATTATTGCCGCTACCCGAAAAATCAAAACTAATGTGATTCCTGGCGTTGCAATTGCAACAGCTTTAATGCCGCCACTGTGTACTGCTGGCTATGGTCTAGCCAATGGACAATGGCATTTCTTTTTTGGTGCTTTCTATCTCTATATTATTAACTCGGTATTTATTGCTATTGCTGCAGTAATCATTATTTCAGCGATGAAACTGCCGCACAGAAATTATGTCGATGCAAAAACAGAAAGTCGCGTTAAAGTCTATTTATTTGGATTGGTTTTGATCACTGTCGTGCCAAGTATGTATCTAGCCTATAACTTGGTTAAAGAAGAGGTCTTTACGCAGCGCGCGAAATCTTTTGTGATTGAAGAGTTTAAGTTTGATGAAACTTACTATACTAATCTTGAAATTAATCCAAAATCAAAAACGATTGAGTTATCGTTAATTGGCAAACCAATTCCAAAAAACACATTAGAGGCAATTCAAAATAAACTAATCAAAAACGATTTACAAGCAGCCTCGTTAATTGTGCATCAAGCTGGTGAACAAAAGATAGATACGCTCTCACTAAAAACAAGCATCGTTGCTGATTTATATAAAGAAAGCCAAATTGCACTAGATTCCAGAGATAAACAGATAGCTGCACTCAATGAAAAATTGAGTGCTTACAAAACAAAAGAAGAGCTCATGGAAAGCGTGACGCCTGAGTTACACACGCTGTTTCCAGAGATTCGTAATATCGTCATTGCAAGCGGTATCAGCTCAACTTCGCAGTACGATGTTTTCCATAAAAAAGTCACGCTACTTTTAGTTAGCGCAAAAAAGAAGTTATCTGAACAGGACACAGAACGTTTAACTGCCTGGTTAGCAACACGATTGAAAACCCAGGATATTAAGCTAATATACGAAAAAGTCGATTAAAAACGCATATTTGGCAAAGCTCAGCAAAGAGCATAATTGACACCACTGCACCAAAACTGCACAGCGAGCTAAAAAGTAACGTCAATACCTGCCAGCACAGTAGATGATAGCGTAATCACTTTAATGTTAGCTCTTCACTTGGCGATTTTAATGTTCATATTCATATAAAGAATTAATAACGGCAAGCAATCGATATAGCTAACTTGCTTATTCTAAGCCACATTCAAGCCAAATCATTTTCTTTGAACACGTAAACTGACACGTGTATTGACTGCTTATTTCGCGTTTAAAAAGACATTTACTGGGTTAGGCTGTACTTACAGCTAGGCAGAATCAATCAGAAAATGCTGATGCATAATACTAAGCCATAAATTCTGGCACATAGGTTGCTTAGAACCTAATGAGATTTAAGTTTTGTGAGATTTACCAACTTATTATTAAAAAAGATTGGGGATCATCATGACTAGGTTTATATTTGCTTTAATAGGGCTATGTATAGCCACTTCTGCTTCGGCCGTGCCTACAGACGAGTTGTTATATAAAATCACCAAGCACGTTGTAAAGGTACACGCAGCATTAACTAACGGTAGCTATGGTTCTGGCTCTGGCGTTGTCGTTGCAAAAGACCGTATTGTGACTAATTGCCATGTAGTTGCCAATGCAGCTGGTATTAGCGTCAGTAGCGGTGGTCGATTCTACCAAGCAACATCTATTACACCTGATTGGTATCATGATGTCTGTATCGTCAAAGTTGAAGGTTTAGACGCTCCAATTGCTACAATAGGTTCAAGCAATAATCTCCAGTATGAACAAGCCGTATACGCAATCGGATATCCAAACTTTTCGCCTGCACCCGTTAGCACATACGGCTACGTAAAAGGCTTGTTCAAAATGGATGATAGTGTCATCGTGCGCGCTAGCAGTACGTTTAGATTAGGTGCTAGTGGTGGTGGATTATTCGATGAGGAAGGTCATTTAGTCGGTGTTATTACGCTCAAAAGCCCAGGCAGACATGCTTATTACTACAATATGCCAGTTGAATGGGTCCAATCATTATTAAAGCAACCAGAGCAAGAAATTAGTGCAAAATCAGCACCAGCATTCTGGGCATCTCAGGCTGATCATTGGCCATACTTCATGCAGGTAGTAGAGCCATATTTAACAGAGAACTGGTCTACACTGATGCAAGTAGCCACAAAGTGGACTGCTGAAGAACCTAACAATATAGAGGCATGGTTCTATTTAGCTGCCGCTGAGTATGCTAATCACGATAACGTAAATGCGGAAGCTCATATGAAAAAAGTAACGGCTATGAATGCACATCATAGCCAAGCAATTTACTACTTGGGGTTAATTGCAGAAGAAAATGGCAAGCATATGGAAGCATTAACTAACATTGCGCTATTGACAGCATTGGACGCCGAAGCTGCTACTAAGCTTAAGTCAAAAATTGCTGGGCTTAATTAGTCTTAGTATTGTTATATGCTAGTCAAATAATAAAGTGCAAGAATGATTAAACAGGTGCATAACATGCACCTGTTTGGTGCGTTTAAGCGTTTTTATCCCTAGCAATTTTTACACCTCTATTTTGTTTACTACCATTAATTTTGAATTCTTTGCCATTCATTTAATTTAGTTTACCAACGTTACAATCTCTTTCAGCTATATTAAAAACAATGTGCCATATATCTGAAAGCTATATTTGGTGCGGCTTTTCACCTTCTTTTGTTTTCAATGAGGCCTTCAACTTCTCACTCTTCCATCTGAATCAAAGCGTCACAGCAACTCACACTGTCATCTGATAGCCATTCACTATAAATAGTCTTAATAACTACCAATCGGTATGGCACGGCCATTGCTAATACTCTTTTATAGACTTTAGTTTCGCATGCAATTACCAAAGCTGTTATGTGCTTTGAGTTGAAAGAGGGCAATGATGATAAGACTATTATTAACGATAATGTTTTTGGCGATTAATACCATCGCTTTCGCGCAGCCTAGTACAGAGCTATTAGATAAAGTCACCAAACAGGTCGTTAAAGTACAAGTAAAACTAAATAATGGTAAGGACGGAATGGGCTCGGGAGTTGTAATAGCTGAGAACCGTATCGTTACCAATTGCCATGTGGTTGCTAATGCAACCACAATCAATGTAAGAGTGGGAGAAAAGTCTTACGTCGCCAATGCCATTACTCCTGATTGGTACCATGATATCTGCTTAGTCAAGGTTGAGGGGCTAAGCGCACCAGTTGCCACGATAGGCAACAGCCAACATTTACAATACCAACAAACAGTTTTTGCAATTGGCTACCCTAATCTTTCTACAAATCCAGCCACTAGTTTTGGCCATGTAAAAGGCTTATTGTCAATGGACGATAGTGTGGTTGTACGTACAAGCAGCACGTTCGAACGTGGCCAAAGCGGCGGCGGCTTATTTGATGAACAAGGTAAGCTAGTCGGCATTATTACCTTAAAAAGCCCAGGTAAAGATGTCTACTACTACAACATGCCAGTTGAGTGGGTTCAAGCGCTACTTGAAAAGCCTGAACAATCAATTCACACTACAGCAGAACCTGCTTTTTGGGCTAGCGCTAGCGAAAAATGGCCATTCTTTATGCAAGTGGTGCATCCATACTTAACCAAGAACTGGGCTAAATTGTTAACAATAGCAACAGAATGGACGATGCAAGAACCTGAAAATCAAGAAGCTTGGTTTTATCTAGCGGCGGCGGAATACGCATTTCATGATTTACACAATGCTGAATCACATATGCGCAAAGTCACGGCTAAAAATGCGAACCATAGTCAAGCAATATACTATCTTGCACTCATCGCAGAGGAAAATGGAAAACACAAAGAAGCGCTTACTAACATTGCTTTGCTGACGACATTGGACGCTAATGCCGCCAACGAGTTAAAATCCGTAGTCTATGACTAATGATGCATGGATAAAAAAAATAGGGCTCGTATTACTGCTTATCGCTGTCGTGTTTGGTATTAGTTTTTTTTATACTAATCAAGAACAAGTCACGCCATCATCGTCTGAAAAAGATATCGCTCTATCCACAACGATTAATGATTGTGATGAGATTACAGAGCGTGCAGCCGCGCACTTGAAGGCTGTTGTCGAATTCCAAAAGTTAGAAATTATCGGCCGTAAAGCACGTGTATTTAAGTTGTGTATGCGCGACCATGGCTACAAAGAAAATAAGCGATGGTTAGACTACACAACGCCAATCGCGAAAAAGGAAGCAAATGCTGCCAATATATCTGTTGATGAAGCACTTGAAAATCTGCGCCGTGCTGATATGAAATTGGCTGATAAAAAACCATCTTATTGGATTAAGCGCGATACTAAATAACCCCCTTAAGGCAACATAGATTTCTTGCTTTCTCCTCATGTAAGTCCAAACGAACTTAACCATCATCTACATGGTTCTATCTTCCTCAGCTTTCTACAAACAAAACGATGATTGATTACGATATGCTAGCAATGCAGTAATAATTACACGATAATAAGCGTTTGAAATGTTAATTTATACGCATTAATATGGTGAGCCCTATTATCGTCTCCTAACATATAGTGAATGACAAAATGAAAAAAACATCCATCTCCAGTGTTGTGTGCCTAGATATTATTGATTTTGCAAAGAAATCAAAACAGGAACAACAAGCGAATAAGAAGCGATTAGACGATTTAGTTGCTCAGGCAGTAATTGATATCCCTGAAAATGATCGCATGATTGTAGACACTGGACATGGCGTCGTAATCACTTGTAGTGGACCGCTGGAAAATGCACTTGAAGATGCCTTATTTATTGCCCTAACAATACGCGACGAAATACTAAACACCAACACAGAGATGGAATACCCGCTGTATTTACTAATGGGTATTAATTTGGGTTCTGTAAAGGTGGAAAATAGTGTCAACATCAATGAGCCACCCAAAATTATTGGCGAAGGATTGATCGAAGCACAACGAATCATGAGCTTTGCCAATCCAAATCAAATTTTAGTCTCTCGCGCTTATTACGACATGGCATCTAAGTTGACCTTAGAAATCGCTCAAATGTTTGAAAAATATGATATGCATGCCTATGAGCATGATATTTATGCCGTGCGCCTTCTCAACGAAAAAGCTACTTCACTCGATAATGCTGCTCCTTTTGCCCACAATAAAGCTATTGAAGATGAGGAAGCAACTGAGTCTAAAAGTGTGAATTGGCGTAATTATTTACTGCCTATCATACTAGCAATCATTATGCTGTTTGCTTTAACAAAATGGATGAACGCGGAGAAAGGCGCTGACAATGAAGCGCAGCCAGCATCAACAGACACATCACTTGATCAAGCAGCTCCTGCAGCCCTAGAGGATGACACCAGTTTCGACTTGATAAAGGATGAGACTGACACCCCAGAAACAAGTGATGATGCTCAAGATAAAGATACACAACAAAAACTTGAAGAGGTTGATAAACCTGTCCAAAAATCTACTGTAAAGAAAACCTCGACCAAAAAAGCGACAAGCGCACCAAAAAGCGAGTCGGATACAATCAATATTGTGACTGAAGAATCGAAGGTAACAGAATCAAAACCTGAAGAGAATAGTGAACCACCAGCCCAAACAACGAAGGATGAAGAAAAATCCACTTGGGAAAAGTTTAAAGAGAGCGTTAAGCAAGGTGCCGATAAAGAGTGCTCACAAGCACAAAGAGCTTTGAATCAATGCAACTAACCCTACCACTCACTGACAGGCTTAGTGAATAATAGGGTTTTTACTATGCGCTTTTACCAGACGCTTCAATTCTGGCACACAAGAACCACACTCTGTACCGCATTTAAGTTTTGCCTGCAAAGTCTGTAAATCAGCGCCTTCTTCACACGTTTCTATAATCTCATTTTCAGAAACATCCAAGCAGTTACATATAATTTTTCCACGATTTTTTTGACCTGTTGGTGGAATGTTCAATGGCGCCAGCGCCCACTTACGTAACTCATCGGTAAATACGCCCTCCAACATGACTTGCTTTAACCAATCTGCTGCTAAAGTTTCGCCTATCAACCTAACACCTGTTACTTGGCCTTCTTCAACTAGAATACGCTTGCTGATACTACGCTTGGCATCATCGTAATTAAGCATTGGTGCGCCATCGACCATGCCTAATATCTGATCCAACTGATCTATAATTTCCTGTGATGGCTGGCTTGAATGCGAAGCCCTTAAGACCACCATGCTATTTTCTCTGCCATGCAATGCACAAGTGGCGTAATCAAAGTATTTCAGCAATAGACGGATTTGGCTAATCAAAGTCAAATTTCGACAGCTTCGCATTACTGTCATCTGCCAAGGTAAATCAAGTTTCTCTAATTTAATGGTTGTGTGCTTAAGCTCAGGCTGTTTAGAGCTCTTATCAAACGCTGGTGGGGTAAGCGCATTCACACCCAACCCTGTCATGAATTGGCTTCCCCAGTGCATTGGCAAAAAGGTTTCCGCTGGTTTAACTTCATCAGAGGCTCTCACCCGAATATTCAACTCACCACGCTTGTTACTGATTTTAACAATATCATCGTTTTTTAATTGTCTGCGATCCATGTCCCTTTGATTCATAGAAAGCAGCGGTTCTTCCACATGGTTATACAGTTGCGCAATCGTGCCTGTACGACTCATACCATGCCACTGGTCTCGCAATCTTCCTGTCAATAAGTGCAATGGCTGTCTAGCATTCGTTGTGTCTGCAGTTGGCTTATACGTTGCGACGATGAATTGTGCTTTACCATTAGGCTGTTGAAACACGCCATCTGTATATAGGCGTGCTTGCCCTTGTAAGTCGCCCACTTTAAATGGCCATTGCTGCGGGCCATCTTGCTCTAACAATGCATAGCTTAATCCTGTAATGTCTAAATCTCTTCCACGGGTTGTTTCACGATGTTCATTGAAAATACTCTCAGTAGAGTTATATGGAAACACGGTTTGTTCACGCCCCAGCTTTTTCTCTAGGCGTCGTGCAAAATCAACGGCAATTTCCCAATCGTGACGCGTTTCTTCTGGCTTACTGACTGCTGGCTGTAAGCGTGTAATGCGTCGTTCTGAGTTTGTAACAGTCCCTTCCTTTTCTCCCCAGGTCGTTG
>JBFIGM010000063.1:0-12372 GCA_041602315.1 Methylophilaceae bacterium | reverse complement strand
TGGTGTCGATATCAACTTGAAAGATGGCTGGTTAGTTAACTTTGATGCCAAATATGTCACGATTGACACTGATGTAAAACTAAAAGGTGCTGTAACTAGTGGTGTTTGGACAAAAATTGATGACTTAGACATCAACCCATGGGTTATTGGTTTTGGTATAGGCAAAAAATTCTAATAAACAAACTTAACGATTGCTGGTCCCTCCCTGTCTCTACCGTTCGCGGTAGAGATTTTTTTATCTTAATTACACCAAACTTTTGTTTGATGCATCACATCCATCCAGATCGCCCATCCAGCAATGATAACTAAAAACAAACCAGCTAAACGCATGCTGGTGGCATCGCCTAACCATTTAAGTCCATTTCTTATTTTAAACCAGAACCAAGGCCCTACAATCAATGACACGCTTGTTCCAATTGCAAAAGTTGCCATACTCAATGCGCCATTAATAGCATTTGCATTTAAAGAGGCAATTAGCAGTGCAGAGTAAAGTAAGCCGCATGGCATCAGTGCCCATAGCATACCAGTCAATACCCCACCACCTGATAACAATGATACTTTTTTAACTTGCACCCAAATCCGGCGACCAACCTGGTCAGCCCATGATGGTTGTCGTGCGAAGAGGAGTAGCATCAAACCCCAGACAAAAACCAGAACATGAAAAAACGTCCAAAGCGGATGTAAAGCTAATGTCTGCTCAGAAACCCAGGCAAGCGTGTTGACCGAAGCGGCAGCTATAGCACCTAAAGTTGCATAACCAATTAGCCTACCAGTATGAAATTTCCAGATGTGAATACCAGCAGTTGTGTTTTGGATACCGCCGCATGCTGCACCACACATAGCGATACAATGTGGCCCACCTGCTAGGCCCATGAAAAATGTTGTTGCTACTAGCGGTGTCTCCATCAGGAGATTTTAAATTATTTTTGAAAAGCGCGCACGTGTCTTATCAGCTTGTAAGTATTTATCAAATACCATTGCAATCGCTCTTACAAAAAACCAGCCCATCTGCGTCACCTCAATACCCACGTCATCAATAGTGACCATCCCAGCATTTTGTAATGGCTTAATCGCCTCTAACTCATGCGAAAAATACGATTTGAAATCAATCATGTATGCCAGCTCTATTGCTTCATATTGCACTTCACCTTGACACATAATCGACATGATTACAGTACGCCTAATTAAGTCGTCGCTAGTCAAGCCCAATCCGCGCACTATTGGAAGATGCCCTTGATTAATTGCATCACAGTACTCATCCATTGTTTTAGCATTCTGACTATATGTGGCGCCAATGCGACCAATGGATGAAACCCCCAATCCAATCATATCGCATTCAGGTTGCGTACTGTATCCCTGAAAGTTTCGCTGTAAACGTCCTTGTCTCTTCGCAATTGCCAAGTCATCTTCAGCCAGCGCGAAGTGATCCATGCCAATATAAACATAGCCTGCTTCGATTAATTTATAAATTGCTGTAGACAGCATATTGATTTTATTTGCGGGCGCTGGCAGCTCTTCAGCCCTAATCCGACGCTGTGGTTTGAACCTTTCAGGTAAATGTGCATAAGCATATAGTGCAATTCTATCTGGCCGTAATGTAATTACCTGATCCAAAGTATGCGAAAAAGATGACATAGTCTGCTTAGGCAAGCCATATATTAAATCCATATTAATTGAATCGAACTTCAGCTGACGCGATGCATCAACTAACTGCTTTACTTGCTCATATGGTTGAATTCGGTGAACTGCTTTTTGCACATCATAGTCAAAATCTTGCACTCCAAAGCTCAACCGATTAAACCCTAAGGCTTTTAAATTCTCTAATCTTTTCTTATCAACAGTCCTTGGGTCGATTTCAATCGAGTACTCGCCAACGGGTGACATTAGAAATTTACTTCTAATCTCACTCATCAATTCTGTCAGCTCGGCATCGCTAAAGAATGTTGGTGATCCACCACCGAGATGTAACTGTGTGATATGCGGCTTTTTACCCAACTGCTTTATTTGTAAATCAATTTCACGGCTTAGATAAGATAGATAGATTGCACTACGCTCGTGGTGTTTGGTAACGATTTTATTGCATGCGCAAAAAAAGCAAAGTGACTCACAAAATGGAATGTGAATATAAACTGATAATGGGAGCGAGACTCTGCCAATCTCTCTCATTTGTAATGCCTGCTTGTATTCCTGTTCGCCAAAAGCTTCTACAAATCTATCTGCCGTTGGGTATGAGGTATACCGCGGCCCCGCCACATCATATTTCTCTAATAACTCAGGGGACACTTTAGGCTGATGTAAATTTTCGACATCTATCATTTATTACTCCCAATTTAAATGCTATTATTCATATAAATTAAATTGTTAGCTTTGACACAAATCAAACATTACTTAAACCCATGATTCACATAACATATAGGCAATGTGACTAAATAGCACTTGCTTATTTAACACACTGATAAAAAATAATGAGTTCACCCACAATTTCACAAGAGCTTAAAGTTGCGTGTTCAAATTGCAACTTAAGGGAATTGTGTATGCCATTAGGTTTTACAGAAAATGAAATGAAAAAAATTGATGATGTCGTTAAAACGCGTCGTCGTGTAAAACAAGGTGATTTACTATTTGGTGATGGTGATATATTCACTTCCCTTTATGCGATTCGTACTGGTGTGTTTAAAACCAGCGTATCAACAGAAGACGGACGTGAACAAGTCATAGGCTTTCAAATGGCTGGTGAAATTGTGGGACTGGATGGTATTGTTAATGATTCACACAGCTGTAACGCAGTCGCGTTAGAGGATTCGGAAGTATGTGTGATGCCTTTTTCTAACATTGAAGATTTATCACGCGAATTCCCAGAATTGCAGCGTCATGTCCATAAAATCATGAGTCGTGAAATCGTGCGTGAGAATAAGGTCATGATGTTACTAGGTAATATGCGCGCAGAAGAAAGGCTAGCTGCCTTTCTGCTAAACCTGGTCCAACGCTTGCATGCACGAGGCTTCTCTCAGTCTGAAATTGTCTTGAGAATGACGCGAGAGGAAATTGGTAGTTACTTAGGGATGAAACTAGAAACTGTTAGTAGAACTTTTTCGAAGTTCAGTGATGAAGGCATCATTCAAGTTAAACAGCGATATGTTCGCATTATTCAGCCTGAAGCACTAAAGAAAATATTCAATTTACAAGCGTAGTGGGAATACAATCAAGCTTTCACCCGAAACCCCGCACGTATAAATGGTTTAATCACTTGAAAAAGCTACTTACCACAAGCGACCATAATCGAGACGTCAGTGGCTTACAATACGTATATCCTGTTGTGTCTCGCCGTGCAGGCGGCGTATCAATAGGGATTAATCTAAATATTAACAATGCTTGTAATTGGCGCTGTATCTACTGCAATGTTCCTAACTTAACTCGCGGCACGCCACCACCAATCAATCTATCCGTTTTAGCAAATGAATTCCGTGTTTTTTTGGACGATGTGGTCAACGGTGACTTTATGCAAACGTACGTCAAAGAGTCAGACAGGATACTTAAAGATATTGCATTCTCTGGTAATGGAGAACCAACATCTGCCAAAGAATTCCCAGAAGTTGTCGTATTAGTGCAGCAGATACTAAAAGAATTTAATTTACTAGATAAGATAAAAATAAGACTGATTACAAATGGCAGCATGTTGCATAGAGAGTCTGTTAAGAATGGGATCAAACAGCTCGCTGCGCATAATGGTGAAGTATGGTTTAAGTTGGACGCTGCGACTGCTGAGGGTATCGCGCGGATAAATGATGTGAATGTTAATCCGAACAGCCATGTAGACAAACTAAAATTATGCGCTCAATTATGCCCAACATTTATACAGACATGCATGTTTGCACTGGATGAGAAGCCGCCATCAGAAGAGGATATAGCAGCTTATATTGATTTGATTAAGCAACTCAAGGGAACAATTGAAGGCGTCCATCTGTATGGTATTGCCAGACAGTCTATGCAGGCGGAAGCACCTCGGCTTAGCCAACTACCAACTGAATGGTTCAATGGTATAGCAAGCCGATTAGAGCAAGCAGGCATTGAGACGCACATTAGTCCCTAGTCTTTGGGTGCAATTCCCGTTTGCGCGTGATTACGAGCCTTCATAGCAGGCGCCAGCGCTTCTTGTGCCTCCAGTGTTTTGTTAATCTCCATGCCTTTAACGTAATAATTTTCAATTACAGGGTCTGGTGTTTTAATCGCAAAGTACAATGTGATAAATGATGCAATAATTACCACAAGTGGGCCACCTATCACTAACCACACATACCCATATTGCCACCATGGTTTGTTTTCTTGTTTATTCATATCCCCATCTCTTTTCATCTTTATAAAAAACGCAAATTAACGAGGCACCAAGAATTTTGACTCTTCTTTTAATGTTTCTTTGCTGTCCATGGATTCAATTTCAAATTCAATTTTATGCGAGCCTGGCTTAAGTGAACCATCTGGTACTGATGCATGCACTACAATCCATCGCGCTTCAGCAGGAGCTACTGTAATTAGCTTATTCGTTTTTGTTTTACCTAGCCCAACTTGCAAGCCTTCTACACCGCCAACGGCAAGACGATATTGCTGCATTTTCTCAGTTGCATTCATAATTTGTAATCGATATACATTCTCAAGCATACCACCGTCAACCAAACGTGCCATTACCGAGCGATCTCTTACAATATCTACTTTAAATCCAGCTCTGTACCATAAGCTGGTTAATAAACCTATTACTAATACACTTAATATTGTTGAATAAATAAGCACGCGTGGTCTTAATATGCGTTTAAACATTTGACTTTTTGTCCAATGGTTTTGCACGGCATTTTCAGTCGCATATTTAATCAGTCCACGCTCATCACCTACCTTATCCATCACACTGTCGCAGACATCTACACATAAACCACAGCCAATACACTCATATTGCAGTCCATCTCGTATATCAATCCCGGTTGGACATACCTGAACGCATAAACTACAGTCGATACAAGAACCCAGTGATTCAGTTTTTTGCTTATTTTTACGAGAGCCAGCGCCTCTTGGCTCACCTCTTTCTTCATCGTAAGTAACGATTAAGGTATCATGATCAAACATTGCACTTTGAAAGCGTGCATAAGGACACATATATTTGCACACTTGCTCACGCATAAACCCTGCATTTCCGTAGGTTGCGAAACTATAAAATACAACCCAAAACGTAGCCCATGGTCCTAAGTCAAATGCTGTAACACCTGTCCACAATTCTCGGATAGGGATGAAGTAGCCAACGAAAGTAAAGCCTGTCCATGCTGCAAAAGCAATCCAAACAAAATGCTTAGCTGTTTTTCTAAATAACTTTTCTGCGGACATCGCGCTTGAATCGAGCTTCATTCTTTTTGCCCGATCACCTTCAATCTTGCGCTCTATCCACAGGAATATTTCAGTGTAAACAGTTTGCGGACAGGTATATCCGCACCATAATCGGCCCGCCACTGCGGTAAACAAAAACAGTGATAGTGCTGAGATAATAAGAATGGCTGTGAGATAAATAAGATCTTGCGGATACAGCACCAACTTAAAGATATAGAAACGCTTTGCTTCTAAATCAAACAATAACGCTTGTCTTTGACCCCATTGTAACCAAGGCACACCATAGAAAAAAAGCTGGGTCAGCCATATCATTAACCATCGCCATTTTGCGAAATAGCCAAAAATACTGCGTGGATAAATTTTTTCTTGTGCTTTATACAGAGAGATGACCACCTCTTGTGGTGAGGTGGCATCTTCTTTCTTAATTGCTGAATGTTTAGTCATTGACTACTTTCTGACAACATTAGCCACTTATTCAAACGTGTTTACATTGGATAAGCCCCAGATGTAAGCAGCTAAAACTTTGATTTGCTCAGTTGTCAATTTATCTTTCTGCGCAGGCATTTGGTTAACCTTACCATTTTTGATTCGATCAATAATGGCGGCTTCACCAGCGCCATGCAACCAAACATTATCGGTTAAGTTTGGCGCACCTAGTGCTTGATTACCTTGTCCTTCGGGGCCATGGCAAGCCGCGCAGGCAGCAAACTTTTCTTTGCCCAGCCCAGCTTTTGCTGCATCATGCATACTGCCAGACAAACTCAACACGTAATTAGCAAGATTTTTGATATCCTCGTCGCTCCCAATCATTGCACCCATTGGTGGCATCATACCATTGCGACCATTGGTGATGGTCTCTTGGATTTTTTCAGGACTACCGCCATGCAACCAATCACTGTCAGTCAGGTTTGGAAAGCCTCGGCTACCTCTGGCATCAGAAGCATGACATTGAGAACAATTGTTCATGTATAAGCGCTCACCGATTGATTTGGCAACAGGCAGTGTAGCTAGCTCTTCGATTGGCATATCAACAAACTTCGCATAGATTGGTTTAAGTGCTTCATTCGCTTCAGCAACCTCTGCTTCGTATTGATTTTCTTGCGTCCAACCTTTAGAGCCATTATAAGTAGCCAATCCAGGATAGAGTGCCAGATAAATAAATCCAAAAATAATGGTGATAATGAAAAGCCATACCCACCAACGTGGCAATGGATTATTCATTTCAACGATATCCTCATCCCACACGTGACCGCTAGTATTGTCGCCATTAGAACTAGCCACTTTAATTTTACTGGTTAACCACAGCAGTATTGCACAGCCGAGAATACCAACAATGGTTATAACAGCAATGAAGTAGGGCCAAAAACTATTGATAAAATCATTCATATTAAATTCCTTTATTTCTCTTCAAAAGGCAGATTGGCCGCCTCTTCAAATTCTCCAGTGTTGCGACGGCGCCAAACCCATACCACAATGCCAACGAACACTAGAAAACTGATTAGTGTAACTAAGACGCGTAAAGTATTGATATCCATTATGTCCTCCCTATTTCAGGTGAATACCTAGCACTTGCATATACGCAATAATTGCATCCATTTCAGTTTTGCCCTCAAGCTCCTCATCTGCATCGGCAATCTCTTCATCTGTGTATGGAACACCCACCTTGCGTAAGGCCTCCATATTTTTAGCGATTCCCTTTTCAACAGGAGTGTTTTCTAACCAAGGATAAGCTGGCATGATGGACTCAGGCACTAAATCGCGCGGATTAATCAGATGAATCCGATGCCACTCGTCATTGTATTTGCCACCTACTCGGTGTAAATCTGGACCAGTACGCTTACTACCCCATTGGAATGGGTGATCATATACAAACTCACCAGCCACTGAATAATGACCATAACGCAATGTTTCCGCTCTCAACGGGCGAATCATTTGGGAGTGACAGTTATAGCATCCTTCTCGCTGATAGATATCACGTCCTACAAGCTGAAGTGGTGTATAAGGCTCCAACCCTTTAATCGGCTCGGTTGTAGACTTTTGAAAGAATAAAGGAACGATTTCAACAAGACCCCCAATTGAAACCACCAATAAAATAAGCACTATCATCAAAAAGTTGTTCGTCTCGATCTTTTCGTGACTAAAACCCTGATTTTTTTTATCTAAATCTGACATCACAATTTCCTTATGCGTGAGAGGCAACTGGTGGAATGGTAGCAACTGCTGCTTTACCACTCATTGCTGTTTTAAGTACGTTCCAAAGCATAACTAGCATGCCGCCAAGGTATAAACCACCACCTAACAACCGTATGAAGTAGTATGGGAATTTCGCTTTTACACTTTCAACAAATGTGTAAGCCAATGTACCATCCGCATTGACAGCACGCCACATTAAACCTTCCATAACACCTGAAATCCATAGTGCTGCAATATAAAGCACGATACCAATGGTTGCCATCCAGAAATGAACCTCGATTGCTTTAATGCTGTGCATTTGTTTTTGACCAAATAACTTCGGTACTAAGTGATACAAAGCACCCATAGAAACTAATCCGACCCAACCTAATGCACCAGAGTGTACGTGGCCAATTGTCCAGTCAGTGTAATGAGATAAGGAGTTAACTGTTTTAATCGCCATCATCGGGCCTTCGAATGTACTCATCCCGTAGAAAGACAATGAAACAATCATAAAGCGTAAGATTGGATCTGTACGTAATTTATGCCATGCGCCAGATAGTGTCATCATCCCGTTAATCATACCGCCCCAACTAGGCGCCAACAGAATGAGAGAGAACACCATACCCAATGACTGAGCCCAGTCTGGCAAAGCTGTGTAATGCAAATGGTGCGGACCCGCCCACATGTAAGTAAAAATCAATGCCCAGAAGTGAACAATTGACAAGCTATATGAATAAACAGGACGCTCAGCTTGCTTAGGCACAAAGTAATACATGATGCCTAAAAAGCCTGCTGTTAAAAAGAAACCTACTGCATTATGTCCATACCACCACTGTACCATTGCATCCTGAACACCAGCATAGGCGGAATATGATTTCATAAAGCTAACAGGAATTGCGGCACTGTTAACAATATGCAGCAAAGCTACCGCAATAATAAATGCACCAAAAAACCAGTTTGCAACATAAATATGTTTAACTTTTCGTTTTGCAATTGTGCCAAAAAACACTATGGCAAAAGAAACCCAAACGACTGCAATCAACAAGTCAATTGGCCATTCAAGCTCAGCGTATTCCTTGCTTTGTGTAAATCCTAAAGGTAAAGAAATAGCTGCTGCAACAATCACAATCTGCCAGCCCCAAAAGGTAAACGCAGCCAATTTAGGAAGAAATAAACTTGCTTGACTCGTTCGTTGTACTACATAGTAAGCAGTTGCAAATAACGTACATCCACCAAAAGCAAAGATGACTGCATTCGTATGCAATGGACGTAAACGCCCAAAACTTGTCCAAGGCAAGCCAAGATTAAGCTCAGGCCAAACAAGTTGTGCGGCAATTATCACACCGACTAACATCCCCACGACGCCCCAAACGACCGCCATTATTGAAAACTGCCTTACAGCAGTATCGTTGTAAGTCAACGATTCACTTCCCAAAGTTTGCATTTTTTTACCCCTTTACTGAAATTTCTATCAAGATTATCCTTTTAAAGCCAAACTGGCGATTTGATGCAAGTCAATCTTCATGCAATATACGTTCACCCTCATCTTCAATATCTTCAAATTGACCTGAATTAATGGCCCACCATAAACCACCCAAAATGATTAACACCAAAATGACTGACAAGGGGATAAGTAAGAATAGTATATCCATGCTTAAACTGCTAAACCTTTGATTGTATCAATCTTTGCAAGGCGCGCTGCATTTAAAATAACAAATAATGAGCTAAGCGCCATGCCCAAACCCGCAAGCCACGCTGGCAAATAGCCCGCTATAGCCAGGGGCACACATATGGCATTGTAGGCAGCTGCCCATACTAAATTTTGTCTAACAATCCTCATCGTTTGTTTCGCCTGCGCCAATAAATAGGGCACCATAGCAAGCTGACCCTGCATAACAACAAAATCAGATTGTGATTGCGCAAGTGGGACTGCTTGGCCCATCGCTACAGACACATGCGCGCTAGCTAAAACTGGCCCATCATTTAGACCATCGCCTACCATCAGTACTTTTCGCCCTCTTCTTTTTAAATCTTGAATATGTGCCAATTTATCTTGCGGCGTACAATCAGCATATACGTGTTTTATTCCTACAGCGTCTGCAACTTTTTGCACAGCCGATATTTTATCACCCGATAATACTTCAACTTGTATATTGTTTTGTGTGACTTCACTCACTGAAAAAGCAGCATCCGCTTTAATAGATTCTAATACTTCGAAGCTTGCTAACCAAGTCATATCCGAAGTCAAATGGACTATTGTGCCTTTTCTATTTTCTACTTCCGTTTTTTGTAGCTCACAAAACCTACTGCTACCTAACTTCAGTTTTCCATATGCCGAGTCAGCCAATAATCCTGCACCAGAAACTTCTTTCACGTTTGTTACTGACGCAGGTCTTGTTTTTGATGCTGCATCAACAATTGCCCTTGATACTGGATGCAATGAATGCTTTGCCATTGCACCAGCCAGCTGTAAAGCTTGTGTTTTGGTGATGCTTTTATCCGTTGTGATCGCACCAAGTTCCATTCGATCGAGTGTTAAAG
This sequence comes from Methylophilaceae bacterium, assembly GCA_041602315.1. Lineage (GTDB taxonomy): Bacteria > Pseudomonadota > Gammaproteobacteria > Burkholderiales > Methylophilaceae. The sequence goes on along the minus strand of JBFIGM010000063.1, from coordinate 2,289 downwards.
TGCCAGTTTTATCAAAGATTATCGTATCAATATTCGTCAGCGCCTCTAGCGCCTGCATGCGACGTACCAGAATACCAGAGCGTGCCAATTTACCTGACATCGTTAGCATTGCCGCTGGAGTAGCCAATGAAAGTGCGCATGGACAGGTCACGATTAAAACGGCTACCGCAGTCATTAAGGCTCGACTAGGATCTACATGCCATAAATAAAATGCAGTGAATGCCGCTGCTAATAAGACCAATATCAAAAATGGCTGTGCAATACGGTCTGCTAGAATAGCCAATCTAGGTTTGTCTACTGACGCGCGCTCCATTAAAGCAACTATTTGTGCATAACGGGTTGTTTCTCCGATTTTTTCAACGTTCACTTCGACTGCTGAACTCAGATTATGGCTGCCTGCAATCACCTCATCGCCTAATGCTTTCAATACTGGCCGAGATTCACCAGTTAAAAGGGATTCATCCGCATTGGTCTCTCCCAAGCTAATCTTGCCATCCGCTGGGAACGCTTCTCCGGGTAGAACACGCACAACGTCACCAAGATTCAACCGTCTCACCGCAACTCGCTCAAACTGACCATCGGCATTTTTACGAGCGATAGTACTTGGTAAGCGTCGCATCAGTACATCTAGTGCACCAGCTGTTTTATCTCGCATACGCAACTCAATCCATCGCCCCGTTAGCAGAAAAAATACTAGCATTGTTAATGAGTCAAAATAGACCTCCGAACCCCACCAACCATTTGGTTCGAAAGTAGCTGCCGTGCTGACTAGGAACGTAATGACAATGCCTAATGAAACGGGCAAGTCCATACTTATCTGACGTTGCCTAATATCAGTCAATGCACTTTTGAAAAAAGGACCGCTCGAGAAAAACATGACAGGCAGTGTTAAAACCCAAGATGCCCAGCGCAATAAATTCAACGTATCTGGGGACATCTCACCGGGGCTAGCATAATATGTCGGCATGGTGTACATCATCACCTGCATCATACAAAAACCAGCAACTAGCAAGCGCCATAGCATCCGCCTTTGATTCTTACGGCGATTATCTCGCAACAAAACGTCAGCTGCCGGCAGAACTCGATATCCAGCTCTGTTAATTGCATTCATCCAAATCGATGGCTTAATCTTATCGGCTGACCAGACAAGCCTAGCGCGACCGGTGGTTGCATTAGCATCTATGCTGACAACACCCGGCAAATCTTTAACAGCTTTTTCTACATTTAGACCACAGGCTGCGCAATGCATGCCTTCAATAGCTAAGTGAGATTCCCAGGTTTGATGATTGACTACTTTACTGAAAGCGGACCATTCGTCAGGCTCATCCAATCCTATCAGCGCATCATCAGCACTTTCATGAATAATGCTTTCGTCTTTAAGATCTAATAGATTGACAGTTTGCATACGATCTCTATCATAGTCCTCAAAAGCTGTTTTGGCATCAAAAAAAGTATCTTGCATCATTAGATACTAAAAGATTTTCTCTTTATCAGCATTGACGTAAATCAACGGCAGTTACCTACTAATGGACAGCAACTTATCTCGAAACATTCCCTTTTTCTTTAGTTTTTGATTTATCACAAGTCAACGCATTACCATTACCTGTACCCTTTTAATGTGTATCATTCGTTGGAGTTATATTCTTGTTAGATGTATTAATTATAGGCGCTGGACCTGCTGGATTAAGCCTGGCTAAACTGATGTCTGGACAAGGTTACAGCATTGGTATACTTGAGCGTCAAACACTAGACACTTTAGCTAGGCCAATGGATGATGGCAGAGAAATAGCACTCACCAAGCACTCTTACTCATTACTAAATCAGATGGGAATCACGCAGCATTTTAAACCTGGAGAGTCTTCGCCATTAGATGCAGCCAAAGTTTTGAATGGAAAATCACAATATCAATTATATTTTTCACCACCAGCAACTGTAAAAAGTAATCTAGGCATGATGGTCTCGAATCATGCAATACGTCGCGGCTTATTTGAGGCTGTTAAAGACCTATCTGATGTTAATTTAATGACAAACAATAGCGCCTTAGCAATAAAGCAATCTCAACATAACCTAACGATCCAAACAACATCGGGAATAGAAATGAAGACCCGCTTAGTTGTTGCAGCTGACAGTCGCTTCTCCAGCACAAGAAGACAAATGGGCATAGGCGCTACAATGACTGATTTTGGCAGAAGTATGCTCTTGTGCCGCGTATCGCATAGCATACCGCATCAAAATATGGCATACGAGATCTTTAATTATGATCAAACGCTGGCATTATTGCCATTAGCT
>JBFIGM010000062.1:0-12563 GCA_041602315.1 Methylophilaceae bacterium | reverse complement strand
TTTTATATGGTACGCCCGAAGAGATTCGAACTCCTGACCCCTTGGTTCGTAGTTCTGTTGTCTTAATCTAAGTGATTGATTGTAAATATTTTATTAACCGAAACCACATCCCCTTCATTTACTATATTTTAATGTGTTTAATACTTAAGCTCCTTCAAACTCCCTTCATATTTTAATGTTTAGAGTACAGTTATGCCGACAAAATAGGCCTGGAAAAAACCCATGCAAACAATCTTCTAATATGGGTTCAATCTATATCAACGATGTTTGTATTAAACAAGTTTAACAAAAAGATGGGCAAGAAAAATATATCAAGCTTGCTAGCGAATTTTTTACTTAGCCTTGGAAAATGATAATAGAGAGTAAAAGTCCATTTTGTAAGGCTAGTTGGGAGTAGTTGGTGAGCATTTCTTAGTGAGAATGTTATGTTTAGTTCCATTACAAACTAGGTAATTTTACTTAGTTTTATAGTGTAGATACGGATTATCAAAGCTGTTCGTAGTGAGTATATTTTAATAGCGGCTCTTGTTATTTATAGAGTTGAAGACTCAGTAGGAAGATATATAGCTAATTATATAAATATTTATAAAAGGGAGTTAGAAGATGTTAGATTCAGCACAGGCAAGAGATGCTAACAATCGTGCTTTTGAGAAAGAGGTCAGAAAATTTGGAGAAATATTAAAAGACGATGATGCAATGCTTGCAAAATTAGAAGCAACTAATGATGCAGATAGCTTTATTTCTACATATATTAGTATGGCAGCACAAAAAGGAATTTATTTTACAGCTGACGATATGAGAATAGTTGTGCAAGAACAAAAAACTGGTCATGACTGGCTAATTCCAAAAGTAGTTCTTATGATGGTCAGAGAACGTTTTTAATTTTAAGTTTGGGGAGACAATTATGGATGAAATAAAAACGAGTAGTGGCAGAGTTGTTGGTAGTTGGGATGGGAAATGTGTAAAAGAATTGATGGCAGAAATCAAACGCATTAAAGTTTCAATGGCCAAAGAGGGAGCATCAGATGCTTTAATCTCTAAGGAAATGCCGCATCGTGAGCAATTGCATGAAGATTTGAAAAATTTTAAAGCTTATCACTTATGGGGATGTGATGTGAACGGTCAATGCTTAGTTGGTTCTGGAGCAAATCGCATCGAAAGTGTTGAAAAAGTACTTTCATTTTCATTGATAGATCATCATTAAGGTTACGTAAGCTTTATAAACTAAAGAAGTAAAAAAACATTTAGTTGTTTATTGCTTCTTTAGTTAATGTTAATGTAAATCTAAATATGTACTCGTTACAATGATTTTAATAAATATTTAGGTGATCAACATGCAGTCTCAGGAAGTAACAGCATTACTATTAAAGACGCAGAAAATTGCTAGAGAAGTTGTAGCGCCTAATGTTGATCTTTTGGGTGATACCGTTAAGTGGCCAGAAAAAGCAATAAGGGCATTGCAAGAAGAAGGTCTTGGCGGCTTGGTTATTCCCAGTTTATATGGAGGGTTAGGCTCTGGTGTTTTGACTTTAGCAAAAGTTTGTGAAGTCCTAGGGCAAGAGTGTGCTTCAACTGCTATATGTTTTGGAATGCATTGTGTTGGAAGTTCGGTAATTGCTGCAAATCCAACAACAAGCCAACAGGCAGACTTCCTAACACCTATATGTGAAGGACGGCATATTACAACGCTTTCGCTAAGTGAAGCGGGGACAGGTAGTAGTTTTTATCTACCACAGACTACAATGAAAGCACTGTCTGATGATGAGTTTTGCATTAATGGAAGTAAAACTTTCGTTACAAACGGCCAGCATGCAGATTCATATGTGGTTTCAGTTGTTTCTAATACGCCTGAGGAACCACTAGGTTTATTCTCTTGTGTCGTTGTCCCTAATAATTCTAAGGGGATAGAATGGGGAGCAGAATGGGCTGGTATGGGTATGCGTGGCAATTCATCTCGAACTATGGGCCTACAAGATGTATGTGTACCTAAAGTTAACTTGCTTGGTAGGCATGGTGATCAGATATGGTATATATTTAACGTAGTAATGCCCTATTTTTTAATGGCAATGGCTGGCACATATCTTGGGGTGGCTACAACTGCATTTGAAGAAGCCAAAAAGCATCTATCTAGGCGCTATCATTCTCATACTGGGTCAAGTTTGTCACAAAACTCCGTTCTACAGCATCGACTAGGAACTCTCTGGGCATCTCTTGAAGGTGCGCGGCATCTTACTTATCATGCTGCAGCTAGCTTTGATGCTGGTGAACCAGAGGCCTTGATTGCTTTAATGTCTGCAAAGGTTCAAGTTGCAGATACTGTTGTGAATATAGTTAATGAAGCAATGACCCTATGCGGTGGCATCGGTTACAGGAAGGATTCAAGATTACACCTACTATTGAGAGATGCCCGTGCGGCACCTTTAATGGCACCAACAAGTGATATTATGCGTGTATGGATTGGGAGGGCTTTACTCGGACAACCTTTGCTATCAGATTGAGGCTAGTTAAATGGCTATACAGGAAACAACTAAGAATGGGACTTTGCAATTGCTAGGAGTATCTCCTATTGTTTCTGATTTGCTATTCGATCAACTTTGGCCCGCACATTCCATTCAAAAAATTGAAGATAAGTCAAATATATATGCCGGTTTTGAAAACGGATCTCAGTCAGCAGACACTGTGGTTTTAGGTTTGGACATTAAAGAGCCAGTGAGCATTGCACAACGCTTATTTTTATATGACAAAGGTCTGCCAATTTTTATATTAAGTGAGGCAGCACATTGTGCACAACTTAAGCGAACATTAATGTTCAGCCCATTCGCAAGTAATGAAATTATTCCTTGGGCAGTGACCGATATTGATGAACTATCAAATGCCATAAGCAAAGCTATACATAGACGACAACTTCGTATGTTGCATCAAAATACGATTGCAAGATCTCATATTCGTCTTGAGAAATTACCATTATTACAACCTGAAGCAGAGCATTACTTAGATCAATTACTGCATCACGCACCAATCGGCGTGCTGACTGTAGATACCCATGGCACCATTCTAACAATTAATCATCAAGCGCTAGAAATTTTGGATATAAGCGAACAACAAGCGCTGGGTCAATCAATAGGCCTTCAACTTCCGCATAGAGAACGAAAAAAAGCTTTATCTTTACTTGAAAATGGTCTCAATTCGTTTAAGAGACAAGAGCCACAAGTGTTTGAGGCAGATAATAAGATTATAGGAACTTGCTATATAGAAGTGATTTTGACGCCGCTTGCCTATCGAACTGGTCAGAAAGGCGCAATGCTTATCCTACAGGATGTGACTAATAGAGTTTTGGCTGAACGTGAAAGGCAGCGAGTAGAGGAAGACCAAACGCTACATCTGAGAGTCTTGCGTTCATTTTATGAAATTAGTTCGAACTTGGAATTGAGATTAAAAGAAAAACTTCAGTTACTTTTAAAGTTAGGCTGCGAGCAATTTGGCATGCCTATAGGAATATTGTCAAAAATAGAGAGTAAGAAATATTATGTTCAAGACTCTATTACTGAATATCCTAATTTTGCGCCAGGAGTTGAAAAAAAACTTAAACACACATTCTGTAGTCAAGCAATTTTAAATGCTGAGCCATTAGCATTTGAAGATGCAAGTAAAACAGATAAGTGGAAAGAACATTACTGTACCAAAGTAGAAAAAATAAAAGCATATATGGGAGTACGTATTATTGTTGAAGGGAACTTATATGGGACACTTTCCTTTGCCAGTAGAGAGCCGAGGCGAATACCATTCAGATTAGCTGATTTGGAGGTCCTTAAATTAATGTCTCAATGGGTTGGTAGTGAATTACAAAGAGAGTTTGTTGGTGCACATATGGGTAAACTCTCAAGTGCTCTTGAGCAAGCTGCAGACTCGGTGATTATTACTGACCATAACCGTACTATTGAGTATGTTAACCCATCCTTTGAAAGCATGACGGGATATACAAGAGAAGAGGTGCTAGGTAAAAAAGCATATTTTCTAAGATCAGGCATGGGGAAACATGAGCTTTATGATGAGCTATGGCAATCGATTAGTTCTGGAGGAGTTTATAGAGGGGTAATTATTAATCGCAAGAAAAACGGTAGTGTTTATCATGAGCAAAAAACGATAACTCCCTTAAAAGATGATCAAGGTAATATCACGCACTATATATCTACAGGGCATGATATTTCTGATTTAGTGAAAGCAGAAGAACAAGATCGTATTCATAAAGCAGAGTTTGCACATGTTGCACGTCTTGGGGTGTTAGGCGAGATGACATCTGGATTGGCGCATGAGTTAAATCAACCACTTTGTGCTATCACAACCTATGCACAAACTTGCCTACGTATTATCCAAAGTGAAAATCATCAAATTGAAGATGTTAGTTACGGTCTTAAGCAAGTTGTTAAGCAAGCAGAGCTTGGTGGTGATATTTTCAGGAGGCTTCGTAATTTTGCACGTAAAGAAGAAAAACCACAAACACCAGCCAGTATCAGAGATATCGTTTACGAGGTGAGAGATTTTACACGTGCCGAGTGTTTACAAAATCAAATTGACTTTATTGTGCAGATATCAGAAACCTTACCACCGGTAAGAGTAGACCCGATTCAGATTGAGCAAGTGTTAATCAACCTTGTGCGAAATAGTATGGACGCATTACAGGATACTGAAGAGACTCGCAGAAGAATAGTGATCAAGGCGCGGAATTATAAACGAAAATTTATTTGTATTAGCGTAAGTGATACTGGGCATGGTTGTAGCGAAGAGGTCGCTCAGCGATTATATGAGCCTTTTTTTACAACAAAAAAACATGGGCTTGGCATAGGGCTTGGAATAAGTCAAACGATTGTAGTGACGCATGGTGGTAATCTATGGTTGGAAAAAAGCTCGCACAACGGTACAACTTTTAGTTTTACGCTTGAAAAAACTGTAGAAAACGGAACAGGTGATGAAAATGAAAAGTGATCTGAATTTAAAATACACTATATATATAGTAGATGACAATCCAGCAGTTCGCGATGCAATAAGGTTTCTTGTTAAGCAAGTAGGATTCACCCCAAAAGTTTTTTCTGCTGCACAAGAGTTCTTAGACTATTTTAAAGTGGGCATGCGCGGCTGCCTAGTGCTTGATATACGCATGCCAGGGATGAGTGGATTGGATTTGCAAGAAGAGCTAACGCTTTTAGGTGCACACATACCTATCATTATTATTACAGGTCATGGCGACGTACCAATAACAGTTCGAGCAATGAAGTCTGGTGCATTTGAGTTTTTGCAAAAACCATTTAACGATCAGGTACTTTTAGATACGATCCAAGCAGCTTTGAATCAATATGATCTTATATGGGAAGAAGAAGATAAGCGAAATGAAGCTGCTAAAAACTTAGCTGTGCTTACCAAGAGAGAAAGAGAGGTGTTAGAGCTACTGAAAAATGGTAAATCAAATAAGTTAATTGCTAGAGAGTTATCACTTTCAGTGAGAACTATAGAAGGTTATAGAGCTAACATCACTGATAAGTTAGGAGTCAAATCTTTAGGAGTTTTAATAGATATGGTTATTAAGTCTGAGTAACCACAGATTTATATTTCATATCTAATTAGGATGCTTCTTTTATTTTGGTTGTAAGTTGTCATTTGAAAGAAGCATTTTAAACGAAAACAGCCGATGTAAATCTTCAAATAAACTAATCAAATGTAAAGCAAGTATTTCCACGTATTTTCTACATTTTATCCGTATTTCTTCGGGTATTCCTAAAAATTTTTGTATGTAAAATTGATTTCATGTTGTGTTAATGAGTCACTGAATAACGGAGGATTTTCTGAACCATTATTCATTACTCAAAAACACAATGAAACAATAAATTTTATAACATTAGGAGTATTAATTATGCGAAGTCTCATATTAGGGCATCTAGTCTATTTATACACACCTCTAGGAATACTTGCGACTATCGCTGGTATTTTAATGGGTGGAGACTGGGTATGGATAGGTATAGCAATATTTGGATTTAATATTGTAGCGGATACGCTTACCAGCGGAATTCACCTTAAGGGTGCAGCAGTAAATTCAAAGGGGGAAGCGGCAGGTGTTGGGCCAATTCTAAATTTAATGATGTACTTTCAACTGGTCAGTTTTGTAGCACTACAAGCTGCAGTGTTGTGGAGAATTTATCAATATGTAGGTGGTGCACCAATCGAAGCAATGACTTACAGTGCGTTCGGTCAAACTTTTGCATATGAAAGTGGCATTACTGGTTTAGGACTGACGGCTGTTGTTATCGGTGCTGGCTTGCACCAAGGCCTTGGTATTATGTTTGGCCATGAGTTGGCACATACAAAAGGATTCGGTTTCATGATTTCACGCATGATGATGGGCTTGTCTGGCGTTGCTGCATTCTGTTATGCACACGTATACAACCACCATCTCGAATTAGGTCGAGCTTGGCTGGGTCCACAAAACAACGCCATGTTAGATGATACTGATCCAGCTACCTCACCACGCGGAAGAAGCTTATATAAACATTGGGTTATTTCAACAATAGGCCAGTCATACTTTGGTTTTAAAACTGAGCAAAGACGTTTGAAACGGATGGGAAAATCTTTCTTTAATATCTTTGCTAATCGCTGGATTAAAGGCTATTTATTGAGTGTGCCAACAGTTGCTGCTTTTACCTATGTTGGCTATATGGCAGGTGGACAAGATGGTGCGTTGTTAGGATTAGGATGTTTAGCTGTCATTTGGATTATCTCAACATTTGAACTAGAAGCATTGAATTACATGGAGCATTATGGTTTGATTCGTGTTAAAGGTGAGCCGATCGAATATCGTCACTCTTGGGATAACGATAGTATCTTTACAGGCTTTGCATTTATCGAAATTGGACGTCAAGCTGATCACCATGACCGTGGTGAAACACACTTCTGGGAATTAACTAGTGTAGGTGTACCTTCGACCCCTGAAGGGGCTCCTAATGCACTAATGGGCTACTACACAGAGTTTGTGATCGCACTTATCCCACCTTTATGGCATTCAATTATGAAAAGGAAACTAGCAATTTGGGATCGTGATTTCGCTAATGCAGAAGAGCGTAAAATTGCAGCGAAAATCAACCGCATGGTTGGTTATGAATGCGATTTATCTGAAGTAGAGGGCAAAAAATTAGAAGTTAATTATATTTAAATATTAAAAAGCATCAGTTTAACAAAGCTGATGCTTTTCTCATATTAAAGGAATTTGAAAATGAGTACAGCAGATGATTCACTATATGCAAGATTAGGAAAAAGACCTGGAATTGAACAGATTGCGTCTGATATCTGGGATAACCACATCAGCAATCCTATTATTAATAACCGATATGCAGCTAGTGACCCAGTTAAAGTTAAACGATTAGTAACAGAATTATGTTGTGCAGGTTTTGGTGGGCCAGAGGAATATACAGGAATGGATATGATCTCTGCGCATAAAGGTATGAATATTAATGAAGCAGAGTTTATTGCAGTTTGTGATGATGTACTAAAGGCTTTAGATAAGAATAAAGCTGGGCAACGTGAGAAAGATGAAGTTCTTTGTATTCTTTACTCAATGAAAGCTGAAGTTGTTCATTTATAAACTATTTGATCATCACGAGATGGTCTTAAGCAAACTAGTAGACAGGATTTTATATGTTTGGTTTATTTTCCTCTAAAGGGCCTTTTAATGTCAAAGTGGCTTCAATTGATAAAACATTTGTAGTAGAAAAAGGTGATAATTTACTCAAGGCGGCATTAAGTAATAAATTACCTTGGCCACATGATTGCAGGGTAGGAAGTTGTGGTAAATGCAGATGCCGGTTAGTTAGTGGAAAAATTAAACCGCTAAGTGACTTTAGCTATGTTCTGAATAGCGAAGAAATGGACTCTGGCATGATTTTGGCCTGTCAAACTAGCCTAAGAAGTGATGTCGAAATAGAAGTCAAAATGGATAATCCACCAGCGGCTATTTCTAAGCCTGAAACGCTAGAAGGGGTAATTGCATCAACTAGGTCATTAACTCATGATATTTTGGAAGTCACGATACAGGTAAAAGGACAATTCCCAAAATATTTGGCGGGACAATACGCTGAAATAATAGTGCCAGGATTAATTGATAAACCAAGATCATATTCTTTTGCAAAAGCACCAGATCAAGAGAAAAAAAACCATGTCAGTTTTTTTATTAGACATGTACCAAACGGAGAGTTTACAACATGGCTACATACTGAAAATAGAGAGGGACAGCCAGTCAGCGTGACAGGACCATTTGGATCATTTTGGCTTAGAGATTCACCAAATCCAATTTTATGCATCGCCGGTGGCAGCGGCATGGCTCCGATTAAAGCCTTACTCGAGCAGATGGTAAATAATGGTCTTAACAAACAAGTAACTTATTTATTTGGTGCACGGTCGCAAAAGGACTTGTACTGCCTGGATGAACTAGCAAGAATAAAAAAAATATTTAAAGGACAGTTTAATTTCATACCAGTTCTGTCGCAAGAGCCAGAAGGCAGTAATTGGGATGGGTTGAGAGGCCGCTGTGTCGATGAAATAATGAATTCACACGATTTTAGTGCTGGCACTGATGCATATTTGTGTGGCCCACCCGGAATGATTGATAGTGCTATAGAGATACTCAATAAAAATGGTTTGTCAAACGAGAATATTTTTTACGATAAGTTTTTAGATGCCTCAAGTATGCAGGGTGGAAGAGCTTAACAGTTTGTGTTCAGAAAAATATTAATAGATTTATTAGATTTCTTATCAATGAAAAATATTGGAGCAAAACATGGCTGTTAACGATTATTACTCAGAAAAAATACATGGGGAACATGAAACATTTGATTTAGGAAATTTCCCTCTTGAGCGCGGCGAGACACTCAGAAATGCCAAACTAATGTATAAAACACATGGTAAGTTAAATGAAAAAAAAGATAACGCAATTTTGTTTGCTCATATGTGGTCTGGTACTTCCAGCTCTATGGAAGGCTTTATTGGTAAAGGAAGACCATTAGATCCGGAAAAATATTTTATTATCCTACCAGGCATGTTTGGGAATGGTTTTTCTTCATCACCGAGTAACACACCTATGCCTCATGATAGAGGCGCTTTCCCTGATGTGACTATTGGTGACGATGTAGTAGCGCAACATCGACTATTAACTGAGCGATTTGGTATTACACAATTGGAGTTAGTACTAGGCTGGTCAATGGGGGCACAACAAACATATGAGTGGGCTGTTCGATATCCTGACATGGTAAAGCGTGCAGCACCGTTCGCAGGATTTGCTAAAGTTACACCACACAATGCACTCTGGGTGACTTCTCATGAAGATGCATTAAAATCAGACCCAAATTACAACAATGGTTTTTATAGTAATGCTAGTGATTGCCATGTAGGGATAAGAAGACATTCTCGGCTTTGGGGAGTCATGGGATTATGTCAAGAGTTTTACAAACAAGAAACATGGAAAAGCTTGGCGTTTAGCTCGCTGGAGGACTTTCAGACAGGATTTTGGGACAATTACTTCTTGCCAATGGACCCAAATAACTTGATTTGCATGAGCTGGAAATGGCGTCATGGAGATGTTAGTAAACACACAAACGGGAACTTACAGGAAGCTTTATCAAGAATTAAAGCTAAAACCTACGTTATTACGTTTACTAACGATATGTTTTTCCCGCCAGAACATTGTATAGCAGAGCAAGAAATGATTCAAAATAGCGAGTATTATCTAATTAATACATTATGGGCTCATTTTGGAATGTTTTGTTGTGCTAATGAGAACGAACAAATAGATCCTATTTTATCGAAATTATTAGCTTCATAATCTATAACAAGAATGTTAATCAGCAAAAACAATAATAAAATTGTGTAATGTGATACTGATACATTTTATTTATTAGTCTACTATATATGTTTCACATTAAATAAGTGCTTTCATTTAAGCAATTATTAAAGGGTACAAAAAAAGCAGACCAAAAAGGACTGCTTAGTTTGTAACTGACTATACACGGAGGGAGTTTATAGCCAGTATTTAACGCCCCTGTTAGCTTTCTACACTAAAAGCTTTACCTGGACATGCTGCAACTACTTTAAGTACTTCTTCTTCACTTGCGTTTTCTGGTTGGATTACAAAATTTCCATTTTCAATTTTAAATACGTTTGGCAATGTTCTTACGCAATTGCCATTATGTATACACTTTTCACTATCCCAATTTACTTTCATGTAGCGCTCCTTATTGATTAAATTGCTCTTTTATAATTTAAGTATGACTATTTATAAAAACATTCGGTATACGTACTAATACTTGGAATTATAAAAAAGTTGATTTTGCTAACCATTCACGGCCTTTAAGCATGCAATTCCAATAAACCCAAGGTAATAGCTTTGCTTTTAGAAACCAAGCTGATTTGCGCGGCACAGTTGAATCTATTGGGAATGTTGGCAGTAGTTTTCCACCATATCCAAACTCGGCTAATATTACTTTTCCTTTTTCTACAGTTAGTGGGCAAGAGCCATATCCGTCATACTCTGACAATAGGGGAATGCCTGCACGTAATGAAACGATATTTTCTGCAACAATTACTATTTGTTTTCGTGCTGCTGCGGCTGTTTTTGCATTTGGAGTACCGCATATATCACCAACGGCAAATACATTTGGAAATCTTACATGTTGTAAAGAGTGTTGATTTACATCACACCAACCAGCTGCATCCGCCAGCGGGCTGCTGCTAACCACATCGGGAGCTACTTGAGGTGGTACTACATGTATGATGTCGAAGGGCTTCTTGATACGCGTGTTGTTGCCATCAGCATCTTTGATGTCAAACCAAGCTGTTTTCTTAATGCCATCTATTTTAACTAGATTAGAGGTAAATACTAATTTAGCTCGGTATTTATTTACGTACTTCATTAATGGTTCAACATAGGTTTTAACACCAAATAAAGCTGGTGTTGCCAAGTTAAATTCTATATCCATCTGAGCTAAATTACCTTTTTTGTACCAATGGTCGCATGATAAATACATTGCTTTCTGAGGTGCGCCAGCACATTTGATTGGCATTGCAGGCTGTGTGAAAAGAGCTCTCCCACTACGAATATTTGATATAAGTTCCCATGTATAAGGAGCTAAGTCATAGCGGTAATTCGATGTAACACCATTTTTCCCTAATGTTTCTTCTAAACCTTCTATCTTTTCCCATGCGAGTCTTAATCCTGGGCAAACAATCAGCTGCTCATAGTGAACGGTCTTACGGTTTGATAAAAATACTTGATTTTGTTCAGGTTCTAATTTAGTAGCACTTGCTTGAATCCATGTAGCATTTTTCGGTATTACTGATTTCATGGGGCGTACAGTGTCGCTCGCATTAAATGCACCCCCGCCTACAAGCGTCCATGCTGGCTGATAGTAGTGGTTATCACTTGGTTCTACGATAGTAACTTTCAAGTTTGGTTGCCGTTTTAATATGCTGGCTGCAACACCAATACCAGCCGAACCCCCACCGATTATCAGTATTTCGCAATGAAAGTGTTGTTTCTTTAAGTCTGATTCTGTTTTTAAATCTATATTGGCCATTTGCAGTTCCTCGCACTAAAGTTATTAATTATGTTGATTCCTTCGAACAGAGATATAGCAACATAATGTAAAACTGTTAATTAATCATTGGCTTCCCTTAAGTGCTATAGCTATGCCTCTGTTTGCATAATGAATTTCGTCCACTTGATAGATACTCTAGTTCTAGACGCTGCCGTCATTAACTTTCGCGGACTCGATTCATTTTCTGTGTAATACAAAAACTCACTCAAGCTGTTTGTTGGACTATTTATTCTTACACTATAAACATTTGAAAAAGTTTACATATACGTATTAATACGCTGTGTAGGTATTGGTATTTCGAATAACCTGTTTATTAATTAATAGGAAGTGTTATACGAGATTACTATCAACTGTCATTAATAGTCTCTAACCAAATGTTTTAATATGGATTCTGAAAAAACTGTAAATTCTAAAAAGAACTTATTAAAAAACTTTGTTCCAAACTGGATGCATAGTTACGAGCAAGAATGGTTTTTTGGGGACATAGTGGCAGGGATTATTGTTACAATCATGCTGATACCACAAAGTCTAGCTTATGCTTTAATTGCTGGACTTCCTCCAGAAGTTGGTCTATATGCAAGTATTCTTCCCTTAATCGCATATGCATTATTCGGATCAAGCATGACGCTTGCTGTAGGCCCAGTTGCCGTAATTTCATTAATGACAGCGAGCGCACTAGCTCCAATAGCAGTTGTTGGTTCAGAGCAGTACGTGACGCTGGCTATCCAGTTAGCGCTGATATCAGGATTAATTTATCTAGTATTTGGTTTTTTAAAGCTGGGGTTTTTAGCACATTTATTAAGCCACCCTGTTGTTAGCGGTTTTATCAGTGGTTCGGCCATATTAATAGCGATAGGGCAATTAAAGCATATTACAGGAGTGAAAGTTACAGATACAAGTGCACTAGACACTGTCATTTCCTTATGGCGTGAA
>JBFIGM010000061.1:0-12790 GCA_041602315.1 Methylophilaceae bacterium | reverse complement strand
TTATCCATCAACTCTTGTATATTTTTATGTTTCATCAATTCGGCATCAACTCTTCGTCAATAAATCTAGTTGCTATAAATTTGAGATTGCTTGTTTTATTACGTCGCAGTGCTTAATTTGATTAGTGGGGTGGGTAACACTATCTGTGCTCCATATATTGCTAGCACCAGCATTTTTCATACATAGATGAATATCTTCTCCAAATAAGGCGTGCGTCACTAGAATGTTAACCTCTGCTGCATTTTGTAGTAAACAAAGCATGATTGTCTCAATGAGTGTTTGCCCGCTGCTGGCTACGTCATCCACGAGAATCACTTGGCGATCTTTTAAATTCAAATTTGGTAGTGTTATTTTGACTTGTTTGTCGCCAGCACGTAATTTTTGACAGACACCATATTCCCATTCATTTGGGTTTGCAACTGCTTTGACCCATTGTTCAGCCTCACTGTCTGGTGCTAGCAATATAGGCGCTTTGAAACGCTGCGATAGAAATGTTGCCATGAGTGATGTTGCACTGAGACTGATTGCATTTTTTGCTGGTACTGCCTGTGACAGATATTGAATCCGATGTAAGTGAGGGTCAACAGTGATTAGATTATCAAATAGATTTGCCAGAAATTTACCGATAATAGTTTGACTAATTGCTTCACCCGTATGAAAAGCAATATCTTGACGCATGTAGCACAGATATGGAGCGATAAGTGTCAGAACTTTTACCCGAAGCGCTCTAGCTGCTTCTGCCGCTAGTAATAGAGCAATCAACTTCTCATTAGGATTGTTAAGGCTACAATAGATAATGACATGCTCTGGCAAGTTTTCAGGCAGTGTTAATTTAATTTCTCCATCAGGAAATCGATGGATATTGATTGTTTGGCAAGTAATATTTAATGCGTTTGCTAATTGCTGAGATTGTGTCTGATGCTCAGTAAAGCATAGTATTGTTTCGGGTGAGATCATCGCTTTTTTCATTAGAACTCTACATATGCTTTTGGTATTTGCTCTGTTTTTCCAATTGAGTAACCACTATCACGTTGCGCAAGCCCCTTGGAAAATTCAAAGTCAGCTGAGAATTCAGAATAGATGCGATAGAGTGGGTCACCTTTTTTAACTTTGTCTCCAAGTTTTTTAAATAAATCGACACCAGCACCTTTATCCATTGGCGCACCTGCAAAACGTGCGATATGAGCCATTTGCAAATTATCAATATTGATGACAACACCTTCAGTAGGAGCAAGCACATCGTATGTTAGCTTGCCTAGCTTAAACGCAGTGCTTTGTTCTCCTTGTGCGGAGATAATGTTGTTCATCATAGTTAGCGCGCGACCAGAATCTAAGATATCTCTTGCAATCGAAAAACCCTGACCGCCTCGGACATCAGGATCGAACTCCAAAATTCGGCCTGCTAGACGAAGCGATTTTTGTCTTAAATCATTCGGTGCGTTCGGTGCATTTTGCAATACTTGCATCACATCACGACATTCTAAGACAGGCCCAATACCAGAACCTACTGGCTGGCGACCATCTGTGATGATGACCTCCATATGAATATTAAGTTGGTCTGCTACAAACTCGAATAATTTACGTAATCGTTGCGCTTGGCGCATATGTCTAACTTTAGCTGATGGGCCCACAGGGATATCAATGAGTAAATGCGTAGCGCCTGCGGCAAGTTTTTTCGAAAGAATGGATGCAACCATTTGACCAATCGAGTCAATACCAAGCGGTCGCTCAACGGCAATGAGGATGTCGTCTGCGGGAGATAAGTCGGCCGTGCCTCCCCATGCAAGACAAGCGCGATGTTTACGAACGATGTCGTGTAGTTTCTCTATATCTAACTCAACATTAGCAAGCACTTCCATGGTGTCAGCTGTACCTGCAGGCGAGGTGATAGCGCGACTTGATGTTTTAGGCATCAGCATACCGTGAGCCGCGACGATCGGCGTTACAAGCATAGAAGTGCGATTGCCTGGAATGCCGCCAATGCAGTGTTTATCTGCCACTAATGCCTCATTCCAATCAAGTTTTTTGCCTGCGTCAAGCATGGCGCGTGTTAAATAATAAACTTCATCTCGATCCATATCCGTTTGACCAGCGGCTACCAAGAATGCAGCGATTTCTGTCTTCGAATAACGCATGGCCGTAATATCACTAATAATATGAATGTAGTCACTTTGATCAAGGCGCTCACCCTCTATCTTGCGCCTGACAGCATTCATTGATTGTGGTGCCTCAGCATGTTCAATGCTAACTAAACGACCTTCCTCTACACCTAATTTGGCAAATGCTTCCTCAGACAAGCCCAGCTCACTCGGTTTCACAATACTGTGATCATCTACAACATTAAGCACAGCCAATATGCGTTGCCCATTAACGCGAATCTCTACTTTCGATAAAGCTTGAAAGCCTTCGGCGCGATAAAGAGCACACTCTCGGTGCAAGTAGGCAACATTTTCACGATAGGTATCAATTCCCAGTCTACGCACTTGTAATGTGTTGCAAGGCACATTTGTTTTTTTTGTATTAGCTTTCTGTTTCATATGAATATCAATTCACTTAAAAATATATTATCTATTACCATGGCAGTATAAAGCGTCTAGCAAAACTGCCCAAACCAGTTTTGTTACCACGTTGACTGTCAACATCTACAATAACTTGCCCACCACCTGCTGGACTGACGTAAGCTGTGCTTAAATAAATATTGATAATATCAAGCTCACTATCAATATGAAAACGAGTATCTTTTTGCATCGCGATTAGTCGCTCTGGAGGGAGGCTAGCGGTTTTACTACCAGCTTCGATAACTTCAGCTCGACCTTTAGCCATTAATATTAATTTGCCAGGGCCTGTCGCCTGGGAATAAATCATTTTTCCAAGCAGCAATGAAGATGCGCGCATGCTGATTAATGTTGAAAGCTGTATGTCCTCAGTCATTCCCACAAAATGATGAAAATCGAATACAACTGTTTCGTTTTTACCTAGCGACCACTCAAAGAACTCCATGCCTTGAGTTGCCGTACAGCTAATGTCACCATCACCTTGTTTGACAAAGACTTTATTCATTGCGTATGAACCATGGAAAAGACGTGCGATTGGTGCACGAAATGGTTGTGGAATGCTGAATCTTGGTGCCTTGCCTCTGCACTGGTAGCGACGGGATATATAGAAGTGCTGATTGCTTGTGCCATCAATTAAGTATTGATGACCTGTTGGCCTGATCGTTGATGGTGGTTGCTGGTGTTTGCTTTCGATATTACCAAGTGTGACAAACGTGCCTGTATTCAGATTAAAGCTAACGCGTGCGAAAACATATAACAAGCTCTTCAAGCAAATAAATGCAAAAACAAAAATGGTTAGTTGATGCATTGTTTGCATATAATTAATAGTCCACCATAGGGTGTTTTGTGCCTTTTCATTCGCATCAAGAATGATGCCTAGGCCATTTTGATGTGCAGTGTCAACAATTTGTAGTGCTTCTGTTTTACTCTGATTGATGCTTGCCTTAAATGCCTGATCATACTTTTCGGTGATTGCTTTTAGTTTGCTGCGTATGTTTTGTCGTAAATTTTTATAAGCTTTGTTAGTCGATTTTTGCGACTCTCTCACGCCAATATCAATCGCCCATCCTATTAAAGGGACGCCAGTATCTACATCTTCAAATACTAGCGATTCAGGCATGATTTGATCGAATGTTTCGATCATTTTTTCAGATAGTTTGATATTTTCCCATTGCGTTGCTTTGTTATAGATATCTCGCTTAGTGTTTTCTGCACTTAAATGCCACGAAAACGCTATATCATCAGCTTTCGTTGCCGTTGAAATAAGCGCGTTATCCAAAATGTCATGTTCTGCTCCATAATTGAGTACGTTGGCTGCATGTAAGTGATTAACGGTATGCTGAGGGATTAACGTTTCTGTGACAAAGAAGAATGGTACTGCTAATAGCCCCAGTGGTATCCATAAGCATAATGTATGCAATGATTTACGTAGATTATTTATCCAACCAAGTTTATTGAAAAGATAAGCGTTTTCAAGTATGCCTTTTACAATTAGTCTTGCTAGGACAGCAGCCATCATGAAAACGAGTATCGGTAGTAAAGATTGTATGGCTGGGTAGTCTAAATTGCTAAACAGTATCGGCCAGATAGCGAAAAAGGTAATCAATAGAATATATAAAGCAAAAGATCTAGATTGAATTTTTCCACGCATAGCAAACCATAGGAAAGCGATTTGTGCGGTGATAACACTATGAATTTGCCAAGCAGCCAATGTGTCTAATCCCGGAATAAACGAGACCATCAACGCCGCGTAATTGAATGCTGGTCCGCCTAAACCAAATAAGAGTAAGCCCCAGTATCGGCGTCTAATGGTCAGCCAGATAGTTGGAAAGATGAGTATTAAACCTATCAACCAGGTAGGTGTCGTGATATGTTGCCAAGTATTGACAGCGAGTGTTGAGTTGACCATTGCCGTAAGCGAACGATTTGAATACTTTTTGACTATGATTTCTTCAGATGACGGTAGTGGCTTGGATGTAAGCACTGGATTGAAATTTTGATAGGCTGTTTCAGCCTGCTTAGACTCAATGACTTTAGCCCTGTATTCAATCAGTGCGTTATTGTAATTTGCTAACGCGATTTTATATTTTGGTAAGTTTTTAGAGTAGGCTGCTTTTTTACGGACTAGTGGAGGGCACACTTTATCATGGGCAATCCATCCAGCTATGGCCAAATACTTAACGTTTTTTGTGCTATTACATATCTTTAATAACTTCTGCTCATCTTTAGATAATGGCAGTGGTGCTTTTGGAAGGCTCGGTGGTCTTGATAAGCCAGGATAAGGCGGTAGAGACTCAAATCGATCAGGCTTTATTTCATAATGAGCTGGTGTTTCAGACACATCGCTGAGTTGATATAAGCTCAAATCAAACAGATATGGTGTTAATGAAAGCAGTAAAACAAATTGACCTAGGCCAAATAGTTTCTTTTCATGATTAGGGTTTGTGTGCGCTAAGCTTTTAGCTAACCTTACTAGACGCGTCCTAATTAGTTTTGGTATATGTAGCATGCGTTGGCGTTAACTTATAACGGATTTCCAATACCTTTTGCCATAAGTGTCGCTAATAATGGAATGATGCAGAGTAAAAACAGCTCAACGCGTTTAATCAATATAATCTTTGGCGGAAGCACAATAGCGCCTATTTCATTATTTCGATTTTTGAGCAAGAAGCGTGTTGGGAAAAGCGAAATTAAAGCTATGAAAAAGAAAAGGCCAATTTTAAAGTGAAAAACGACATTGTTCTTATAGAAAATACTAGGTTTACCCACAACCAGCCATAAAAAAAGCCCAGCTCCTAATGTCAAAACTGCGCCTGTGGCATATAAACCGTCAACTTTAACTAGCGTTTTGATTGCACCGACTTTTAAAGGAGAGGTTAGTAATAGGTTCTCAGCAACTAACATTGCGGACAACAGAATAATACCTAAAAAGTGAATATATCTGACGATTGCTTCTTCCATCGATCAATCTCCCATACCGTCCTTTTGCTTATTGAATTATAGAATATGCATACTGTAATACGGATAACTGCAACAGTAGCAGGCAATCATTGCTTAATCAATAATACTTGACGATTCAACACAGCTTGGCTTTAATGGTTAAGCGTCATTAAAGATTATTTTTGTGATGTAAAGACCAATTTTTTTCAATCAATAGTGTAATTTCTATGAATACAATTAAAAATCTGATCGCACAAGAGCAGCTATTTCCAGCATTTGAGCAAGAAGTACTACCACATTATGGGCAACTAGCAACTTATCTAGCAGACCAGCAGATGAAAAAAAGTGCACCATTACTTGTGGCTGTTAATGGGGCGCAGGGTACTGGAAAATCAACAATGGCTTTGTTTCTGCAAGCACTATTAAAAAAGCAAGGCAAACAGACAGCAGTCATCTCGATTGATGATTTGTATCATACTTTTCAAGCGAGGAAAAAATTAGCTAAGGATGTCCATCCTCTACTCGTTACACGTGGCGTGCCAGGCACACATGACATAGAATTAGGTCAGTTGGTCATTCAGCATTTGCAACAAGCAAAAGTAGGAGAGGTCATTCAAATACCCGTCTATGACAAAGCGGTTGATGATCGTGCACCACAGTCACAATGGCCAAGTATTTCTGCACCAGTAGATATTATTATATTAGAGGGTTGGTGTGTTGGTGCAAAGCCAATGTTAGATGCGGATCTACAGCGTCCTATCAATCAATTGGAAGCCGATGAAGATCAAGACTTTGTCTGGCGTCACTATATTAACCAAGAGTTGAAAGAGCGGTATCAACAGTTTTTCAGTCAGTTTGATTTATTGGTGATGCTGAAGGCGCCAAGTTTTGATTGTGTTAGAGAGTGGCGCGCGTTGCAAGAGGAAAAGTTGGCAAGAAAAATGCAAGTACGTATGACAGATGCGCAAACTAATGAAAACGGTAAGGTTAATGCACCATATAAAGGATTAATGGATAGCAGCGCACTAAATCGGTTCATGATGCATTATGAACGTTTGACCAAGCATATGCTGGAAGAAATGCCGAAACGTGCTGATGTGCTAATTACATTGCAACAGGATCATTCAATAGAGTCGGTAGATTACAAAGCATAATGGAGAATAATGAATAAGCAGATGGTTGTTTTTAGTGATCTTGACGCAACTTTACTCGACCATCAGAGTTATCGTTTCGAGGCTGCGAATCAGGCCTTGGACAAGTTAAAAAAGTGCAATATACCACTGGTTTTAAACTCCAGTAAAACCAAGCCAGAGATGCAGAAAATAAGGCATCAACTACACAATCAACATCCTTACATTGTAGAAAATGGCGCTGCATTGGTTATCCCAGCAGATTATTTCCAGAATGAAATGGAAGAGATTATTAATTTTTCTTCAGAATATAGTTCTATCCTAACAGTGTTGGAGGAGCTTAAAGCTGAGGGTTTTCAGTTTCGGCACTTTAATACATTAACAGTAAGAGAAGTTAGTGAGTTAACCAATTTAAGCGAGACTGATGCGGAAATGGCGAAATCAAGATTCGGGACAGAACCATTGCTTTGGGATGATAGTGAAGAGAAATTAGCAGAATTCACGATGCGTCTTAATGAACAACAACTGAAACTTATTAAAGGTGGCCGTTTCTACCATGTGATTGGTTTATTTGACAAAGGAAAGGCCGTTGAGTATGCGCTGGGCCTATACAGAGACAAGTATGCACCGAGTAAGATACTGTCCATTGGACTGGGTGATAGTCCCAATGATATACCCATGTTGGAAGTCGTTGATATCGCCATTATTATCAAATCAGGCCGTACATCAGAAATGCAATTAAATAACAGAAATACTATTTTCAGTCGGCTAGAAGGACCAGCTGGCTGGAATCAAGAAATCTTAGCGCTATTAAATCAAAAAGGGCAATAAAAATGGGAGATTTTTACCAGAATGGTGTAATCACAACTTTACACAATTTAAACAGAAGGCCTGTAGAAGAGTTAGAAGCAGAACTAAAACAGTTTAGCCAAATACGTCCATTAGCACTTATTTTGCCTTCATTGTTCTCAGAGCTGGAAGGCCCGGCGCTTAAAAATATCGTAGAAGAATTGAAAAAGGTTGATTATCTTGATGAAATTATCATTGGCTTAGATGCAGCCGATGAAGCGCAATATCGATACGCACTCAAATTTTTTAGCGTATTACCGCAGCGTAAAAAAATCCTATGGAACGATGGGCCACGACTCAAAGCGATCGATGCAAAACTTAAGTCTGAGGGGATATCTCCTGTTGAAAAAGGCAAAGGACGCAATGTTTGGTTCTGTATGGGATATGCACTAGCATCTGGACGTTCAGAGTCAGTGGCTATGCACGACTGCGACATTTTGACTTATAAAAGAGATCTATTAGCTCGATTAATCTATCCAGTGGCTAACCCAAATTTTAATTATATGTTTTGTAAAGGCTACTATGCGAGACTAGCTGATGGCAAAATGAATGGTCGGGTGAATAGGCTATTAGTTACACCGCTGATCAGAGCACTGAAAAAAACCTGTGCACCAAGTGAAGTCTTAGATTACTTAGATAGCTTTCGCTACTCACTCGCAGGAGAATTCTCATTTAGAACAGATGTTATTAGTGATATTCGTATCCCTACAGATTGGGGTTTAGAAATTGGAGTCCTTTCTGAATTAAAGCGTAATTATGCGACCAGTCGTATCTGTCAGGTGGATATAGCAGATACTTATGATCACAAACACCAAGATTTATCGCCTGAGGATGCAAGTAAAGGACTGTCTAAAATGAGCACCGATATTTCAAAGGCTCTGTTTAGAAAATTGGCTACTAATGGCGAAATTTTTTCTACTGAATCTTTTAGAACAATCAAAGCTACATATTACCGTATAGCTTTAGATTTGATTGTTACATACCAGAACGATGCCATGATTAATGGACTAAACTTTGATCGTCACAAAGAGGAGCAGGCGGTGGAAACTTTTGCTCAGTGCATTATGGCTGCAGGCGCTTCATTTCTTGAAAACCCTATGGATACACCTTTTATACCGAGTTGGAATAGGGTTATTAGCGCCTTACCTGATTTACAGGAAGACTTTTTAGCGGCAGTAGATGCTGATATGGAGCAATATACGTAAATGACAGCTGCACACCAAGAATTCAGTGAATTGCACCACAAATTAGTGACACACTTAGAAAAGGTGTACCCTAGCGATGATGTAAGCAGTCTTGCACAATCCTTGATTAAAACAATGCACTTGGATGGTGGGTATCTAAATCCAATAGCGCACCACAATAATTGGAACGAACAAGATGTTGCGCTAATCACTTATGCTGATACGCTACTAGATGAAGATAAACATCCATTAAAAGTATTGAGCAACTTTTTACATGCCTATCTTAAACAGGCTGTCAGCATAGTCCATATATTGCCATTCTTCCCTTACAGCTCAGATGATGGTTTCTCGGTTATCGATTACTTAGCAGTCAATCAGTCGCATGGTGACTGGGGCGACATTCAGTCTATTAGTAAAGATTTTAAGTTGATGTCTGATTTAGTCTTAAATCATATGTCATCGCGTAGTTGGTGGTTTGATAACTACAAAAAAGGTCTATCTCCTGGCAAAGGTTATTTTTTTGAAGCAGATAAAGACCTAGATACCAGCTTAGTGGTTAGGCCGAGAACATCACCTTTACTGAATGAGGTAGAGACAGTAGAAGGAAAGCGTTATGTCTGGTGTACTTTTAGCCCAGATCAGATTGACTTGAATTTTGCTAATCCAGAGGTATTGGTTGAATTTGCCAATATCATTTATGAGTATTTGCAAAACGGGATACAAGTATTTAGATTGGATGCCGTTGCTTTTTTATGGAAAGAGCCAGGTACTACCTGTATTCATCTGCAACAAACCCATGAAATCATTAAAATTTTACGATTGCTGATAGAACACTATAATCCGAATGCAATTGTCATTACTGAAACCAATGTGCCAAATCGAGAAAATTTAACTTATTTTGGTAACGGTAATGAAGCGCATATGATTTATAACTTTTCATTACCGCCATTATTAATTTACACCCTAATTACGGGAAACTGTCGACATTTAAAATCATGGCTAATGAGTATGCCGCCAGCACAAAATGGTACAACTTATTTTAATTTTATTGCTTCACATGACGGTATTGGCTTGCGACCACTGGATGGTCTTTTAAATGATGAAGAAAAATATCGCATGTCTGAAACATTAGTCAACTTTGGTGCCAAAATTAGCCATCGTAGGACAGAAGAGGGGGAAGATAAGCCATACGAGATTAATATTAGCCTCTTTGATGCCTTGAAGGGGAATTTGGACGGCGAAGATGCATATCAAATAGACCGTTATCTATGCGCGCATACGAT
The DNA here is from genome assembly GCA_041602315.1 of Methylophilaceae bacterium. GTDB lineage: Bacteria > Pseudomonadota > Gammaproteobacteria > Burkholderiales > Methylophilaceae. The sequence goes on along the minus strand of JBFIGM010000061.1, from coordinate 2,849 downwards.
CATGTTGGCTTTAGAAGGTGTGCCTGCATTCTATATCCACAGTTTACTTGCTACTGAGAATGATTATGCACGCGCAGAACATACGGGTAATAACCGATCTATCAATCGTTCAAAATGGGAAATGAGTGAGTTAATTAAAGCCTTGGACAATAAACAGAGCCATCATCATCAGATTTTTTCAGTCTTAATAGAACGCATTAAAATTAGGAAGGCGCAAAAAGCTTTTCACCCTAATGCGACGCAATTTACCTTGCACTTTGGTACAGAAATCTTTGCATTTTGGCGCCAAAGTATCGATAGACAACAATCTATTTTTTGCATTAATAATATTAGTAATAAGCCTCAAACTATTCCACTAATTGATATTAATTTAATTGGCACTGATGAGTGGTCAGATTTAATTACTGGAAAGAAATTTAATGACCTTCAACAGGTTGTCGAATTAAAGCCCTATGCCAGCCTATGGTTAAGCAATAGATAGACAGTCACAGCTTGTCAGTAGGCGACGAGTTTGCTGAAGAGTTATCTTGCAGCTCCTCCAAATACGATTCTATTTCCCACTCACAACCGCCACAACCAGTATTAACGCCAGTTTTACGCGATATGGCGTTTAAATCATATCCTTGCTGATGTAAGTTTTTGATCTTCTCACGGGTTGTGCCTGTGCAGTCACAAACTATTTCGGTTAAGTTATCTTGATTATCCGTCATGCGTTATCAGCTACACTTGTTTCATTAATCAGTATTTTAAGACATACAAATTCAAATTAGTTCGAGCCTTATCATATCAGTGTTTTGGCTTTTGAGCTTGAAACACCTTTTTTCTTTCCTAAATTGATTACCGATGTTACCTTTAGTGTTAGCGAATGCGACAGACTGATAGAATGAAATGAGATAATTGGCGTCTAATGAATAATCAAAAAAAATGGGATATTTTCTGCAAAATTGTAGATAACTTCGGCGATATTGGCGTTTGTTGGCGTTTAGCTAAGCAACTTCAGACAGAGCACGGTTTACAGGTTAAGTTGTTTGTTTCGCAGTTGGAAGTTGCATCGAGGGTTTTAGTTGGAATCACTAATTGTGCGGAACAAACCTATGAAGGTATATCCATTATAAGGTGGGACGAAGAAACTGTTTTTGGGCAACCTGCCGATGTTGTTATTGAGACGTTTTCTTGTTCGTTACCAGAAGCGTATCTAGCACGTATGGATGAGAAAACAGTATGGGTTAATGTTGATTATTTGTCAGCTGAAGATTGGGTGCCAGAGTTTCATGGCCTCAATAGTCAATTCCAGCAAACAAAATTGTTGCGACATTTTTATTTTCCTGGGTTTTCTGCCGGAACAGGTGGCCTTTTGCGAGAAAAGGCATTAACGGCAATGAGAGATAGTTTCCAGCAATCAGAGCAAAAAATGCATGACTTTTGGCAGTCATTATTCATCAATAATGACAAGATTGATTTAAAAATTTCTCTCTTTTCATATGAAAATGCGCCCGTGGAACAATTCTTACAAACCTTAACCAAAGCAAATCAAACCGTAAGTGTTTTTATACCAATAAGTGGTAAGTCAGCTTCATTGTTAGGACATGAGGGGCTACAAGCAGGCGACTCTATCGCATTAGGAAAATTGAATTTACATCTTTTGCCGTTTTTAAGCCAAGTCAATTATGACAAGCTATTATGGGCATGTGATATTAACTTTGTGCGAGGTGAGGACAGTTGGATTCGAGCTGTATGGGCAGGGAAGCCATTTATATGGCAACCATATTGGCAAACAGATAATGCGCATCTTTTAAAATTAAACGCATTTTTAGACAGATTTTATGGTCAAGTAGCGTTTAAAAAAACCTTGATCTGTTTGCACGACGCCTGGTCAACTCAACAATTCCAAAATGATATATGGGATGATTATTTGGCAGCTCTACCAGAAGTCGCTGAGAGAACGAAGCAACAGTCTAACTTGCTGATACAGCAAATAGATTTAACAACTAATCTTGTTGATTTTTGTGCGAAATTGACAAAGTAGCGTATAATCCGCGTTTGTTAAATTTTACTCACTTTAAATCAATATTATGAAAACAGCACAAGAACTTCGTACTGGTAATGTCGTCATGGTTAATGATGAGCCATTAGTTGTCGTTAAATCTGAATATAACAAGTCTGGCCGCAGCTCAGCCGTCGTAAAAATGAAGTTTAAAAATCTTTTAACTGATGCCCCTAGTGAAAACGTATATAACGCTACTGATAAGTTTGATGTTGTAGTGTTGGATAAAAAAGAAGTTACCTACTCTTATTTTGCAGATCCAACTTATGTATTTATGGATGCTGAATATAATCAATATGATGTAGATGCGGAATTTATGGAAGATGCGCTACCGTTTCTGGAGGATGGTATGCCATGCGAGGTTCGTTTTTATGAAGGTAAAGCAATCTCAGTTGAACTTCCTAACATGGTAGTACGAGAAGTTACTTACACTGAGCCAGCAGTAAAAGGGGACACCTCAGGCAAAGTGCTGAAGCCAGCAAAATTAGCTACAGGACACGAAATTGCAGTACCATTATTTGTCTCACAAGGCGATAAAATAGAAATTGACACCCGCACAGGCGAGTACAGAAACAGAGTCTTAAAATAAAGGCTATATTGAGTTGAAAAAAAGGTGCAAATTGAACCTTTTTTTGTTGAAAGAGAATATTAATTCAATTAAGTTAGTTTCTTGTTAATTTCCTCTTCAGCAGCAATCCAGAAGTCAATGGCATTTCCCTTAAACTGATGATGTTCAGCAATATAGTATGCTGCAACTTCAACCATTTTGTAACGTTCTTCAGGACTTATTTTGCGCGCTTTAGGT
>JBFIGM010000060.1:0-12823 GCA_041602315.1 Methylophilaceae bacterium | reverse complement strand
TCCCCAATCTAAATGCTGTTCAAGTATATCTGCTAATCGATTAATCTCTTGCTCGCGCACTTCCCTGTAATCAAAATCTTGTATCACTTCCAAACCTGCCCATTTAAGCCAAGCGGCACATGACTCAGGATGGTCAAACAAGCCATGCACATACGTTCCTGCAATTTGATTATCCTCAGAAATCGCACCTTCTGGGCGTAATGTATTATCTTCATTAATCAATAATGCTGGTTTTGCTAGTGCTGGGCCAAAGGACCTGCCCATATGAATCTCATAACCTACGAATTGTTGATTATCAAAACTTAAATGACCTTTTACTTGTTTTAGTTGCTTTTCTTTTTCCAATGTTGTTTGCATCATCAACCAGCCAAATCCATCTTGTGATGTACCACTTTCAACTCCATCAGGGTCTTCTATCGTATTACCTAACATTTGAAAGCCACCACAAATACCTAACACTTTTCCACCATACCGAATATGATTAGTCAGTGCTCGCTGCCACCCAAACTCTTTCAAACACTGAATATCATGACATGTGTTCTTACTACCAGGTAATATGATGAGATCGGCTCGCGGGATATAATCGCCTAATTTGATGTACTGAAATTCTATATTTGGATGCAGTCGCAATGCATCCAAATCGGTATGATTGGCGATGTGCGGCAAAACAGGTGCGATTACTTTCAGTTTTTGCATACTAATTAAACCATCTGATTTTTTTAAGCTGTCATTTCGGTTAATTGCATCTTCTGCTTCCAAGTGAAAATTGTGTAAATAAGGCAGCACCCCAAATATTGGCCTCCCTGTTTCTGTTTCTAACCAATCCAAACCTGATTGTAAAAGCGCAATATCGCCACGAAAACGATTAATGACAAAACCCACCACCCGATTCCGCTCGCTTTCAGATAACAAGGCAAGCGTACCCACAATATGTGCGAATACTCCACCACGATCAATATCTGCAATTAAAATCACAGGACAATCTGCCGCCTCAGCAAAGCCCATATTCGCAATATCGCCATCACGTAAGTTAATTTCAGCTGGACTACCTGCACCTTCAACTATCACTGCATCATACTGCTCAGTTAAGCGCTGCCAAGATGCCATTACCGCTGTCATCGCAACTTTTTTATAGTCGTGGTAGGCGGCAGCTTCCTGATTACCGATGACTTTGCCATGAATAATCACTTGACATCCAGTATCTGAGTTTGGTTTTAACAGTACTGGATTCATATCGGTATGCGGTTCAATATGACAGGCTTGCGCTTGTACTGCTTGTGCACGTCCTATCTCACCACCATCTACCGTTACAGCTGAATTAAGCGCCATATTTTGTGGTTTAAATGGCGCAACCTTTATCCCCTTGCGGTACAATACCCGGCATATTCCTGCAACGAGCGTACTCTTTCCAGCATCAGATGTGGTGCCCTGAATCATTAATGTTTTCATATCCAGATTATCTCACATTGCCCATTAGTGCATGCCTTGCAGTTGCACTAGATTTTATGCTTGGTGAGCCAAAACGCTACCATCCACTTGTAGGTTTTGGTTGGCTGGCCAGTCGACTTGAAAAACAGCTTAATAACAAGAACCTGTTATTTACACAACAGCGCTTCGTTGGCTTCATTGGTCTGATGTTATTGATCACACCACTGATTTACGCTGCATTTTTTCTCGTGCACATCAAACCATTGGGATTCATTACGGATTCGCTCTTGTTATATTTTGCGCTGGGGCATAAGAGCTTACATGATCATGCCAGAGCAGTAACACATGCTTTGCATAATGATAATATGGAGGCTGCTAGGGAGTCCGCCTCTTATATGGTCAGCCGCGATTCTGCAGCGATAGAACCGATTTCAGCAACGGTGGAGTCTGTATTAGAAAATGGCAATGATGGTGTCTTTGGTGCACTGTTTTGGTTTTATATCGCAGGGGGTACAGGTGCTTTAGCATTTAGACTCATCAATACTTTGGACGCGATGTGGGGTTATAAGACGCCGCGCTTTTACTATTTTGGATGGGCTGCAGCAAAGCTAGATGATTTAGTGAGTTACCTACCAGCAAGACTGACTGCGCTCACCTATGCACTCATCGGTAATACCAGAAGTGCATTACGCTGCTGGTCAAAGCAGGCTCCATTATGGGACAGCCCCAATGCAGGTCCTGTTATGGCGAGCGGAGCTGGTGCTATGCAAGTCAGGCTGGGCGGCGCTGCATGTTATCAAGGCGAATGGCATCAACGACCAATTTTAGGTGAAGGTAAAGCACCAACGCAAAAAGATATTGAAAAAGCACTACGGCTAGTGCGCTATGGCGTATATATATGGTTGAGTATTGTCTTAGTTGCCTGCATCATTGTGGAGATATGCTGTGCTTGAACATGGGGGCAACCTGACCTACGCATCTCAACAATATGGGATTCCACTTGATACATGGCTTGATATATCTACAGGCATTAATCCCAATCCATACCCAATACCCAGTATTCCAATGAGCGCATGGCATTGGTTACCAGAAATGAATGATGGACTTGTTGAAGCAGCCCAAACGTATTATGGCTGTCAGTACTTGCTACCAACAGCTGGCACACAGGCCGCTCTTCAAATATTGCCGAGATTAAGATCCGCCTGCAAAATTGCTATGCCAAAAAACATGTATCAAGAACATGCATCTGCATGGCAACTTAATGGTCATCTAGTTACACGCTTTGAAACACTGAATATAGATATACTAGAAAAAGTGGATGTTCTATTGCTGTGCAACCCTAATAATCCAACTGGCACTCGCTACAGTAAGGAGCAGCTACTCTCCTGGCATCAACACTTAGCTGCGCGTGGTGGTTGGTTGATTGTTGATGAAGCATTTATGGATACGACACCAGATGAAAGCCTTTCATCCGAGACGCATTTACCTGGCTTATTTGTGTTACGTTCTTTGGGTAAATTTTTCGCATTAGCAGGTGCTCGTGTCGGTTTTCTGCTAGGTCAAAAAGATAAGCTGACTACTGCTGCAGAAATGTTAGGACCATGGACTATATCAGGGGCTAGCCGCCATCTTGCCATTCACGCATTAAAAAATCATGCATGGCAAAACGCTACGCGCAAGACACTGCGAGAAAATAGCTGTCAGTTAAAAAACATACTGCAAAAATATGGTCTGAATCCTCATGGTGGGACAGACTTATTCCAATATTTAACACACCCGCAAGCGATTTCAATTCATGAGAGCTTAGCAAAGCAAGGAGTATGGGTACGTTTATTCAAAAATAGAGCTGCCTTGCGATTTGGTCTGCCTGACAACAATCAATGGAGTAAATTAGAAAGCGCTTTAAACAAATTAGCTATCGATTCACATAGTTAATTCTGGGGATGTTATCGCTAAAGTCCAATTCTGTGACACTGCCATAATCGACATTGATTCTAAACAAGCCTTTTAATTGCATGTTCAGCACATGAGCAACTAAAGCTCTAATCATGCCGCCATGTGTCACGATTAGCACATGTCCACGATGATATTGATTAAGCAGCTCATCAATAAATGTAATACCACGTGCTTGTAATTGTGCAAAAGTTTCACCATTTGGCGGAGCCATATGACCATAGTTTTCCGCCCATACATCAAAATACTCGCGTGGCACATCATCCCATGCTTGCATTTCCCAATCGCCAAAATGTAATTCTTTTAATCGATCGTCGTGTCTTGCATCAACAAAACCTAAAGCACTCGCCAATTTAACACAGCGCTGTAACGGGCTAGTAAATACAGCGTCCACAGCTAAATGCTGAATTTTGGCTCTCGTTGCTGCAGCCTCATCCACAAAACTGACGGCAACATCAACATCAGTTTGCCCATAGCAAACACCAGGTTGAATTTGCAGGCTTGTGTGCCTTATTAAAGTAAGCTTCAATGATTAACGCTCCATAAAACTAAGCCAAAATAGAATGCCAGCTCTGTAATTTGCTGCATTGCGCCTAAAGTATCGCCAGTATATCCACCAAGCCATTTTTTAACTTTTGTTTGCCACCAAACCCAGCTGAGCATAACGGGTAAGCCTACCATTGAGATAAGCATTGCGATCTTAACTAGAGAATGATCATTAATGACTAGCATCATCATGACAAGAAACAAAGGCAAAAGTCCCAAAGCATTTGCTATCAGTAATGCAGTCCCACTAATTTCTGTTGCCAGTGGTTTCGCTTTTCCTGATTGCTTTGCATAATTGAGCGTTGCCATTACCCATACGGCACAAAGTCTGCTGATGGCATGCGCCATCACCATTGCAATTGGAATCCATTCATTATTGAGCACATATAATAATTGGAATTTTGAGAACAAAACCAAACACAATGTAATTGCACCGTAGGTACCAAGTCTGGAATCTTTCATGATAGTGAGTATTTGCTCTCTGCTCCAGCCTCCACCCATGCCATCAGCACTATCAGCTAAACCATCTTCATGGAAAGCCCCTGTTAAATAAATAGTACTCGCCATACTCAACAAAATCGCGATAGCAAGTGGAAGAAACAACGCTGATAATAAGTAAATGCAAGCACCTATGAAACCAACAAAAATACCTATTAGAGGAAAATATTTTGAAGCATAGTTTAGATCGCGTTCATCAAAGTCAGCATGTTGTGGCACTGGGACTCTGGTGAAAAATCCAACAGCCAACAAAAAATAGCGCCACTCTTTAGCTAACATGTTCTTTTTTGCTGACACCAGCTTCAGTAAAACTTGCCATATCATTCAGAAAATCAACTGCCGACTTTACTAGTGGATATGCCAATACGGCCCCAGTCCCTTCACCCAAGCGTAAACCTAGATTCAACAATGGCTCCACTTCCAAATGACGCAACAATAACGCATGACCAGCTTCATCTGAACTATGAGAAAAGATGCAATACTGGGTAATATTTGGCTGCATTTTAGATGCAACAAGTAATGCAGCAGTTGCAATAAACCCATCAACTAACAATACCGATTTTTTATGGGCTGCACCTAACATCGCACCAACCATCATCGCAATTTCATAGCCTCCAAACGTCGCTAAGACACTAAGGACATCATGCTTATCGATTGAGTGCTTTGCTAGTGCTTTTCTCAATACTTTTGTTTTCTTAATTAGTCCTGCATCATTTAAACCCGTACCGCGACCAACACATTTGGCAATAGGCAACTCACAGAGGATGCTCATCAAGCAGCTAGCAGAAGAAGTATTGCCAATCCCCATTTCTCCGAATGCGAAAATATTTGTTCCTGCATCTATTTCCTTATTTACAAAAGCCTGCCCCAATGTCAGTGCATGTTCGCACTCTAAATCGGTCATCGCGGGCAAATGTAAAAAATTTTTTGTCCCATTTGCAATTTTGGCATGCACTAAATTATGGGCATTATCAAAGTTAAAGTTAACACCGCTATCGATGACGCGGATAACGAACTGATGTCGTTTAGCAAAAACATTGATTGCAGCACCACCAGATAAAAAATTCATTACCATTTGAGACGTAACGACTTGTGGATATGCACTTACACCCTCTTCAACAATGCCATGATCTCCAGCAAACACCAATACTGCAGGTCGGTTTAACTGTGGCGTCAGTGACGACTGAATTTGGCCAATTTGTAATGCAATTTTTTCTAACAAACCAAGCGCGCCTAAAGGCTTGGTCTTGTTATCAATAACATACTGTAATTGTTTTTTGATGTCTGGATTGATTGGATCAATAGGGACACTATAAGACTGAACGTTTTGCATACAACATAACTATAAGCGATTAAATACAAATAAAAAACCCGCTATACTTCTGCGCATAGCGGGACATAAGCGTAACTAAATAAAATTATTCAGCAGCAGCTTCTTCTTTAACTTCTTCCACAGCTTCCATCGTTGCATCCGCTGCGTCACTTGCTGCTTCCATTGTTGCGTCAGCTGCATCACTTGCTGCTTCTTCTGTTGCGTCAGCTGCATCACTTGCCGCCTCTACAGCTTCATCAGCAGTTGCTTCTACAGCCTCACCTGCAGACTCCACTGCATCGCTCATGCTGCTAGCTGCATCATCAGCTGCTTCTTCCGCTTTTTGACTACAAGCAACAGTCATCGTTGCTGCTACTAAACCGATTAATAATGCGCGTAATAATGTGTTCATAGAAACTCTTCTTTCGAAATAAAAATAAAAAAATAAAAAAAAATAAAAATTGTTACTGTGCTGGAATGCGAAGCATTTGCCCAGGATAGATTTTATCTGGATCGCTTAACATTGGCTTGTTTGCTTCAAAAATTCTCATGTAAGCATTTGCATTACCATAATGTTGTTTAGCTATTTTGGATAATGTATCACCGCTTACAACTGTGTGGAATTGTGCATCAGCTTCCACTGCTGTCACTGTCATATTATCTTCTACATTTTCTACACCTCTCACGTTACCGCAACACAACAATATCTTTTCTTTTGTTTCTTGCGTATCTGCAATGCCCGCAACACTTACTGTACTCGTTTTACCATCAAAACTAATTTCTAAATTTTCTGCGTCTAAATTCATTTTTTTAACATATGCTTTAATAGCATCTGCGGCTGCCTGATTTGCAGCAGCTATCTTCTCAGCAGAAGCTTCAGCTTTTGCTGCTTCCTCCGCTTTTGCATCGCCAATTCCAAATAACTTTTCGCCTGCATCTTTAATAAATGAAAATAAACCCACTGTTCTTCTCCTTTTTTTAGATGATGTTTTGCTTAACGCAAATTATATGCTTAATTTACATACTACAATACTAGTCTAACTAAATATTTTTGCACTATTTGAAATATTAAATATCATTAAGTGTTTCTTTGAGTACAAACTTTGATATAATGCGCGACTTGCAAATTAATTCTACAGTTGCAAAGTTGGCCCGATAGCTCAGTTGGTAGAGCAGCGGATTGAAAATCCGCGTGTCACTGGTTCAATTCCAGTTCGGGCCACCAATCAAATCAAGCTCACAGTGATGTGGGCTTTTTTGTTGCCTTTTCGTTATAACGGCAACAGAAGCGCAATAAACTTTGTAGCTCCCGTAAGAGGAAATTTTAATAGTCTTTCTACTTGTTTGCGTTGCGCGCTAGGATACGACATTTCAATAATTAGAACATCACCATCGGCTACAAATGGCCCATGAACTTCACCTGAAGGTCTACTAGCATATGTACCAGTTTCAAGCCATTGCTCAAAAGCTTTATCAAAACCCCACCTAAAACAATAAATATTTCTTGAGGATAATCATGGCTTTTAACGCCAAAGAATCTGTAGAATAGCCATCTTTGAATTTAGTTAATCGAGGGTGATAACCAGTTAGGGTATCTGCAGAAACAGTAAGTTCTAAAACATTCCCATTTGAGCCATCAACTTCTTCCCATGTATCAGCGTTTGACAAATCAAGAGGGTTCAAATGTGTAATTGAAGATTTCATAATAGCCCTAAATTTATGAGCAATAAGCAGCAATTTTCTCTAAGTGCCTAAGATCAGTCCCGCAGCATCCGCCAATGATATTTACATTCGGATATCTTAATTTAATATCTGAAAGCTGCTTACCCAACTCTTCTGGATTGCCATCATCTAGCATCTCTGACTCGTCTAAATCTGCATGACTACAACATGAAGCATTCGCGCGTACACCTCTTAGTCGGCTTATACATTCCGCATCTGCAAGCAAATTAGAAAAATGTGTTGGATGCGCACAATTAATCATGTAATAAATTGGACCATGATCAGTTGCTTTATCGACTGCTTTAATAGCTTGAGCCAATGTTTCCCCTGTGGATAGTAATCCGTCAGTTTCAACTGTAAAAGAAATACAAACAGGCATATTAAAATGTTTAGCTGCTAATGTGATACCAATGGCTTCTTCAATATAATTGATGGTGTATGCAGAAACCATATCAACATTTGTACTACTAAACGATTCAATTTGTGTTGAATGGTAATCTTGCGCCTCTGAGGCTGACATTAAAAGCCCTGGTTTATAACCATCACCCCTAGGACCTATACAGCCGCTCGATATAATTGGTGTTTGCTCAGAACCGTATTCTGCCTTAATTTGATTGAGAAGAATCACAGCTTTTTGATTAAATTGGTGCAAGGATTCTACTGAGTCTCCTATCTTCTCACCCCAGTCTTTGTTAGCACGCCAAGTAGGTGTTTCCAAAATGATTCCAAGCTTATACCGCCTTGCTAACTCCACGTAGCTTACATAGTACTCAAAAAGCGTCTCATATCCATTTTGCGTGCGTAAAAGATCATACGATGCAAATTCAGGCAGCATTATCTGATGATTAAAGATTAAATCTGTCTCCATCCCTCCATCAGTTATAAACCTCTTGCCAGATAATTGTGGCAGAGTATATTGAGTATTCATTATCTTGTGCTCCTATGTTATTTATGAATTAAATTCTTGATGTGAAGCTTACCTATGAATAACCTAACCATCTAGTGACTTTCTAGTACTTTTTTCTTACTATTTATTTGCCTTACAATACAATTAGTTATGATTATATTTATAGTTAAATTTAAAATTATGATGCTTTTTCTAAAAAAACCTTACTTGGAGTACAGTAAATATGGCAAAAAAAGGTGACGCCACCAAAGAAAAATTGATGGACATTGCCGAGCAACACATTCTTGCTAACGGATTTGCTGCAACTTCAATTGAAGTACTTATTGCCGAGGCAGGCATTTCAAAGGGAGGTTTTTTTTATCATTTTGATGGGAAAAATGATTTGGCCTGCGCATTGATGCACCGTTACCGAGAGCGAGATGCCTTTTTATTCAGCAACATGTTCAAGCGGGCAGAAGAGCTCACAGATGATCCACTTCAACAGATGTTGGTATTTGTAAAACTATTAGCTGAGATGATGGACGATTTAGAAAACTTACATCCTGGCTGCCTTGTCGCGTCTTTCACTTATGAGTCACACCAAATTAATGAAGAAGTACGAGCAATTACAGCTGAAAGTGTAAAAGATTGGCGGCGGCTATTCAAAACCCAAATCGATAAAATTAATGCAAGTTATACCGCTAAATCAGAAGTGGTTAGTGAGGACCTTGCAGATATGCTATCAACTATTATTGAAGGCGGCATTGTGGTTTCACGTGCCTTAAATGATCCTAAAATATTAGTTCAACAGTTAATGGAATACAGAAACTATATTGGTTTGATTTATGCAAAATAAAAAATTGTAAAGATTAACCCAAAACAATGACAAAAAGTATTGGTACTTAATCGTTCATTACGGGGTTAACTTCTGTGCAATAAGCACAAGGTCATCCGTAGTATTGGATGCGTTTGACGGGCTTGATATGCGTTGACTAAACAGAATTTTAAACCCTGCTTTTTTAACGATTTCCAACACCTCCTCAGATGAGCGATATTCAATATATACCTGATCTCCACTGCTCGAAATATCCAAGCCAGATTGTGAACGAGAACCCGTCATAGTTGATAAATAAAATGGTGCTGATGGCTTTAATACTTTATCAAGGGATGAAAAGAACAAGTTCATATCTCTATCATTCAGATAGCATAAACCAAACGAAAATAGCGCCCCATCAAAAACTTGTTTTAAGCTTTCCATTTTACGGCAATCTTCAATTAAAAATTTAGCAGATGGCACTCTAATGCGTGCCTGTTCAATCATAGCTGGCGCTAGATCAATTCCTGTGACCTTAAACTGTGGATATTCATGTGAAATAAAAGCTGCTAAGTTGCCTGGACCGCATGCAATATCCAATATACTTGAATTAGTTTCATCTAGAATATTACAAAAGCGCTTTAAATATGAATCGTATAACTTTAAATCAAAATATTTTTCTGCATATTTAGAAGCTAATTTATTGAAGCTAGCTACTGTAATTTTACAAAGATCAGAATCTGACATAAACCTCTATATCGCTTATCTATAATTTATATTGCAGAATGTAATCGATTCCAATTTAAAAGCGAAAATTATAGCGCTTTCTCGAGTGTAAGTAGGCGTTGAAGAGTCTTCACACATAATAAATCCATATTGCCTGATTCTTAATAATTACTTCTACTTTAGACTATCAACTCCTTAAAGTCCGCCTAAACAACTTTTTGTTCTGTCTGCTTTTTTACATCCACAACCAGGTGGGTCTATTCCACTAAAAAAACCCGCCGCATATATAACGCATCAGCTATTTTTATGAATGGTCAATTTCAGCATACCATGCTAATTAGACTAGGTATCTTTCTTATACAGGAATAATAATTATCTTACATGTTATTAAAATCAAATGAAATTAATGGTAGCATAACCACATAATAAACATGGTTATGATGTATGAAGATTTCACTGAAGAACTCCGTCCTAATAACTGCAACATTTGTGATTGGAATTAGCTGTCTTGTATTGCTCGGCTGGACTGTTGATCTACCACTGCTTAAAGGTAGCATCGGTCAAATCCCATCCATTTCGCCAATTGAGGCATTATTTTTCATACTATCTGCCACTTCTATAATCCTACTAAAAACCCAAACCTCCAAAAATTGGCAATACAAAGTAGGCCTTGTATTTGGATTGATAGTGTCCCTATTAAGCGTAATTTTATTGATGAAATCCTTTCTCATGTCTTCGGAAATGCAGGGGATAGATCCAACTGCATTCTGGTTTAACAACAGCAACCACGACAATGTAAAAATGTCGCCATTTGTGGCTGTAAACATCTTACTCATTGGCATAGCCATCTTGTTAATTGATTACATTACTCGCAACGGACGGTATGTTACTCAATGGCTTATATTAGGGGCATTCTTAATTGAAATTTTTGCTATCAGCATCTGTAGTTATGGCGTCTTGGTGTTTGACGACAGTTTTAATTTCGTGATTAAGCCGCATGCAGGTTTAATAATCTTATTACTGTGTTACAGCGTTTTAGCCATTAGACGCCACTCTATTATAAGTGTCACCCTCTTTGATGATGATGGACCCGGTAGCAAAATGCTAAGAATGTTACTACCAATTATCATACTGGGGCCTATGGTTCTAGGCTGGTTCAAGGTGTGGGGGCAAAATGCGGGACTTTTCAGTGCAGCATTTGGCGATGTGATATTAGCGCTTACTGGATCTAGTGTGCTAGTAGCGTTGTTTTGGAATGCTGCTCATAAATTACAAGCCTTAAATATTCATTGGACTGAAACCGAGGCTCTATTAAAAAACACACTAAAAACTGCACCAGACAGTATTATCCTTTGCAATGATGCGCATGAAATACTACTAGCTAATGAACAAACAGAAAAAATGTTTGGTTACTTACCTAATGAACTGCTCAAACAAAAAGTAGAAATACTGGTTCCTGAACATTTACGAGACGCACATGCGGTTCATCAACAAAACTACATTAACCAACCGCAATTACGTCCGATGGGACAGGGCATCGACATCATGGGGCGGCGCAAGGATGGTAGCCTTTTCCCAGTGGATATTGCATTAAGTCCTCAACTATTTCACGGACATCGTATCTTCACGGCTATTGTGCGTGACATTACTGATCGCAGATTGAATGAAGCATCTCTCATACGGCAAAAAAGAGCGCTCTCCATGATTTCTAGAGGCAATCGAATACTCCTACATAGCTTGAAAGGAGATGAAAAAGAGTTACTACAAGCAATGTGCCAAGTGATAATAGATGTTGGAGGGTTCAAGATGGCATGGGTCGGCTATAAGGTCGAAGACTCAGAAAAAAATGTACTCCCCATGGCTCGTGCAGGATTTAATGAAGGTTACATAGAAAAGCTCAAGTTCTCTTGGGGCGAGGGTGAACAAGGTTTGGGGCCTGTCGGATATGCAATTAGGACTGGTCAGATTCAAGTCGCAAAGAATTTCGCCACGGACACAAACTTTGGCCCTTGGCGTCATGAAGCAATCAAACGTGGTTATCGGTCAGGCATTGCATTGCCACTCAAGAAAGATGATGAAGTATTCGGTGTGTTGATGGTTTACTCTGCTGAGTCTGACACTTTCGACGAATTAGAAATTTTTAATCTAGATGAAATGGCTGCCGATCTGTCTTTTGGCATTATCACGCTGCGTAATAATCTGGCTCACGCGAAAGCGGAAAATGACCTCAAAAGTTCACATTCCATGTTGGAGTCCACGCTTGAGTCCACTGCCGATGGCATTGTAGTCACAACCCTTACAGGCGGAATCCTTAAGTATAACCGACAGTTTCTAGATATTTGGGGTATAGAAAATACAGCGATTGCTCTTAATAGTTGTAATCAATTGGTGAGCTTAGTAAGTAATCAATTGGTTAATAAGGATAGCTTCATCGAACGCACGGATAAAATGTTTGCAGAACCAGCAAAGATCTTCCAAGATGAGTTTAAATTACAAGATGGGCGAACCATTCAACGCATAGGTCGACCGTATTACATGGACAGCAAGGTCGTTGGACGTGCATGTAGTCTCCGCGATGTTACCGAACAGAAAAAACATGAAAGTCAACTAACCTATTTAGCAAATCACGATGCTCTAACTGGTTTACCAAACCGCAATCTACTAAATCACCAATTAACACAAATTATTTCTCGGGCATCACGTTCAGATAAGCAATTCGCCTTACTTTTCCTTGATTTGGATCACTTCAAGCTTATCAATGATGGTTTGGGGCATGATTTTGGAGACCAAGTTCTTGTAAAGATTGCTGAGCGAATACAAGCATGCTTAAAAGGAAAAGATACGATTGCTAGAATGGGCGGAGATGAGTTCGTTGTTCTGTTGCATAATACAAAGGACGATGATGATATTGCAACAACTGCGCTTAATCTTCTAGAAT
>JBFIGM010000059.1:0-12826 GCA_041602315.1 Methylophilaceae bacterium | reverse complement strand
GCTAGAAATGTTTCAAAATCAAATGATGATTAAATGCTTTGAAGTTGTATGGCAATGATTAAAAAATACTAGTATTATGTTGAAATATTGCACAAATTGCGGTTATGATGTCGCAATGTACACTTAAAGTGATGTTAAATTCATATAAGTGGTATAGAGAATATTAAATTTTTAATCGAATATTAGAGCAAATTCGGAGGAAGCATTATCATGGCACAAACCCAGATGGCATTGGATTCACTTGACTTTGACGCAACGGTTGCTTTGGCAGCAAAAGTAGCGCCACATGTCGATATATTAGAAATCGGCACACCTTGTATCAAGCATAATGGTATTAAGTTACTAGAAACGCTTCGCGCAAAATTTCCAAACAATAAAATCTTAGTTGATTTGAAAACAATGGATGCTGGCTATTACGAAGCAGAGCCATTCTATAAAGCTGGCGCTGATATTTGTACGGTATTGGGTACTGCGGACATTGGCACAATTAAGGGCGTGATCGATGTTGCAAACAAATATGGCAAAATGGCACAAGTAGATTTAATTAACGTTAAAGATAAAAAAGCACGTACATTAGAAGTTGCTAAACTAGGCGCACATGTGATTGGTGTACACACTGGTCTAGATCAACAAGCTGCTGGCCAAACCCCATTCTCAGATTTGGCGATGGTTACTAGCCTCAATACAGGTGCAAAAGTGTCTGTAGCTGGTGGTGTAAAAGCCAATACTGCAGCACAAGTGGTTGAAGCAGGTGCAGATATCGTTGTTGCTGGCGCTGCTATTTACGGTGCAGCTGATCCTGCGGCATCAGCTGCAGAAATCACTGGCATTGTACATGCTGGTGGTGAAAAAGCATCAGGCGGTATGAAGTGGCTACCATGGGCAATCATTGCTGGTGCAGTTCTTCTTGGCTTATTCTTATTGAATGGTGGCTCTTCTGATGAAGCGGCTACTGATGCGGCAGCAACGATGGAAGAAAGTGTTGATGCAGCTGGTGCCGCAATGGAAGATGCTGTTGACGCAACAGATGAAGCAATGGAAGATGCAGCAGATGCGACTAGTGAAGCTGTTGATGCTGCAGCCGATGAGGCAGCTGATATGGTTGATGCAGCTAAAGATGCTGCTAATGCTGAATAATTAAGCACCTTAGTATAAAAGCCGACGATTAGTCGGCTTTTTTATTGCATTTTTGCCCAGAAGTATGAGATTAGGTTAAAATGCGCTTAAATCATTGAAATTAAATTCATTACCACTGTTAGATTATATTCTATGCGTCAAGCTGAAGTTACTCGGGATACCCTCGAAACGCAAATTACTGTCTCTATTGATATTGATGGAACAGGTAAGTCTCATTTTGAAACTGGACTAGGATTTTTAGACCACATGCTAGATCAAGTTGCACGACATGGCATGATGGATATTAGTGTAAAAGCGAAAGGTGATTTACACATAGATGCGCATCATACCGTCGAGGATATTGGCATTACATTGGGTCAGGCATTCTTGAAGGCGCTTGGCGATAAAAAAGGCATTAACCGTTACGGTCATGCATATGTCCCGCTAGATGAAGCGCTCTCACGTGTTGTATTAGACTTATCTGGACGTCCTGGTTTGGATTTTAACTGTGAGTTTACACGTGCCATGATAGGTGAGTTTGATGTTGATTTGTTTCATGAATTCTTCCAAGGCTTTACCAATCATGCTTTGGTGACCTTACACATTGATAATCTAAAAGGACATAATTCTCATCATCAGGCAGAGACAATCTTTAAAGCATTTGGTCGTGCTTTGAGAATGGCTGTATCAGTTGATGAGCGTATGGCTGGGGTTATGCCCTCAACTAAAGGTGTGCTATAAAACAAGTTCTTAGTAGTCATTCAAATGGAAAAAATTGATATCGCTGTGGTTGACTATGGCATGGGTAACTTAAAGTCCGTGTCAAAAGCAATAGAGCACATTGCCCCTGGTAAGGTGGTGCAAGTCACTAGTACGCCAGAACACATTCATGCCGCAGAGCGCGTCGTGTTTCCAGGGCAAGGGGCAATGCCTGAGTGTATTCAGGAGCTGGATGCGCGAGGTTTACATAGCGCCGTTACGAATGCCGCCAAAACTAAACCTTTTTTAGGGATATGTATTGGCCTACAAATGTTGTTTGATCACTCCGAAGAGGGTGATGTGAAAGGCTTAGGTTTATTAGGTGGTAACGTGAAAAAATTTATGCTAGATGGAAGGCATGATGATTCAGGTGAAAAATTGAAAGTCCCGCACATGGGCTGGAACCAAGTCTATCAAAACAGCAAACCACACATTATGTGGCAAAATATTGCCGATGGAGAGCGATTTTACTTTGTCCATAGCTACTATGTGATGCCAGAGGATGACAGTACTGTAGAAGGTTATAGCGAGTATCCAACTCGTTTTACTTGCGCTGTTGCCAATGACAATATATTTGCAGTGCAGTTTCATCCTGAGAAAAGTGCACAGGCGGGTTTGCAATTGCTACGCAATTTTGTAAACTGGAAACCATAAACCTTTACCATTAATTACTTAACTCAATCAAAAATACTACTAATACTATGTTAATTATCCCAGCTATTGACCTTAAAGATGGACACTGTGTACGTTTGAAACAAGGTGACATGGAGGCGTCAACGGTATTTTCTGAAGATCCAGGAGCGATGGCAAAACATTGGCTCAATCAGGGGTGTAAACGGTTGCATCTTGTTGATTTAAATGGTGCGTTTGCAGGTAAGCCTATCAATGAAAGTGCAATTAAAGCAATTGTAAAGGCAATTGATGGAGAAATTCCGATTCAGCTTGGTGGCGGCATTCGGGATTTAGATACTATCGAGCGCTATTTAGATGATGGAATTGATTATGTTATTTTGGGCACAGCTGCAGTTAAGAACCCTGGGTTTCTGCATGAAGCATGTTATGCCTTCCCTGGTCAAATTATCGTTGGTATTGACGCTAGAGATGGCAAGGTAGCTGTGGATGGCTGGTCAAAAATGACGGGTCATGATGTAGTTGATATTGCTAAAAAATATGAAGATTATGGCGTTAGCTCTATCGTTTACACGGATATTGGTCGTGATGGGATGATGACAGGCGTTAATATTGAAGCTACTGTTGCTTTGGCGCAGGAGTTGTTAATTCCAGTGATTGCCTCTGGCGGAGTAACCAATCTGGATGATGTCCGCAAGCTCTGTGCTGTTGAGAGTGAGGGTATTATAGGAACCATTACTGGGCGAGCAATCTATGAAGGCTCTTTAGATTTTGCAGCTGCGCAAAAGCTTGCAGATGAGTTGACTGATGCTCGCTAAACGTATTATTCCATGCATGGATGTGACAGCAGGTCGTGTCGTAAAAGGGGTCAATTTTTTAGAGTTGCGCGATGCGGGAGATCCCGTGGAAATTGCGAAGCGCTATGATGATCAAGGCGCAGATGAATTAACTTTTCTAGACATCACTGCTACATCTGATGACAGAGATCTCATTCTACATATTATCGAAGATGTTGCTAGTCAAGTATTTATCCCGCTAACTGTAGGTGGCGGCGTGCGAGAAGTAGAGGATGTGCGGCGTTTACTAAATGCGGGTGCTGATAAAGTCAGCATCAATACGACAGCTGTTTTTAATCCACAAATGGTCGCAGCTGCATCTGCAAGGTTTGGGTCGCAATGTATTGTTGTTGCTATCGATGCTAAAAAAGTAGATGATAAACCATTCGAATGGGAAGTCTTCACTCATGGAGGTAGAAAGCCGACGGGGTTAGATGCTGTAGAGTGGGCGAAGAAAATGGTCTCTCTGGGTGCGGGCGAGCTATTAGTAACCAGTATGGATCGCGATGGTACAAAAACTGGCTTTAATAACGAACTTAACAGAGCTATTTCAAATGCAGTTGAAGTGCCACTTATTGCTTCTGGCGGTGTAGGTAATTTACAGCATTTGGTCGATGGCATTAAAGTAGGCGGTGCGGATGCTGTACTTGCCGCCAGTATTTTTCATTATGGTGAATATACCGTAGAGGAAGCTAAAACGTATATGCAACAACATCATATTGAAGTTAGGTTATAGACAAGCAAAATGGATTGGTTAGATAAAATTAATTGGGATAAAGATGGTTTGGTGCCTGTTATCGCCCAAGAGCATAAAACGGGTAGGGTGTTAATGTTTGCCTGGATGAATCGTGAAGCACTAAAACTAACCAACGAAACCAAGCACGCTGTTTATTGGTCTAGATCTCGTCAAAAATTATGGCGTAAAGGTGAGTCTTCAGGGCATATTCAACATGTGCATGAAATTAGACTAGACTGCGACGAAGATGTCATACTGATTGATGTTGAACAAGAAGGCGGAATAGCTTGTCATACTGGTAGGCATAACTGTTTTTTTCAGAAATTAAACGATAATCGTTGGGAAATTGACCAGCCGATTATTAAAAATCCAGAAGATATATACAAACCATTAGCATGAGTGACATATTAAACCGATTGGCAGATTTGTTGGAGCAGCGTAAAACTGCAGATCCAGATTCATCCTATGTAGCTAAGTTATATAGCAAAGGTATGGACAGTATATTAAAAAAAGTTGGTGAAGAAGCAACAGAAACCATTATTGCTGCTAAAGGTGGGAATAAAGACGAAATTATTTATGAAACAGCTGATTTGTGGTTCCATAGCCTGGTAATGCTTGCAAAGGCGAATTTAAAACCACAAGATGTGCTTGATGAGTTGGCAAGACGTGAGGGTTTGTCTGGCATAGATGAAAAAAAAGCTAGAAGTGCAAACTAATATTTGCCTCGATAACCGTTGATTTATAGGGTTCAAGAAATGGCTACAGACTGTCTATTTTGTAAAATTATCAATCGTACAATTCCGTCGACTATCATCTACGAAGACGATGATGTGATTGTATTCAATGATATCAAGCCAATGGCAAAGGTTCACTTCCTTATCGTACCTAAGCTACATATTGATAGCTTAAAAGAGTGTGAAGAGACGCATCAATCTTTATTAGGAAAGATGCTATTGCTAGCCCCTAAATTGGCAGCTGAACAGGGCTTGCAAGGATTTAAAACGTTAATCAATACTGGTCGTGAAGGTGGGCAAGAGATTTTTCACATTCACGTGCATGTATTTGGTGGTTGATTGCCAAATACAATTAATGAGGAGTTTGTGTGATGGGCGCATTTAGCATATGGCACTGGTTGATTGTGCTACTTATCGTAGTCTTAGTTTTTGGTACCAAAAAACTACGCAACATCGGAAGTGATGTTGGTGGTGCTGTAAAAGAGTTTAAAAAAGCAGTAAAAGAGAATGAAGATGATGATGCAGCGAGCACTACGGGCACAACAATAGAAGGTGAAGTAACAGAAAAGAATAAGCAGTAATTTAGGCTGCTAACGTGTTTGATATTTCCTTTTCAGAACTAATGATCATTGCGGTGGTGACGCTGCTTGTCGTTGGCCCCGATAAACTGCCGCAGTTAGCGCGTACTGTAGGTGCATTTGTTGGTCGCTTACAGCGCTATGTCGCGCAAGTTAAAGACGAGGTTAATCGTGAGGTGCGCTTTGAAGAGTTGCAGAACTTGCAGCAAGAAATAAAAGAGGGTAAGCGTAAAGTAGAGGCCAGTATGATGGGTGGTTTGGATCACATCCATGCTACAGCTTCATCGGCGAAAGCGTCACTTAATTCAACACTTGATAGTGTAGAGTCAACGACTAAATCAAAAACCCGTTCAGCAGTCACTAAACAGAAAATAGTGGCTGGAAAAAAATCAGTAAAAGCCGTTACTGCTACAAAAAAACGAATTACTCGTAACGCACCTGGAAAGAAAGAAGCGAGTGATAAGTAATGGGCACGCCAACCGAAACTTTTATAAGTCATCTAATAGAGTTGCGAGATAGGCTTTTACGTGCATTAATAGGTCTATTAATTGCTTTTCTGGGTCTCTTCCCATTTGCTAATCAGATATATGCGTTACTTGCTGCCCCGATGTTGGATAAATTGCCAGAGGGGACACACATGATAGCCACTGCTGTGGTGACACCATTTTTTGTGCCACTGAAAGTCGCTATGATGGCAGCATTTATTATTTCACTCCCTCATACGCTATATCAGCTATGGATGTTTGTTGCCCCAGGCTTATATGCGCATGAAAAAAAACTAATGTTGCCTGCAATTGTGATGAGCAGTTGCTTGTTTTTATGTGGCATGGCCTTCGCCTATTTTCTAGTTTTTCCTGTTGTGTTTGCATTTATTCTAAGTAGTGCGCCTGCTGGGGTTGCTGTTATGACGGATATTGCAGAGTATTTAGATTTTGTGATGACTTTGTTTCTGGCATTTGGATTTGCGTTTGAGGTGCCAATTGTGGTCGTGTTGATGGCTCACTTTGGTTGGGTGACTACTAAACAGCTAAAAGAAGTGCGTGGCTATGTCATTGTAGGGGCGTTCATAGTAGCGGCAATTTTTACACCACCAGATATCATCTCCCAATTTATGTTAGCCGTACCGCTGTGGTTGCTATATGAGATGGGTGTTATTGTTGTGCAAATGCTGCAAGGCAAGCACAAAAGCATCCATGCAGACTTGTAGGTTATTCTTCACCGTTAGCTATGATTGGAACGGGCCGTTTTCCGATAAGAATGGCTATATCAATTTGCTTGCCTGCACGAATAATTTTTAGATTGGCTCTTTTATTTGGCTTAAGCACGGCAATTAGGTTTAGCATTGTTGCGCTGTTAATAACAGGTTTGTCATTAATGGCAATTAGTACATCTCCAGCTCTCAGTCCAGCTCTTTCAGCAGGGCTGTTTGGGATAATACCAGCGATGAGCGCACCATTAATAGATGGTAAACCAAATGACTCAGCAAGCTCCGTATTCAAATTTTGTGCTTCTACACCAACCCAACCACGTGTGACGACGCCTTCAACTGCAATTTGTTCCATGACCTGTTTGGCAATACTGATTGGAATAGCGAAGCCTATCCCCATGCTGCCGCCATTACGTGAATAGATGGCACTATTAATGCCGACTAAGTTGCCCGAAATATCGATTAAAGCACCACCAGAATTGCCTGGGTTAATTGATGCATCAGTTTGTATAAAATTCTCGTAGGTATTAATCCCTAAATGATTGCGACCAAGTGCACTGACAATGCCTTGAGTGATAGTTTGACCAACACCAAATGGGTTGCCAATTGCTAGAACAATATCTCCAACGTCCAATTCATCAGTTTTGGCAAATGTAATTGACGGTAAGTTTGTCGCTTCAATTTTGAGTAGCGCTAGATCAGACTCTGGGTCAGTACCCACTACTTCAGCTGATAGTTTTCTACCATCTGCTAGTGCAACTTCAATAGCATCAGCAGAGGAGATCACGTGATTATTTGTCAAAATGAGTCCCTGATCACTTACGATGACTCCGCTACCTAAACTATTATCTGATGGATCCTCTTCCTCTTCTTCTTGGTCACCAAAGAAATGTCTGAATAAAGGGTCATCCATAAATTGTTGGTGTGGGTTGCTTGCAGTTTTGCTTGAGGTGAAAATATTTACCACAGCAGGCATCGCTTTCTTTGCAGCATCACGGTAACTGGTAATCTTGCTTGCAACACCCTTAGTGTCGGCCTCTTTGATTACAATTGGTTTTTCTTCAGATTCCAGTAGCGCAGGTTTGAATGTCTGAAGTACGAATAAGATGCCTAAACAAATAGTTACCGTTTGTGCAAAAATAAGCCAAATTTTCCGCATTGATTTCGTGTCTGTCATAATGTTTGCTTAAGTATAGGCGAAATTGAATAAATTATTAATAAGCTAGGAATGCTAAATGCAACTAAAAGAGTTAAATAATTATATCGCACAGTTATTGCAACCAGAGCGTTTCAATGATTATTGCCCGAATGGATTACAAGTAGAAGGTAAACATGAAATAAAAAGTATTGCGACGGGTGTCACTGCAAGCATGGCCTTGTTACAGGCTGCGCAGGCAGTAAATGCCGATACTATATTGGTGCACCATGGTTATTTTTGGAAAGGTGAGTCACCTGTGGTTACAGGTATAAAAAAGCGTAGATTGCAATTTTTGTTAGCGCACGATATGAACCTTTTTGCTTACCATCTCCCGCTAGACGCACATCTTGAGCTTGGGAATAATGTAATGCTCGGGAAGGTACTGGAGTTTGGTTCAGTCGCTTATTTAGATGATAAAAACATGATGCCTTGGATCCAGCTCAAGCAAGAGAAGCGTCTAAGTGTGTTCGCTGATGAGGTTGGTTTAAAGCTTAACAGGCCGGTGCAGTATATTGGCGACCCAGATAAGCTCATTAAAACAGTAGCTTGGTGTACAGGCGCCGCGCAGAGTTATATAGAGCAAGCCATAGCGCATGATGTTGATGTCTACATTAGTGGTGAAATTTCAGAGCAAACAGTACATATGGCAAGAGAGTCTAATACTGCTTATATTTCAGCCGGGCATCATGCTACAGAGCGCTATGGGATCAAAGCATTGGGAGAGCATTTAGCTGAAAAGTTCAATTTACAGCACCAGTTTATTGATATTGATAATCCAATTTAGCATTTATATTCAGTCACTTATAAAATATTTCTTGGCTTATCTAGTATGCGTAGGGTATAATTTGCGGATCATTGAAAGCTATAGAACACCCCAAAAAGGTGAGTAAAGGAAAGTGGTCGATGTCAGATTCAGGTAAAAATAAATCAACAGAAAGCGGTGCGCTTTCATTTCAGCCCCCCTCAGCAGTAGATTTGGAGAAAAGGCAGTTTCTTACAGTGGCAACAGCTGCGGTTGGCGCAGCAGGCGCAGCTGCCGCTGCAGTACCGTTTGTAGGTAGCATGTTGCCCAGTGAGCGCGCTAAAGCAGCTGGTGCGCCTGTAGAGGTTAATATTAGCGATATTGCGCCTGGTGAGATAAAGACGGCTGAATGGCGCGGACAGCCAGTTTGGATTATTCATCGCACAGATGAAATGACAGCTGAATTACCAAAGCATAATAATCAACTAACTGATCCAAAATGTGAAGTAACTTC
This sequence comes from Methylophilaceae bacterium, assembly GCA_041602315.1. Lineage (GTDB taxonomy): Bacteria > Pseudomonadota > Gammaproteobacteria > Burkholderiales > Methylophilaceae. The sequence goes on along the minus strand of JBFIGM010000059.1, from coordinate 3,776 downwards.
ACAGCAGCCTGAGTACTGTCAAAATCAAGATCGCTCTATCAAGCCAAACATCGGCGTAGTGGTTGGAATTTGCACTCATTTAGGATGTTCTCCAACGGCTAAACTGAAAGCAGGGGGCGATATGGGTGACAGTTGGCCTGGTGGTTTTTATTGTCCATGCCATGGTTCGAAATTTGATTTGGCTGGGCGCGTCTTTAAAGGCTCGCCGGCGCCTACTAATCTTGTTGTACCGCCCCATTCATATGCTGATGAGAATACATTGGTTATTGGTGTGGCAACTGAGATGGAGGCTTAATCATGGCGGATAACAAACAAGATAATATGGTTGCTAACCTCTATAGCTGGATTGATCGCCGTTTTCCTTTGACCAGTACAATGAAGGCGCATCTAACGGAGTATTATGCGCCAAAAAACTTTAATTTCTGGTACTTCTTTGGCTCATTGGCAATGCTGGTTTTGGTCATGCAGATCCTTACTGGTATCTTTTTGACCATGCATTACAAGCCATCAGCCGCAGAAGCTTTTGCCTCAGTTGAATATATTATGCGTGATGTGTTTGGCGGCAATATCATTCGCTACATGCACTCGACAGGTGCGTCTATGTTTTTTGTCGTAGTTTATCTACATATGTTCCGTGGCATTATTTATGGCTCATACAGAGCGCCACGAGAGTTAATATGGTTATTTGGTGTAGGTATATTTTTGGCGTTGATGGGCGAAGCGTTTTTTGGATATTTATTACCCTGGGGGCAGATGTCATATTGGGGTGCGCAAGTTATTACTAGTTTGTTCGGTACAATTCCGCTTATTGGTCCAGACTTAATGGAATGGTTGCGTGGAGATTACTTGACGGCGGATGCGACACTCAATCGATTTTTTGCCTTTCATGTCATAGCGCTACCCTTGGTGATATTGGGGTTAGTTATGGTGCATTTGGTAGCACTGCATGAGGTAGGCTCAAATAACCCTGATGGAGTAGAAATAAAAGCCACTAAAGACAAAAAAACAGGCATACCGCTTGATGGGATTCCGTTCCATCCCTATTACACTGTCAAGGATATTGTCGGTGTCGTCGTCTTTTTAATTGTTTTTGCCTCAATTGTGTTTTTTATGCCAGAAATGGGTGGATACTTCTTGGAGCACAATAACTTTATTCCTGCTGATCCGCTGAAAACACCGGAGCACATCGCACCTGTTTGGTACTTTACACCTTACTACTCGATTCTGAGGGCGGTTCCTCCTGTGATGAATTCGCAATTCCCGGGTGTTGCAGCGATGGGTTTGTCGGTTGTTGTTTTTGCTTTGTTACCTTGGCTGGATAAAAGCCCAGTTAAATCCATTCGCTATCGCGGTCAGTTGTACAAGCGTTGTTTGGCAGCCTTTGTTGTTAGTTTCCTTGTTCTGGGTTACTTAGGAACGAAGCCTTCAAACGTATGGGGTCAGTTTATGAATATGGAACAGGCAAAGCTTGTGCAAGGGATATTGCATTGGCCGGCAATGGCTTGGGCTTATGTGATGGATGGTGCTGATCGCGCAACGGTTGTGGCACGTATATTTACCTTGGTTTACTTTTTGTTCTTTTTGATGATGCCTTGGTTTACTTCTCGAGATAAGACAAAGCCTGTACCAGAAAGGGTAACTTACTAATATGAAAAAGATAGTATTTCTGATTACGCTTTTGCCTGCTTTGGTATTTGCTAATACAGCGGAAATTAGTGTTTCAGCACCAATAGATCCTAATGATCAGGCTTCATTGCAAAGGGGTGCAAGAACCTTTGTCAACAATTGCCTAAATTGCCATAGTGCAAACTACATGCGCTATAACCGTTTGGTTGACATTGGTCTTACAGAAAAAGAGATTAAAGACAATTTGCTACTCGCGGCTGATAAGGTTGGGGCTACCATGCAAACAGCAATGGATCCAGCAGATGCTAAAAAATGGTTTGGAGTCGCCCCGCCAGATTTGTCTGTAGAGTTACGGGCGCGTGGCGCTGACTGGTTCTATGCTTACATGCGTGGATTTTACAAAGATGATAGTACGCCAAGTGGCTGGAATAATATTGTATTTGATAAAGTAGCGATGCCACACGTTTTGTATCAATTACAAGGTGAGCAAAAGCTTAACCATGAAACCCATGAGCTAGAGCTAGTTACGCCTGGTAGGCTAAGCCCTGAAGAGTATGATGCATTCGTTGCTGACCTAACAAATTATATGGCGTTTATGGCGGAACCAGCTAAACAACAGAGAAAGATGTTGGGCGTATGGGTTATTTTATTTTTAGGGGTTTTGCTTGTATTAGCAAAGAAACTAAAAGCAGCCTACTGGAAAGATATTAAATAAAAAGTTGATAACAAACGCTTTCGGTTAATTAGAAGAAGCGGAATTGAGGGTTTGAATAATTATGATGAAATTGTATTCGGGTTCTGTTGACCCATTTAGTCACCGTTGTCGTATCGTGTTATATGAAAAAGGCATGGATTTTGAAGTCATTGATGTTGACTTAGCAAATAAATCAGAGGATCTTGCTGTCTTAAATCCCTATGGTAGTGTGCCTGTGCTGGTGGAGCGTGACTTAGTTCTTTCAGAGGCAAATATCATTAATGAGTATATTGATGAACGCTTTCCTCACCCACAACTAATGCCTGCAGATCCAGTGATGCGCGCTAGAGCACGTCTTTTCCTTTACAGCTTTGAGCAAGACTTGTTTAGCCATATCAAAGATTTGGAATCAGCAGATGAAGCGGCGGTTGAAAAAGCACGAAAAACTGTGCGAGATAACTTGACGCAATTGGTGCCAATTTTCAGCAAGCAAAAATACTTGCTCGGAGATGAGTATTCAATGTTGGATGTGGCTGTTACACCTCTGCTATGGCGTTTGGGCCATTACGGCATTGAAATGCCAAATCAAGCTGCACCGTTATTAAAATATGCGGAGCGATTGTTTGCGCGACCTTTGTATGCGGAAGCGATGACGCCTTCAGAGAAGGTGATGCGAAAATAGTTATGGCATCAGAGATTGCCTCAACAAAACCTTACATGGTTAGAGCGATACATGAGTGGTGTATTGATAATGCACTTACGCCACATTTGTTGGTTGTAGTTAACCAACAAACAATAGTACCGCAGGCTTTTGTTAAAAATGGTGAAATTGTGCTCAATCTCAACTATTCAGCTACAAAAGATTTGCGTATTGAAAACGATGCTATTACTTTTTCAGCAAGGTTTAGCGGAGTAGCGCAAAATCTTTATGTGCCAATGGATGCGGTGCGAGGTATTTTTGCGCGTGAAAATGGGCAAGGTATGTTCTTCGAAGTAGGTTCTCAAAAAACACTTTTCGCGCCAGATGCGAAAGATGAAGATGATAATGACAATAATAAGCCTACAAATTCTAAAGAAAAGAAAAAACCAACGCTTAAGATTGTTAAATAAAAAAATTCTCAAAAAGTACTAGCGCAGAATTTATAAAAAATGCTATAGTCACGCCTCAAATAAAAACGCCGGATTAGCTCAGTTGGTAGAGCAGCGCACTTGTAATGCGAAGGTCGTCAGTTCGATTCCGACATCCGGCACCATATATCTTAAATGAATCATTATGAAATTTGCCACTTAAAGTGGCTTTTTTATGCTTGATTAAGTTTGACAGAATATTAAAAGTTAAGCATAATCGCGGGTTCGGTTAGGAGGGGTGGCCGAGTGGTTAAAGGCGACGGACTGTAAATCCGTTCTCTCTGAGTACGAAGGTTCGAATCCTTCCCCCTCCACCACTAGATGTACT
>JBFIGM010000058.1:0-13145 GCA_041602315.1 Methylophilaceae bacterium | reverse complement strand
GATGGCTCCAGGTTTGAGAAAACAACCTACTGGTGGTCAAAGTCAGTGGGATAACCAATGGGTTTATCCAAAAAATGCAACAGATAAAGGTATGTTTGAAACTATCGCTGGCGGTACACCAGGTAAATCTGGTAAAGGTACAATGTTTATCTGGCACAAACAATTACCTGGACATACTGGTGATGGCTTAACAACAGATGAAATTTTGCAAGCAATTGCTTACATCCGTACACACTATGAAGGTACAGATGGCAAGCCTTGGTTGAAATAAAGTAATACTTGTTTTGCTGAAAATGGCTACACTATGTGTAGCCATTTTTTTTGATAAAATCTAAATAACAGGTAAACTATCATATGGATTATGGCAGTGTCAATTTGACAAGTTAACACTCAGAATAACATTATAGGAGTTAGGGAATGAAAGACTTTAGAATAAGTATTGCGCTATTGGCATTGGTGGCAATGTTGAGTGCATGTGGTAACAATGACTCAGCACCAGAAGGTAATACGGAGGGCCAACCTGCAGCTGCAAGCGAAGGCAATAGCAAAGCAATTTCTTTTGTTGATACACAAGAAGGCAAGCCTCTTGAAATTGACCATGCATTATTTGACACGCCAGCAGCAAAAGAATTTTTAGCAACTGGTAAAAACCCATATGTGACAGATCAAGAAGCCATTGAAAGAGGTAAGAAGATTTTTGGTCTTTACTCTTGTACACAATGTCATGGACCAACTGCGCAAGGTCAGGTTGGCCCAGGTTTAGTTGGACCAACATTCAAATATCCAAAGAACGCAACAAACAAGGGGATGTTTGAAACAATATGGCACGGTACTAACGGTGGCATGGGTGGTAAAGGTAAAGGTATTATGACGCCTACCGATGGTATGACACCTGATGAGGTATTGAAAGTGATTGCTTGGATCAGAACGCAGGGGTCTGAAGGCTTAACTGGAAACGAGTGATCAAGATAATGACCATAACGCGCTTGCTGACAGATAGTTTGCGAGCGCGTTTTTGGTTTACCTTCCAAAGCAGTTTATAAATAGAATAAATAAATACTTATGACAACAGATAAGTTGCATCAAATTGTAATTGTAGGTGGTGGAGCCGGGGGGTTAGAACTAGCTACGCGTTTAGGTAAATGCTTAGGCAAAAAGAAGAAAGCTGCCATTACACTCATCGACTGTAGTAAAACGCATGTATGGAAACCTTTGCTTCATGAGATTGCAGCTGGCAGCATGGATCCCGAAAAGCATGAGTTAAATTATTTAGCACAAGCCCATTGGCATCATTTTAAATTTCGTCTTGGACGAATGAATGGCCTAGACAGGAAAAACAAACAGGTCTTACTCGCTCCTTATCACGATGAAGATGGATTTGAAGTGATTCCAGCTAGAGGTATTTCTTACGACACACTTGTGATTGCGATAGGTAGTACAACCAATGATTTTAGCGTAAAAGGTGCGCTGGAATATTCAACCGCTTTAGATACTCAAGATCAAGCTGAGCGATTTCATCGGAAATTACATAATGCCTTGGTGCGTGCGCAAACCCAAGCCTCTCCTATCAAAGATGGTCAGTTGGATGTTGCAATAGTAGGTGCTGGCGCGACCGGCGTCGAATTGGCGGCTGAGTTACATAATACGACACGTGAACTGGCAGCTTATGGTTTGGATAACGTTGATGCAGATAAAGATATTAAGATATCCATTGTCGAAGCCAGCCAACAACTGTTGCCTGCATTGCCGCAAAAGTTAGCTGCGTCTGTTGCGTTGGAATTAAGAAAATTAGGCGTACAAATCTATACTGGTGAACGCGTTACAGAAGTTACGGAGCGGGGTGTACATACACATAGTGGCCAATTTATCCCTGCGGCATTAGTTGTTTGGGCAGCAGGTATCAAGGCGCCAGATTTCCTTAAGAATATTGCTGGCCTAGAGACGAATAGTATTAATCAACTAGTGGTTGAACCTACTTTACAAACAACGCTCGATGAAGACATTTTTGCTTTTGGTGATTGTGCGGCCTGTCCTTGGGAAGGACATACATCAAATGTGCCTCCACGAGCACAAGCAGCGCACCAACAAGCGTCAATGTTAATTAAAACGATGAAGTATCGTGTAGCTGGCAAGCAAAAGCTACCAGAATACAAATACAGAGATTATGGCTCATTGGTTAATCTGGGACGTTATTCGACCGTAGGCAGTCTGATGGGTGCAATTTCTGGCAGCTCAATGTATATCGAGGGTTTAATTGCACGCATCATGTATCGGTCGCTATACCAAATGCACTTAATTGCATTACATGGCTTCTTCTCTGTGGCTCTGCAATCTTTAGGTCGATTTATATCTAGACGAACTGAGCCGCATGTTAAGTTACATTAGCGTGTAGTGTATTCGCTGGGTGCTATTTTACGTCAATATTGCGATAGACACGGTTGATAATGCTCATGCTCACAATGATGAACAAACCAAATGCCGCTGTAATCATATTAATTGGCATGTTGGCTTTTACCATGAGCAGGTAAAGCCCTAACATTAATAAAATCCCAATATGTTCATTAAAGTTTTGCACAGCAATAGAGTGGCCAGCACCGATTAACAGGTGGCCTCTATGCTGTAGCAATGCATTGAGCGGCACAACAAAGAATCCACTTAGTGCGCCAATAATAAATAATAATAACCCTGCTAAAGCCCAGTGGGTAATAAATACCATAGATACGACCAAGCAACCCATAATGATGCCTGCTGGTAGTACTTTGACCGACTTCTCAAGAGTAATATAGCGAGAAGCCGCTACAGAGCCAACTGCGATACCGACAGCAACCATAGCAATTAATTGCGTTGATTGTTCAATTGTAAAGTTTAAAATGATGGCGGCCCATGTTAAAACGACGAGTCTTAATGTAGCACCAGCACCCCAGAAAAGTGTAGTTACAGCTAATGATACTTGGCCTAAAGGGTCTTTCCATAGCGTGAGAAATGCGTGTAGGAAATCTTTCATAATATAAAACAGTGAACGCTGTTCTGGCTTATGATCGATGGGTAATTTGGGAATGTAATAATTAAAGATAGCGGCTGCAAGATAAAGTGCACCTATAATCCATACAGCAGTTTGCAAATTGTTTGAGGCTAGAAAGCCACCTAATATAGCGCCAAAGATGATAGCGGCTACAGTAGAGCCCTCCATCCATCCGTTAGCCTTAACTAGTAGCCTGCTTGGCAATAGTTCAGTTAATATACCGTACTTTGCAGGTGAGTAGGCTGCAGCGCCAATCCCAACAATCCCATATGCATACAATGGTTGTATACCGAAAATCATTGCAGCACAGCCAAAGACTTTAACGAGATTAGAAAAGAACATTACACTTCCCTTGGGGAAGGCGTCAGCAATTGAACCAACAAATGGTGCTAGTAGGATATAGGAGATGACAAAAAACTGTTGTAGTAAGGGAGTATGCCAATCTGGGGCGCTAATTGAAGCAAGGAGAGCTATGGCTGCGAAGAGAAGCGCATTATCAGCTAGTGCAGATAAAAATTGGGCAATCAGGATGATATAGAACTTCCTAGCCATTTTACGTGCTTGCATGGTTATGAAGCCTTTTTGTCATCGTTCATTTTAGTTGCAATTTTTTATAGTGCTTCTGCAGCAAATTCTGCTAGTCTTGATCGCTCACCACGTATCAGCGTCATATGGCCATTGTGTACCCAACCTTTGAATCGATCAACAACATAAGTCAATCCAGAGCTGCCTTCTGTGAGATAAGGTGTGTCAATTTGCTCAATGTTACCAAGACAGACTACTTTCGTACCTGGACCTGCTCTGGTAATCAAGGTCTTCATTTGTTTGGGTGTTAAGTTTTGTGCTTCGTCAATAATCAGGAACTTATGTAAAAAAGTTCGGCCACGCATAAAGTTGAGTGACTTCACTTTGATGCGGGTGCGAATCAAGTCTTGTGTCGCTGCGCGGCCCCATTCGCCAGCATCTTCATCAGTTTTATTGAGGACGTCAAGATTGTCTTCCAAGGCACCCATCCATGGCGCCATTTTTTCCTCTTCCGTTCCAGGTAGAAAGCCGATGTCCTCACCTACGGGAACGGTGACACGCGTCATGATGATTTCTGAATAAAGTTTTTTATCGAGAGTTTGTGTCAATGCGGCAGCAAGAGTCAATAGCGTTTTACCTGTCCCTGCTTGACCTAATAAGGTAACAAAGTCTACTTGCGGATCCATCAGTAAGTTTAAGGCAAAGTTTTGTTCACGGTTACGCGCTGTGATTCCCCAGACATTATGTTTTGGTTGAGAGTGGTCTTGAATCACTTCTAAAACAGCGCTGTTGTCTTCAATCTTGCGAACGATAGCGTGAAACGGTTTCTCAAAGTCATAATAGACAAACTCGTTTACGATAAAACTGCTGACTAACGGTCCTGTAATGCGATAGAACATATTGCCAGACTCTTGCCATGACTCCATGTCTTTGCTGTGATTTTCCCAAAAATCCTGTGGCAAGCCCTTGCAGCCGGTGTATAGCAAGTCAGTATCTTCTAGTACTTTGTCATTAAAGTAATCTTCAGCTGCAAGCCCCATAGCTCTGGCTTTAATGCGGATATTGATATCCTTGCTAACTAAAACGACTTCACGATCGGTATAGAATTTATGTAAATTTAATACGACGCTAATAATTTGATTGTCTGCTTTATTGCCTGCTAAACCAGGTAATTCTGTCGTAATCTGGTTGGTTTGCAAAAATAGTTTGCCTGTAACATGTTTGTTACCTTGTATCGCGAGAGGGCAGCCTTCTTCTAAATTGACTAAATCGGCACCGACAATTTCTTCCAAGTAGCGACTCGCTTGCCTTGCATTGCGTGCAACTTCAGTCAGCCCTTTTTTGTTATTATCTAGCTCTTCTAGCGTCACCATGGGCAGAAAAATATCGTGTTCTTCAAATCTGAATAGTGAAGAAGGGTCGTGCATCAATACATTGGTGTCTAGTACAAAGAGTTTTGGGCGGGGTACGTTATTTTTTACCATGGGTCTTCTTTAAAATAGGAGGTTTCGTTGGTTAAAGTGACTGAATGAAAGCGAGTACTTCTCCCACATGATCTTTCACTTTCACTTTTCTCCATTCTTTAATTAACACGCCATTTTTATCAATGACAAAGGTACTTCGCTCAATGCCACGTACCTGTTTACCATACATATTTTTCATTTTGATGACGTCAAATAGTTTACAAGCTATTTCTTCAGTATCGGAGAGTAATTCAAATGGGAAGTTGAATTTAGCTTTAAAGTTTTCATGTGATTTAATGGAATCGCGAGAAATGCCAAATATTTCAGTGTTCGCTGCTTGAAAAGCTGCATAAGTATCTCTGAAGTCTGTTCCTTCTGTCGTACAACCAGGTGTCGAGTCTTTTGGGTAAAAGTAAATGATTAAGTTTTTACCAATGTAATCAGTTAGTTTAAAGGTGCTGCCACCAGTTGCGGGTAGTTCAAACTCAGGAACGTTTTTGTTTTGCATAATCTACTTATCCTATTAAGTTCTATTGTTGTAAAAATTAGTCATTAAAGCAAGCATAATTCAAAGAAAAGTCGTTTACTGCAAAAAATCATATTCGTCCGTTGTATATAAACTAGCTAGGTTGTGGAAGCCTGATTTTTATCAATGTCCCTTTTGGTTTGGCAGGGTGAAACGAAATCTCTCCATTTAATACTTCGCAGGCTTTAAACGCGAATGGTATGCCAAGACCTGTACCAAATCGTTTTGTGGACTTTCCTGGACTAAGCGCGCCCGGTTCAGGTTTAAATGGCATTCCATTAGCCTCATCACATATTGTAATTTCCAGAAACTGGTCAATGATTACAGCAGTAATTTCAACTTTACTATTTTGTATAGATGCCTCAACCGCATTGAGGATTAGGTTATAAAAAACTTGTTCTAATAAATGCTCATCTGTCCAAATTAGTTGCTTATTGGTGTTAATTATTTTAATAACGGTTATATTCTTTTCTTGTAATTTTTGTTCAAGTGGGATGAGCGCACTTTTAATAATATTATCTATAGGTACTGCACTTAAAGCAGGCTTAAGCGGGTGTAAATAGGCCAATAGAGACGTTGTCCAGCGTTCTAGTCTATCTACTGTGGTCATGATGCCTTTAATAGACTCTTGTGTTTCTTTGTCACCTTTGGGGACTTCTATGATTTGAGCTGTGGCTCTAATGCTCGCTAGAGGATTCCGAATGTTATGAGCAAGCATAGGAACTAGTAAGCCTAGAGCAGCTTGCTTTTCAGTTCTAATTAACGCCTCTTGGCTTTCGGCTAAATCATCAGCCATTTTGTTGATTTCCTTCGATAAAATAGAAAGCTCCTCAGCACCAGCATCTGGTACCTTGTGTTGTAAGTTGCCTTGACTGATTTCTCTTGTTGCTTTCATCATTGCATTAATTGGATTGACGATTGCCCGCTTTAATAATGTGCGCGAAAGTATCAGCAGTAAGCCAGCTAAAAGAATGGGGATGATTAAGATAATCATTGAAATTCGTTTGGCATCTTGTAAACGCTCTTTTAACTCATTTTGCTTGAGTGCCAGCAGATTCTCTGCTCGTTTTGATACTGTTTCGTAGCGGCTGAATATACCTGTTTCCATGTCATGATAGAGTGTTTTACGCGACTCTGCTGTCGGACTGGTTTGGTATTGAAGAAACATGTCTGGCGCGTTGGTAGCAAAAGCCATATAGTTTTCTTTCAAATCGGAAATTGCTTTCTTTTCCTCACTTCCAATTGATAGTCGCTGAAGGTTCTGAAAATGCATCAAAATTGATTTTGTGTAATCTTTATACTCTTCTTTTGCTTTGCGCTCATCTAACAAAAACGCGTCAAACAACTCTTTCATTTGACGATACAAATCGCCTCGTGTTTGTTGTATTTCCTGAATGAGGGAGTGGATTCGTTGCGATTCTTGTGCTGATCTATCCCAAAGGTGAATGCCTAAAATTCCACCCATTACAGCTAACAGGATTAATGAAATAAAAATGAGTTCATGACCGAGTAACAAGTCGCGTAGTGTTCTTGTTTTTGGGGTACGACGCGCTAAATTAACCATTAGCTAATTTAAAGCTTACTGGAACTGTGATGTTAAAAGTGCGCCCTAGTAAAGCTTTAGGAGGAGCAGGGAAAGGTGCTGCCTTTTCAACCATTTTTAGTGCCTGATTATCTAATGCATCATAGCCACTACTTTCGCGCACAACTGCTGATAAAACGTTTCCGTCACTATCTATTTTTAAATCTAATAATGCTGTACCTTGCCAACCGCGTCTTTGCGCAATCTTGGGATAAGACTTATGCTTAGCAATGGCTCTACCTAATATGCTCCCGTAGGCATTTAATGCACTGTCTATTTCTGCCTGCGTTGGTTGTTGCGGCGGAGGCGGTTCAATCGGGGGTGGTGGCTGTGGTATAACCACCTCGGGCTCTTTTTCAACACTTGGCTGCACAGCGATAACATTCTCAACCACTGGCGGCGGTACATATTCAGGCTCCTCAATCGGAGCTGGCGCCTCTTTTTTGATTGGTTTAGGCTTGATTACTGGTTTAGGTTTTTTCTTAACTGGCTCTGGTTTAGGTGGTTCTGGTATATCAATTGGTGGCAGTGGTTCCACTATTGGCGCTGGCGGCGCTGGAGGCGTTGGCTGCTGCAATTCAATTTTTAGCACCTGCCGTTTCTCTTCTGGCCGTGAAAAGTCAAAATTAGGAATATAAATAGCAAGGAAAATATGCAACAAGATCGAAGCAATCACTGCCCAGATAATGCCATTCCCATCTAACTTATTACTGTTAATCGTTATGTCCAAAGGTATGCTAATTTAAAAGGTAAGCCTTTGATTATACTATGGCTCGATAAGATTTGTTAACTACCAATTATGGTTTTATATAACCACACCTTATGGGTTATGTTAAATGATGCTCTCGAATGGTTGAACATCAACTAATGTGCCAATGTCACAGTAGGCAAGTTCTTCTGATAATACGATAAAGCAGTTAGCATCACTCATACTACTCAAAATACCAGAGCCTTGATGTAACAAAGGTCTAACCTTCCATCTACCATTTTCTTCAAACAAAATACCACGCTGAAACTCTACGCGACCTTTTGCTTTTTTAATGGGTTCTGTGCATTCAACCTGGAATGTTGGTGTTGCTTTAGGTATACCACCCATGAGTCGCAGGAGCGCTTGTTGCACAAATTGATAAAATGTGACCATGGTTGAAACGGGGTTTCCAGGCAAACCAAAGAAATGTGCATTTTGTACTTTACCATATGCAAGTGGCCTACCAGGCTTCATATTGATTTTCCAAAATAATATTTGCCCATGTTTTTGTAGCAGCGCTTTCATATAGTCGGCATCACCGACAGATACACCGCCGCTGGTGATAATGACATCATATTCCTTAGCTGCTTTAAGTAATGTATTCTCCAGTAGTTCAGGCTGATCCGGAATTGCGCCGAGATCTATTTTGATGAGTTTGAAGCGACTTAACATGCCATAAATTGTGTAGCGATTGCTGTCGTATATTTGCCCTTCCTGTAGCGGTTTGCCAACACTGACTAATTCATCACCAGTGCTAAAGAAAGCAACTTTGAGTTGGCGATATACGGTTGCCTCTGCAATACCTAGCGATGCAATTAAACCTATATCCGCAGCTTTTATTTGATGGCCTTTTGAGAGGACAACTTGTCCTTGTTGCAAATCTTCCCCTGCTAAACGGATATTGCTCCCGCGTTCTGGTTGATCAAGCAGGCTAATATACTCACCTTTGTTAACTGTTTTTTCTTTCATGACGACCGTATCCACTCCATCAGGGATAACTGCACCCGTCATGATTTTGACGCATTCGCTGGCTTTAACAGTGCCCTGAAATGGCTTGCCTGCGTATGCGGTACCAATAATTTTAATCAGCTTAATACCAGATGCATATTTGAAGGCGAATCCATCCATTGCGCTATTGTTATGATTAGGAACATTGCAAGGCGAAATAACATCTTCGGCAAGGATGCGACCTAAACTTTCTCTGATGGGTAACGATTCAGTTTCTGTAACAGGTGTTAAGAATTGCTGAATATATTTTCGCGCCTGTTCAACTGACATTGCATTAGGATCATAGTCATCCATGCAACTCGGGTCAGCAGCAAGTTTTGGTAATGTGATATCAGTCATGTATTTTCTTTATCCATTGCATAATAAATTCACAGATTGCGGTGGGATTATCTAATGCTAATTGTGGTTTTGTGCAATCAATCACATCGTCACAAGCTACAGCAATGATATTTGGATCACCGTCTGCAAGCAAGGGTAAACCCAAACTAGGGCGGTGTATTTCTATTTTAGGAATGCTTGCTTGTTTGAAGCCTTCTACTAAAATTAAATCTGCATATGCTTCGTTTAGTTGCGCAATCAAAGAGGATAAATCAGCTTCTTTAGTTCTATCTGGCGTACGTTCCATCTCTGTCATTAGCGCCCAACGTTTATTTGAAGCAATTAATGTCTGCACTGCGCCTGCCTCGCGAATTTGATAACTATCTTTACCAGGGTGGTCGATATCAAATGCGTGATGTGCATGCTTAATCACGGAGACACGTATCTCATTTGCTGCTAAGGCTGGGATTAATTGTTTAATAAGCGTCGTTTTGCCTACATTACTGCCTGCTGCAATGATGCCTATTACAGGTATTTTAGTCATTGCTCAATTTTAAGGCTAAAGTGTTTAGTTCCTCAAATGTATTTAGATTGATGAATGCTTCACTACAATCATCAAATTCCACCTCGATGTAACTTAGACTTTTTTGCCAAGTACTCACTTTGCGTCCACCGCTACGTATATAGGCTAACAGAGAAGACAATACAGATTTGTTCATTAGTGCAAAGACTGGATGGGCGTCACCATCGCTTTTGGCAACCGCTATTTCGGCCGATTTGTTGATTAATGACTTCATCAGCCGACTAGCCAAATCGTTTGGTAGCAGCGGTGAATCGCAAGGCGTGGTTAATAAGTAATCATATTTACAATGTGCCAGACCTAAACAAAACCCGGCCAACGGCCCAATATAGTTGGGATCATCATCTTGCAATACAGGTAAGTTAAAACTATTATATTGCTGGATTTCGCGATTTGCATTAATCAGAATTTCATCAACTTGTGGCACTAAACGCTCAATAACATGTTGCACCAGTGGTTTGTTTTGTAATTGAACTAAGCCTTTGTCCAACCCGCTCATGCGTGTCGCTCGACCGCCCGATAAAATGATAGCGGAAAGTTTTGGCATTTGAGCCTCCACTTAACCTCCTGTATGTGACATAAAGCGAACAACAGCTGGTGCTGCGCGCCGCAAGTCAAAGTCATGTCCCTTGGGTTTAATGGCCATGCTGCCTACAATAGCATCAATGAGCGGTTGATCATCATTAGGGTGATTTCGTAACAAAGGCATTAGCTCTATTTTATCTTCTTGACCTAGGCATAAATAAAGTTCGCCTTGGCAGGTAATACGCACACGGTTGCAGTTTTCACAGAAATTATGACTGTGGGGTGAAATAAAGCCAACTTTAGTACTCGTGCCTGCTACATGCCAATATCTTGCAGGGCCGCCAGTGTTTAATGTGCTAGACACCAACTCATATGCGTTTTGTAATCGTTTTAGGGTGTCTTTGTTACTGATGAAAGTATTTTCTCGTTGATGATTGACTTCACCTAGTGGCATTTCTTCAATAAAACTAATATCAATTTTCTTATCAATAGCAAATTGTACTAATTGCTCAGTTTCATCATCATTAATGCCACGCATGAGTACGGTATTGAGTTTAATGCCTTTAAATCCAGTGGCGATGGCTGCATTTATTCCGGCCAATACTTTATTCAGATCACCTGTACGCGTTATTCTTTTAAAACGCTCATGATTAAGGCTGTCGACTGAAATGTTGACGCGCTTAACACCAGCATTATATAGTCTTAATGAATGTTTTTCTAACTGACTTCCATTGGTAGTAAGTACTAACTCATTTAGGCCTTTTAGCTGGCCAATTTCTTCAAATAGCCATAATGCATTTTTGCGAACCAAAGGTTCTCCGCCTGTAATGCGAACTTTTGTCACGCCAAGTAGGACAAATACTTTTATGAGGCGTGAACATTCTTCAAGACTGAGCACTTCATGTCTAGATAGAAACGTCATGTCTTCAGCCATACAGTATTGGCAACGGAAGTCGCAGCGATCCGTGATGGAAAGGCGAATATAATCGACTTTTCTACCAAATTGATCAACGAGTGTTTGTTGCGAATTTTCCATTACAATCACAGATTGGCTTGAATGTTAAATAAAGCGTTATTCTAAGCCCTTTTTAGGGTTTAACAAGAGTTGTTTTAGGTATATCATTGATAGGATATTTACATTTAGTTACATTTGGGGATTGAATTGGCAAATAAGCTTTCAACTATCGCACTAGAAAGAGTGCAGGCGCATATTGAAGCACATCGAGGTGTGGAGGGGGCGTTATTGCCACTCATGCATGCAATACAGGATGATATTGGGTATATCCCTGAGGAGATATATCCACAAATTAGCAAAGCATTGGCACTATCTGTTGCTGAAGTGCATGGCTTTGTAACGTTCTATCATCATTTTAGAACACATCCAGTTGGCAAGCATGTCTTGCAAGTATGTCGCGCAGAGTCTTGTCAGGCGATGGGTGCAGAAAAGCTTGAAGCTGATATCAAAAAACAACTGGGTGTTGATTATCATGAAACAACAGTCGACGGTCAGGTAACCTTGTTACCAGTTTATTGCTTAGGTAATTGTGCTTGTTCGCCCGCAGTCATGATGGACGAAGATGTTTATGGTCGTGTAGATGCACAAATGGTGGCTGAGTTAGTAAGCGAGGTGTGTAATGGATAATCCAGTAAAAGTTTACGTGCCACGTGATTCAACTGCACTATCATTAGGAGCAGACCGCACGGCTAAGGCAATTCAAGCAGAGGCAGATAAGCGTGGCTTAGGTATTGAGCTGATTAGGAATGGGTCGCGTGGTTTATTTTGGTTAGAGCCAATGGTAGAAGTTGAGACAGCTAAAGGACGCATAGCATATGCCCCAGTAAAACCAGCTGATGTGGCAAGCCTATTCGATGCTGGTTTTTTAGAGGGTGGTAGTCATCCATTACATCAAGGCTTAACAGAAGAAATTCCTTATTTCAAAAACCAGCAAAGGTTAACTTTCGCCAGAGCGGGTATTACAGATCCAGTTTCTTTGGATGATTATCTTGCACATGATGGCTATAAAGGTTTGGCAAATGCTTTGGCCATGAGTCCAGAAGATATTGTTAAAGCTGTCACTGATTCTGGGTTACGCGGTAGAGGCGGTGCAGCTTTCCCTACAGGTATTAAATGGAATACGGTACTTGGAGCCTCTGGGGAACAGAAATATATCGTGTGTAATGCCGATGAAGGTGATTCCGGTACCTTTTCTGACCGCATGGTGATGGAGAATGATCCTTTTGTGTTAATTGAGGGTATGACAATTGCTGGTATGGCAGTAGGGGCAACCCAAGGCTATATTTACCTACGTAGTGAGTACCCACATTCGCTGCATATATTAAATGAAGCAATCGCGAAGGCTAACGTAGCGGGTTATCTGGGTGATGATATTCGCGGGTCTGGCAAAAGGTTCCATTTAGAAGTGCGTCGTGCCGCTGGGGCTTATGTATGTGGTGAGGAAACCTCATTATTGGAAAGCTTAGAGGGTAAGCGTGGTTTGGTGCGATTTAAACCACCGCTGCCTGCAATAGAAGGACTGTTTGGTAAACCAACGGTCGTGAATAATGTCATCAGTTTGGCGACAGTCCCTATTATTTTAGACAAAGGCGCTCAGTATTATGCCGATTATGGAATGGGCCGCTCACGTGGTACTTTACCTATTCAACTGGCAGGAAACATTAAACGTGGTGGCTTGGTAGAACTTGCGTTTGGTGCAACCCTGCGAGAATTACTTTACGATTATGGTGGTGGTTCAGCGAGCGGTCGACCGATACGTGCTGTGCAAGTTGGTGGACCTTTAGGTGCATATTTGCCTGAAAGCCAGTTTGATACGCCAATAGACTACGAGTC
>JBFIGM010000057.1:0-13186 GCA_041602315.1 Methylophilaceae bacterium | reverse complement strand
TCAGATTTATGTTGCTGCTGACCACCATCAATGACAATACTCTGATAGTCGAGTTTTAATAATCCCAACATAAGGCGTACTTTGTGACAATTCCCTGATAGTGGAAACTCATAGAGCGCTATCATCATTCCTCCTTCATTTCAGTTTGCGTAAATCGTGGTGTGATGTGTTGTGGACAATTCCATTGAACTGACGCTATTTGAATCACAATTCCACGCTCAATCCGTGCTCTGTAACTGGCTACTTCAAGACGTGCAAGTAACTCAGGCTCATCATCTTCATGCACAATACGCGCAATACCCCAGATTTTCATACGACGTCGATTAGGATAGTCCATCAAGATAAGTGAGATACGCGGATTAGCATTTATATTACCAACACTAATATACTGGCGATTACCACTAAAATCTGCAAAACCAATAGTCTGCGTATCTAACACCCTTAAAAACCCTTTGGGTCCACCCCTATGCTGCACATAAGGCCAACCATTTTCTGAAATTGTCGCCAAGTAAAAACTATCTCGCTCAGCGATGAAAGCCGTCTCAAACTCACCTAACTGATTACTAAGGTCATTTGACTGTTCAAAAGTTAAGTTACGCTCGCGACTACCGTAACGCGTTTGAGCGGCTTTGACGCTTTCAGTAAATCCAATAGTGGCAAATTCGCTTGGCATAGTAAATCTCCATTTGTGTACTTAAGCTGCTATTTTTAATGCAACTTTTGGAAAATCAATTTCTACACGACTGGCTTTACCAATCATATTGGTGAGCAAATTCATACCAACATGAGTAATAATTTCGACAATTTCAGCATCACTATAACCTGCATCTCGCACCTCAAGTAACTCCGCCGTTGTTACTTCTCCTTTATGCTCAGCAACAGACTGTGCAAACTTAACCGCTACTGCAGCTTTTGCATCTTGGCTAGTGCCAACACGGTTTGCAGCAATTTCATCGCCATTTAGCCCAGCTTTACGTCCAATCGCAGTGTGGGCTGACAAGCAATACTCACATGCATTCTGTTGGGCTATAGCCAGTGCAATACGCTCCCTTGTCAGTGCGTCAAGGCTACCTTCATTTGCTATGCCATGTAAGCCTAAAAATGCGCGTAAGGCTGCTGGGGAATTAGCAAATATTTTTAAAAAATTTGGCACCATTCCTAGTTTTGATTTTATTGCGTCCAATAATGCCTTTTGTTCTTCATTAGCTGTTTCGTTAGTAATTGTTGAAATACGGCTCATGGTTTTTCTCCTTAGCTTTATGATTAAAGTAAATACTTCTACTGCTAGATATTTATTGATTTCTAACAAGTGAGTGCATTCTTTCATGTTTCATTTTTTAATAGAATATGCAAAAATTGCAATTAACTATTACAAAAAATGGAATAATAAATGGCAATAGATCGGCTTTTATTGATGTCAGTATTTGTAGCTGTAGCCGAGGAAGAGGGTTTTGCTGGAGCTGCTAGACGTTTGAGCATGTCTCCACCTGCTGTGACCAGAGCAATTGCTTCTCTAGAATCACATCTGGGTATTAAGCTCTTTAACCGCACGACTCGCTATGTTCGTATGACAGAAGCAGGACAGCGTTATCTGAAAGATGCAAGGAGAGTGTTAGCAGCTGCGGACGAAGCTGATGAAGCCGCTGTTGGTGTGAATGCAGAACCCAAAGGTCATCTAAGCGTTACGGCATCGGTGCTGTTTGGTCGCTTATATATCATGTCTGGCATCGTCGATTATATGAAGCGTTATCCGGGTATGGAGGTTTCTGCCATTTTTGTTGATCGCGTTGTCAATTTACTTGAAGAAGACATTGATGTTGCGATCCGTATCGGCGAGTTACCAGATTCTAGTTACCATGCGCTGCGAGTAGGCTCTATTCGCAGAGTGCTTTGTGCATCACCAGAATACCTAGCTGAACACGGATCACCACTTTCACCAGAAGAAATAACTAAGCATCAAATTATCATAGCAAGAGGTCTTAACCCGCTGTCAGAGTTTAAATTTGTAAGAAATAATCAACCACTCACTGTTAAAGTAAAACCGAGGTTGAATGTTAGCGATAATGATTCAGCGGTAGAGGCGGCCGTAAGTGGTTTAGGTATTACACGATTACTCTCCTACCAAATTGCACCACAATTAGCCGCTGGGACATTAAAAATAATTCTGAGTGAATTTGAACCAAAAGCAGTGCCCGTGCATGTCATGCATAGCGAGGGACGTTATACTTCTGCAAAGATTAGAACGTTTGTCGATTTAATCAGTGATAAGCTACGTGCTAACCCTTCTCTGAATTAAATAATACTATATTGAAATTGTTGCTGAGAATGAGTTAATAATGGAAGAAGTAACAAAAATTGTATTCTATACGCTTGGCGCAGGCATCTGCATACCCTTAGGTGGTGCTTTAGCTTATTTTGAACGCATTAAGTCGAAATGGCTAGAAAACGAGTTTAGGCACTCAGTCATTGCTTTTGGCGGCGGCATTATGCTTGCTGCTGTCGCGTTGGTATTAGTCCCTGAAGGAATACATTATATTAGCCACCCTATCTACAGCGTGCTGATATTATTGCTTGGTGGCGTTTGTTTCTTTTTATTTGAAAGCTATCTCGGCTCACGTCACTTAGAAAAACCACAGTTTACCGCGATGTTACTCGATTTTATTCCTGAATCGCTTGCCCTTGGTGGGGCACTAGCAGTGAATGCCAAGACTGCGCCTTTACTGGCAATATTCATTGGCTTACAAAATCTACCAGAAGGATTTAATGCATACAGAGAATTACGTATACAAAAAAAATCCAGTCCTCACAATATCTTACTCTTTATGATATTGCTGGCACCTTTAGGACCAATCATTGCCTTCATTGGGTGGTATTACTTCAGTGATAATCTTCAATTGCTTGGCATAACAATGCTTTTTGCCGCTGGCGGTATTTTATATTTAATTTTTCAAGATATCGCGCCGCAAGCACACCTTAAAAAACATTGGGCACCATCATTAGGTGCCGTACTCGGGTTTTGTCTGGGGATGTTGGGCAATAATCTGGTTACTTAGCGAAAATCAGTTTTCCCCTAAAAAGCCGCCACTCTGATGTGCCCAAAAACTGGCGTATAGCCCTTTTTTTGCCAATAATGCTTGGTGTGTTCCTTCTTCAACTATCCTGCCTTGATCTAGCACGATTAATCGATCCATTGCAGCGATGGTAGACAAGCGGTGTGCAATCGCAACGACTGTTTTACCTTCCATCAGATTATATAGGCTTTCTTGAATCACTGATTCAACCTCGCTATCCAACGCACTGGTTGCTTCATCTAACAATAAAATCGGCGCATCCTTCAGCATGACGCGCGCAATCGCAATCCGTTGGCGTTGCCCGCCTGAGAGTTTCACACCTCGCTCACCAACATGCGCATCATATCCAACGCGTCCCTTAGCGTCACGCAACTGCAAAATAAACTCGTGAGCTTCTGCTCGTTTTGCTGCTGCAATCATCTCAGCCTCGGTTGCGTCAGGGCGACCATATAAAATATTGTCACGTACGCTTCTATGCAGCAAAGAAGTATCTTGCGTGACCATGCCAATCATTTCACGCAAACTATTTTGCGTAACCGCCTGTATATTCTGACCATCAATGAGAATTTCGCCGCCTTGCACTTCATAAAATCTGAGCAGTAAATTAACTGCCGTTGATTTTCCTGCACCTGAACGCCCCACTAAACCCACTTTTTCACCAGGTTGTATATCAAGCTGGAAGTTTTCTAACACCTGTTTTTGCTCAGGGTATGCAAAATTCACCTGATGAAACTGTACATGCCCTTGCGTTACTTGTAATGGCTTAGCATCAGCACTGTCTACTATGCTATGACGCATTGCTAAGGTATTGATACCGTCTTGTACTGTACCAATTTGCTCATAAAGTGAAGTTAATTCCCACATCACCCAATGTGAAATACCATTTAACCGCAAACACATCGCTGCAATAGCCGCGATCCCACCGACACTCATTTGACCTTTTGTCCATAACCATAAGCCAAAACCACCACTAGTAATAATCAACACCATATTCAGTAAATGATTAATGGTCTCTATACTACTCACCAGCCGCATTTGTTTGTGTACTGTGCCCAAAAACTCAGTCATCGCTCCTTGTGCATAGTCGGCTTCTCTTCCCGCATGTGAAAATAGTTTCACCGTACTAATATTAGTGTAAGCGTCTGTAATGCGCCCAGTCATCAGAGAGCGCGCATCTGCTTGCTGTTGAGAAACTTTGCTTAATTTCGGTACAAAATAATACAACGCACCTGCATACAATGTGAGCCACGTTAAGAACGGAATAATAATCAGTAAATTAAAGTTTCCAACAATAGCGACCATTGTGGCAAAGTAAATCGTGACGAAGACCATGATCTCAGAAACAATAAACCAAACATCTCGCACTGCCAATGCTGTCTGCATGACTTTTGCTGACACCCTACCAGCAAATTCATCTTGATAAAAACTCATGCTTTGATGCAACATTAAGCGGTGAAAATTCCAGCGCATTCGCATTGGAAAGTTACCTGCTAGCGATTGATGTTTCAACATCGTTTGCAATCCTAGCAAAAAAGTGCTTGCTAATAGTATCAACGCCAAAATGAGCAATGTGTGCTTTTCTAGACCCCAAAATAACTCAGGTGGTGTATCACCCAACCAATCCACAACTTTACCCATCATGGCGAACAATAAAGCTTCAAATACGCCCAATAAAGCTGTGAGAATAGTCATGGCAATTAGAAAAGGCCGCATACCATTAGTACACGTCCAGACAAAGGTCCAAAAACGCTTTGGAGGAGGCTTAATATCACCCTTGGGGAAGGGGTTAACCAGTTGTTCAAACCAAGAGAACATTGTCGTCTAGTGCTTTGTAATCAAACAAACTGCTTCAGCCGCGATACCCTCGCCGCGTCCGGTAAAACCAAGCTTTTCTGTCGTAGTGGCTTTAACGTTAATTTGGTCTATCGAGACATCACAATCCTGTGCGATATTGGTACACATCTGTTTGATATATGGGCCTAATTTCGGTGCTTCGCAAATAACAGTAGCATCAATATTAGCGACAACATAACCTTTACTTGCTAGCAAACTGACCACCTCTTTTAATAGTAGTCGTGAATCAGCACCTTTATAACGATCGTCTGATGGAGGAAAGTGCTTACCTATATCACCAGCACTAGCTGCACCTAGTAAAGCATCACAAATTGCATGTAGTAAGACGTCGGCATCAGAGTGCCCTTCCAAACCCTTAGCGTAAGGTATCTCGACACCACCAATGATGCACTTTCTACCTTCCACTAAGCGATGCACGTCGAAGCCCTGTCCTATACGCATTAACTTTTACTCCCTTGCTTTTCAAAAATCATTTCTAAAATTGTTAAATCTTGCGGATAGGTCACCTTTAGATTACATAACTCGCCATGCACAAGTTTTGGATTAAGTCCTAGCGCCTCTACTGCTTCAGCTTCATCCGTAGGAATCCCAATAAAATCTGTTAATGCTTTTTTAAGTAATTGATAACGAAACATTTGCGGTGTTTGTGCTTGCCATAAATTTTGGCGTGAGATTGTTTTCTCTATCATATTCATTTCATTTGATTTTTTTACCGTATCGGCAACGGGCATAGCCAGTAACCCTCCAACTTCATCTTGGCTAAGTGTGTCGAGCAGCCGATTCAAAGCATCATTCGTTAGACCTGGTCTCGCTGCATCGTGAACAAGCACCCAATCATCCTCGGCAATATCAATTGCTTTTAAGGTGTTTAATACCGTTTCAGACCGACTTTCGCCACCTGTGTAATGAATGTGTAAGCGACTTTCAGGATTTAAAGTAAAACTTCGCCAAAAATTATCTTGCGGACTGAGCGCCAAATGAATGCTTGCTATCCGTGGATTATTAAAAAAGGTTTGAATAATATGAGAAATAATGGGCTTGCCTGCTAGCGGTAAATACTGTTTTGGCAATACATTTTCCATTCGAGCACCCACACCTGCTGCAGGAATAATTACATGAAATAAAGTCATACGTTAGTTTATCATGTGCGTCTGTTCAGTCACTAGCATTTAAAACTAACTGGACTTTACACCGTTATTCCTTGATTTAATTTTTCTATACATATGGATAATAATGTTTAAAAGCAAACGAGTGAATATGTCACAAGTAAAATTAGAATCTGTGCTTGAAAAGCTAATTGTGCTAACCAGCGAAAGAGACTCTGGTTCGCTCGAGCTTGCGCTAGCCCAAGCCCTTTTTGGCTTATCCAATGTACAAAATTTAACGATTCACTCTGCAGGCAATATTAACCGTGTTAAACATATGCTTGCTAACGGTGAGAAACTTCCTGATCAAGAAACTATCTCTCCTGACATTGTTGACGCATTGAGTCAATGTTTAGAAACAGCAAATACTAAAAGCATTCTTCACCTAGGCAAACAGTTTACGATATTTCCACTCAAGTCTTCCAAACAAAGACCGATTGCAGTGGTATTGGTTGAGCAAAGCAGCAAAACTGAAGAAAATGAAATCATTATTCAAATCCTGAAAATCTATCATAATTTTCTATCATTAATGACAGAAAATGAGAGAGACGCGCTGACTGGTCTTTTGAATCGAAAAACATTCGATTTAAAGATCAACAATATCATCACCGAGCAACAAGTTAAAAATAGCGACGATAAAGCTGAATCGACTTATTTAGCAATATTCGATATAGACCATTTTAAACGAGTCAATGATACTTATGGTCACCTGATTGGTGATGAAGTATTAATATTATTTGCTTCGCTAATGGAGAAAAACTTCCGTGATATTGATTTATTATTTAGGTTTGGTGGCGAAGAATTCATTGGCTTGTTTCGTTGTACTAATAGCGTAAAAATGCAAGATACTCTTGATCGATTTAGACAGACAGTCGAAGCCTATACATTTCCTCAAATTGGTAGAGTTACAGTAAGCTGTGGGTTTACTCAAATTGAAGAGTTTGATCTCGCCTCAAACATATTAGACCGTGCTGATATTGCACTATATCATGCAAAAAACCATGGCAGAAATCAGGTCTGCCAACATGAGTCACTGGTGGCATTAGGTTTGCTGGCAGAAGAAGACACTAGTGGTGGTGAAATTGAGCTTTTCTAGGTACTATAAGCCAGAACTATAGCACTGTATTTATGTCTTAAATCTTGTATGCAGCAGTTTTTGCAGCTTATTAAAGATTGGAGGACACCATGGCTAAAATTGACCGTGTGTTAGTTGGTGAAGCACTTGTTGTTGAAGATCGTCCTAATGTAGAAAACTGTCCAGATTTACGTAATGTTGCGCATATTGATCTCATCATTGGACCAAGAGGTAGCGTTGCTGAAGAAACATTTTGTCGCGCACTAACAGATCAAAAAGATGGTGCTAATGGATTGCTGGCTATTCTTGCACCCAATATGATGGTCAAACCTGCAACAGTTATGTTTAACAAAGTCACCATTAGAAATGAAAAGCAAGCTGTTCAAATGTTTGGGCCAGCCCAACGTGGTGTCGCACTGGCTGTTATGGATAGTGTTGCAGAGGGCATTATTCCAAAAGAAGAGGTAGAAGATATTTTTATTAGTGTTGGCGTTTATATCAGCACACGTGCAGATATGGATGAACGCGTTCAAGAATGGAACTACAAGGCAACTCGCCAGGCAATCAAGAATGCGGTTAACAAACAACCAAACATTGATCAGCTATTGGCTGAATACAAAACATCAGTTCATCCATTTGAAGCTAAACATTAATATTTTGGCGCACCATACAAGCTGAAGCGTTGTATTAACGCTTCAGCTTGCGTGAACTAATCTTCTGCTGTAGAACTAATCTTATGGATGCTTAAATCCGCCCCCTCATACTCTTCCTCTGCATTTAAGCGAATACCGAATAAATGCTTGAGCGCGCCGTAAACAATAAAGCCACCTGCAAGCGCAATTAAAACTGCCAAGCTCGTTCCTATTAGCTGAGACATAAAACTAACACCGCCCATACCGCCTAAGGTTTTGCAACCAAAAATACCCGCAGCAAGGCCACCCCAAGCACCGCATAAGCCATGTAATGGCCATACACCTAATACATCATCAATTTTGAAGCGATTTTGTGTCAAGGTGAATGCCCAAACAAATAGTGCGCCTGCAACTACACCAGTAGCTAAAGCGCCTAACGGATGCATTACATCTGATCCAGCACATACCGCAACCAAGCCTGCCAATGGACCATTATGCACAAATCCAGGGTCATTTTTTCCCAGTACTAATGCCGCAATAGTACCACCCACGAGCGCCATCAATGAATTCACAGCTACCAAGCCTGACATACCTTCAATTGATTGAGCAGACATCACGTTAAAGCCAAACCAACCAACCGTCAAAATCCATGCCCCCAATGCCAGAAATGGAATACTGGATGGCGGGTGTGCAAAAACTTGCCCATCCTTACCATATCGACCTGTGCGAGCTCCTAATAGAATCACAGCAGCCAGACCAATCCAGCCACCCATCGCATGCACAACAACGGATCCTGCAAAGTCATGAAAAGCAAAACCAAACTGATTTGTCAGGATGGTTTGAATGCCATAATGACTATTCCACGCAATACCCTCAAAAAACGGATAGACAAACCCAACTAATAAAAACGTAGCCGCAATTTGTGGATTAAATTTAGCGCGTTCCGCTATTCCACCCGAAACAATTGCTGGAATTGCAGCAGCAAATGTTAATAAAAAGAAAAACTTCACCAATTCGTAGCCATTATTGACTGCAAGTACACCTGCACCACTATAGAAATTAACACCATAAGCGATGCTGTACCCAATAAAAAAATAAGCAATGGTCGAAATTGAAAAATCCACCATAATTTTGACGAGTGCATTCACTTGATTTTTGTGACGCACGGTTCCGAGTTCCAAAAAAGCGAAACCTGCATGCATAGCAAGCACCATAATAGCGCCTAACAATACAAATAATGTATCATTTGCATAGTTGACTTGTTCCATATTCTCCTCCAAATATCGTTATTTTAGTGTCGGATAAGGAAGCAAAAGTTAAGCCAGAACATAACTTATTGATTTACAAAGATTCCTGTTTTTTGTCTCGAATTATTCGCACTAACTTTGTGCATTCAACTGTGCATCGCACTTTTTAGGTGCAAATTGAATAGCTAATTATATTACAGCATGCTCACTGTATTACTGTTGAGAATGAATTTTTCCGCTTCTGGATTACCAGACCAAAAATGAAAAAACTCACGTACGACTACTAAAAATAAACGACGATTTTTTTTTAATTCAAATAAAGGAAGTGTGGCATCAATCGTTGTACGATATGCTTTATTATCACGTTCTGGCGCATCACTAAGCCTAACAAGCAATATTTTTGCAAGCTTTACTCTCGTGTCGATTAAGACTTGATCCGCGTTTTCGTTGCGCAGTGCTTTCGTATAAGCCTTCAGTGCCCAGCTATCCGTACGCGCAAATTTTTGTTCATCAACTGAGTACCATAAATCTGCAAGTTGTACTTGCAATGGCTTCCAATCAATTGGTAATGGGTCTTTTGTTGCAGACTGATTCAAGCGTGCAATTGTTTTAATGTCATTAGTCCAGAATGGGTAGTACTCACGGGCAACAAGCAAACTTTCAGGCCAGTCTTCTTCAGGTACTTCGTCCATAAGACTCTCTAATGTAGTACGGTAGATGCTTCCTGACTGCTCTTTACCAGCCAGAAGTGGCATGAGCTTATTTAAGAAGTTAGTGCGTTGCACAAAAGTTTCAGGTCCAAAGCCTTTGCTTTTTAGCAGTTTGATATACACTTCAAGTGCTTGTTGTTCCCGTTCTTGTATTGTCATTTGTTGCGCCACTTAAACGATAAGTCGAATTTTACTGCATAATAGCTTGAAATATAACACTGTCAGCATAATCTACATAGTTATACAACTTTTAGAGATCAAGTCCCATGTTCGAAACATTACTTCTAACCATTATTTTACTACTGGCTTGGTTCTGGTTTGACTCTGTAACAAAACGCGAGGTCGCCATTAGTGTTGGAAGAGAGTTAGCGGCTAGATGCCATTTACAGCTACTGGATGAAACAGTAGCTTGCGTGAAAATTGGTATTGCTCGTAACAATAACGGTCACATACAACTGACTCGTTTATATGAGTTTGAGGTAAGTGCTGATGGACATACTCGGTTGATGTGCAACCTGGAATTGCTAGGCAAAAAGCTAAGAGATTGGCATATTCCACCCTACTTACAACCTGTTCATTAATCATGTATATAGGAAGATTTGCACCCTCCCCAACTGGTCCGCTTCACTTCGGGTCACTTGTGACAGCGGTAGCTAGTTATTTAGATGCGCGCAGCAAGCAAGGGGAATGGTTGCTACGCATGGAAGATTTGGATAAGCCAAGAGAAGTAAAAGGTGCAGCAGCAAATATATTATCAACTTTAGAAGCCTATGGCTTTGAGTGGGATGATACCGTCATATACCAGAGTCAGCGTAATGACACTTACGAAAGTACACTTGCTAAACTGAAAGTGATGCAATGTGTTTACCCATGTACTTGTACACGTAAAGAAATTGCTGACTCCTCAGAACAAACGGGTATTGAAGGTGTTATTTACCCAAAAACTTGTTTGCATCAAGCAATTAAAGAACATCATCCAATTGCCTGGCGCATAAAAACGCCAGATAAATCAATCCATTTTAACGATGCTGTTTACGGCAATATTAAGCAGAATCTGTGCAATGAAATTGGCGATTTTGTGTTAAAACGCGCGGATGGCCAATTTGCATACCAGCTAGCTGTGGTTGTGGACGATGCTGAGCAAGGCGTTACCAATGTTGTACGTGGTGCAGATTTGCTCAACTCAACAACTCGACAAATTTTCATACAACAATTACTCGGCTTTACACAGCCAACTTATATGCACATTCCTATTGTTACAAATGAGCTTGGGCAAAAACTCAGTAAACAAACACTTGCAGCACCAATAGAGATTAGTGAGGCAAACACAACCTTGTGGCAAGCATTAGCATTCTTAAATCAAAATCCACCCGAGTCTCTTAAGCATGAAACGATTGACCAGTTATGGAAATGGGCTATTCCTCACTGGCAAACCAAGCGCATTCATAGATAACAATTGTGATTTATTCTCCGTAATTAAATCTTCAAGAACCGCTTTACAATGGATAACTGTTAATATTATTGATAATTATTACCATTTGCGTTAGAGTTACATTTTTCAATCTTATCTATATATCTGGGATAACATTACAATGTATTTCACTCACAATTCACTCGCACCAAGCCGTGAGAAAAAGATTCATCGTTTAGTCAAACTTACCTGTAGTTTAATGTTTAGTTCGAGCTTGCTCTCAGCAACTCACTTTGTTTATGCAGAAGAAAATGTGATTGAGCTTGATGAAATTGATGTAACAGCAGCGAAACAAAGTGATACTAAGCCGATAAAGGGTTATAACGTCAAAAAATCAAGTGCTTCGACTAAAACAGACACACCGCTAATTAATGTACCGCAAGCAGTGACTGTTATTCCACAAGAAGTGCTTAAAGACCAGTCCGTACAGAGTATTGCAGATACCATTCGTTATGTTCCTGGTGTGACTGCATCACAAGGTGAAGGCAATCGTGATGCGATTGTGTTTAGAGGCAACAGAACAACTAGCGATTTGTTTATTGATGGTCTACGTGATGATGTACAAGTCTATCGAGACTTATATAACACCGACCGTGTTGAGGTGCTTAAAGGGCCTAATGGCATGATTTTTGGTCGCGGTGGCGCTGGTGGTGTATTAAACCGCGTAACTAAAAAAGCGGGTTGGGATCCTGTTAAGGATATTAGTGTTACTTATGGTGCATGGAACCAAAAGCGAGTAACAGGAGATTATGGCGTTGGCTTAACGGATGACGTGGCATTTAGAGTGAACGCAGTTTATGAGGATGCAGATTCTTACCGTGATGGTGTTAATCTGGAACGATTTGGTATTACCCCTACCCTAACAATTTCACCAGATGAAAAAACCAATATTTATCTGAGCACAGAATATTTCAAAGACAAACGCATCGGTGACCGCGGTGTGCCTTCTGTTGCAAATGCCAGTGGCGAGGATAGAAGACCATTTAAAATCGATGATAGAGACCAATTTTTTGGCAATGCTAGTTTGAGCCCTAACGAGGCAGAAACAACAGCATTTAATGCCATTATTGAACACACCTTTGCTAATAATGTAAAACTCAAAAACAATACCCGTTATGCTAACTACAACAAGTTTTATCAAAATATCTATGCAAACTCCACGGTTAGTAATGGCTCTTTGTCTTTGAGTGGTTACCGTGATGAGACGGATCGTGAAAACCTAATTAACCAAACAGACATTACCATTCCATTCAGCACCGGCAGCATTAAACATAATTTTTTGGTTGGCGCTGAGTTTGTTGAGCAAGACGATAGCAATGTACGCTTAGTTTCACCAACTGGTATCACGCCGGCAACAGTTAATGTAAACAACCCTGTTGGTACTGGCTCATTCACAGAAATTAGTAGAGATCAGAATACAGATATCAGTAGTCGTGCTATTTACCTACAGGATCAAATTGAGTTAACTTCGCAATGGCAAGTGATTGCTGGGTTAAGACGCGATATATTTGATACCGATTATACTAATAATGTAAATAACCGAAATGTTGATATTACCGATGCATTTTGGTCACCTAGAGCTGGTTTAATCTTTAAACCGAGCAATAATACGTCTATTTATACAAGTTATAGCATCTCTTATGTACCACGCGCAGGCGACCAACTGACTGGATTTAGGGGCGATGAAAACAACCCTGAATTATTTGATCCAGAAAAGTTTATTAATAAAGAGGTTGGTTTCAAATGGGACATTAACCGCAATTTGTCATTTACAGCTGCAGCTTATATTCTAGAACGTGAAAATTTAATTGCTAATGACCCTAACCAAGCGGGAGACAGCGTACTGATTGATGGTCAAGAAACAAAAGGCTTAGAGTTAAGTCTTTCAGGTGATATAACGGACAAATGGAGTGTAATCGGCGCCTATACCTATCAAGATGGCGAAATCACCAAAGATCAAGGTGATCCTGGGAATATTGAG
>JBFIGM010000056.1:0-13267 GCA_041602315.1 Methylophilaceae bacterium | reverse complement strand
GGCTTTCTGTAAGCTCCAGCTTTAAGCGGTTAGGGTTTATTGCATGGCGGGCAATTATTTCAGAAGCATCATCTACAAAATTAGGTTCATGGAACTGAGAAGCGCTGACATTAATCGCAATTTGTAAATTGCTTGTGAGAGTGCTAGTTTCCCATTTTTTTATTTGCGCGCAAGCTGTTTCCATTACCCATCGGCCTATCGTGATGATAAGCCCACTATCCTCTGCTAGTGGAATGAATTGCATTGGTAATACAAGTCCTTTGTCTGGGTGCTGCCAGCGCAGTAATGCTTCTACACCATGTGATTTACCTAAATGATCTACTTGAACTTGATAATACAATTTAAGTTGGTCTTGGCTAATTGCGATCCGCAAATCTCTCTCTAGAAGTGAACGCTCTGCAATTGATGCCTGCATTTCTGGATCATAAAATCTTGATGTGTTCCGGCCAGCAGCTTTTGCTTGGTACATGGCAATGTCTGCCCTCTGCAGCAGTTCATCAATCGTAAATGTAGTATTGCTAAACAGTGCAACACCAATGCTTGTTGAGCAATGATATGTGTAGCCATCTAGGAGAAAAGGAGATTGAATGGAGGCAATAATTTTGCTGCATACTGCTTCGGCAAGAATGGCTGCTTTAGAAAGATCATTATCAAGATTTTCTAAAATGACAACAAACTCGTCACCGC
This sequence comes from Methylophilaceae bacterium, assembly GCA_041602315.1. Classification (GTDB taxonomy): domain Bacteria; phylum Pseudomonadota; class Gammaproteobacteria; order Burkholderiales; family Methylophilaceae. The sequence continues at coordinate 12,580 of JBFIGM010000056.1, read as the reverse complement.
CAATACGAGCTAAAGTGTCGCCATCTCTTAAGCATATACGTAGTCTTTTCGCAACCTCTGCCAGCAAGATATCGCCGACACTATGCCCACGTGTATCATTAAGTGTTTTAAAGTTATCTAAGTCGATATAAAGCAAAGCACCATTACTTTTTAATCTAGCATTAGCAGCGAGTGATTGTTGCAGACGATCCATGAGAAAGCGTCTGTTAGGAAGATTCGTTAATAGATCAAAGTAGGCCAGATGCTGAATTCTTTTTTCTGCTGCTTTAAGTTTGGCATTCTCTTCTGATAAAACACGATTGGCGTTTTCCAGTTGAAGTGTTTTTTCTTCAAGTTTTCTAATCAAGATGCTGTTATATTCACTTAAGTCTTTCGTATAATCTGCATCTGTTCTTACAGGTAGCCTTACCGATTTTTCAGAGAGTACCTCACGTACAATCTCAATGAAGTCAGTCGGCTCCGAGGGTTTTAATATGAATGCATCTGCACCAAGGCTTAACGCTAAATCTTTATCCTCAGGCTCGGTATAGGTTGCTGTATAGACAATAAATGGTATTTTGTTTAGTGATGAATTTGCTTTCCAGCTCCGCAAAAGGGTATATCCATCCATATTGGGCATCAGCAAATCTGAAATAATGAGCTGAGGTGGGTTTTTGCATGATAGCTCTAACGCTTCTAAACCATTAGTAGCTCTCATTACTCTATAACCATGGCTTGATAATAACGTATCAAGGTAATATAAATTATCTTGTTTATCATCAACTATCAGTATACAAGTCATAGACACCTTGGCATCTTAATTAGCCTTTAAATATTCAGATATTTCTGAAATAAAGGTTTCTGGATTAATAGGCTTCTCGATATACCCGTTACACCCAGCGGCCAAACACTTTTCGCGATCACCAGTCATTGCATATGAAGTAACCGCAATAATCGGCACATCATTCAAGCTAGGTATTTTACGCAGTTGTGTCGCCACTTCGTAACCATTCATGACTGGCAGCTGGATATCCAATAAAATAAGCTTAGGCTTTGTTTCTTTAGCTAACGCTATTCCTTTTGCACCATCTTCAACGGATAATACTTCAAAACCATTTGACTCCAAAATAAATGTTGTCAGATAGCTGTTTTGTGCATTATCTTCAATTAATAAGATGGTGGTTTTCATCATTCTGTCGCTATTTCTGTTGGTATCGTAACGATGAACTCACTACCTTTGCCCCACTCACTTTTCACAGAAATGATTCCTCCCATCAAATTGACTAGTTTTTTACATATTGCTAAACCTAAGCCCGTGCCATCGTGCAGTCTGGATAAGCCACTGTCTATTTGATGGAAAGGCTGAAATAATTGGTCTATATCTGAAGACTTTATGCCGATGCCAGTATCTGTGATGCAAAATTTTAAAGATGGTTTTACGTTCAATTCACTCTCGTCATATTGTAATTTTGCCGATAAATTCACAGTGCCTTGCTCCGTGAATTTAATTGCATTGTTGACCAAATTTATCAAGACTTGTTTTAATCTTCTGCCATCTGTTGTCACAATATTTAAGTTTTTGGCAATGCTGGATGAGAGGATAAGTCCTTTTTTTTCTGCAATTGGCTTGAGCGAAACCATGACTTCATTTATTAAATGGTTGATATTGGTATTTGCAACCTGGATAGTTAATTGACCAGCCTCAATTTTAGAAATATCAAGTACATCATTAATCAAAGCCAGCAAGTGCCTTGCACTCGCTTGAACCATGCCTAGTTGTTTGGTTTGTTCTGCATTGAGTGGACCAGCCATTTTCTGTAAAACGATACCTGTAAATCCAATAATAGAATTCAATGGCGTGCGTAACTCATGTGACATGGTTGCTAAGAACGCAGATTTTATTTTGTCGGCAGACTCTGCTCTTATCAGCGCTGATTTAAGCTCGCTTGTTCTTTGTGCAACGCGTTTTTCTAAGCTTGCATTAAGCTCTTTGACTTTATTTTCTGCCATTAATCTTTGGGTAATATCATTACCAATACTCAATATCTCAATTAAATCTCCTTTTTCATCAAGAACGATTTTGTTCGTCCAGGATATCCAGACTCGTTGACCATTTTTCAGCATGTTCTCGTTCACATTCTGCTCGAATGCTTTGGTATCTAAGCATATTTGTTGCATTAGGTCACTTAAATTACGACCAGCGCTATCGCTGTAGGGAACAATAGTACCTATTACATGCCTACCAATGATTTCCTCGGCTTTATAACCAAAAAATCTTTGCCCATAAGCATTAAGAAAAGTGATAATGCCGTTTGAGTCCCATCGCAAAATAATACTATTTGCTGACTCAACAAGATCACGGTAATTTTGCTGAACCTGATCTAGTTTGGTTTCCGCTATTTTACGCTGCGTCGTATCAATGCCCATTCCAGCAAGACACTGCTGGCCATCAAAAACTAGACGTCTGCCCGTAAAAAGGTATGGAATTCGTTCGCCAGATTTCGTTAATAGTGTCGCTTCTATACATGCTTCTCCCTTTGTGAAAACTTCTGCAATCTTTTCTGAGATAATTGCTTTCTCGTTGTCGGGAAAAAAATCAGTTGGATGCATGGTTGCAATTTCATCGCTGCTGTAACCAGATACTGTTCGAAAATTATAATTCCAACGCAAAAAACGGCCTTGGTTGGTATAGAGATAAAAAACACCTGGCATACTTTGAAACATCATGTCAGATAACAGTTTCTCATTTTTTGCTGTTTCTTCTGCTAACTGCAAAGCATAGTCTTTTACAACAATCAGTAACTGATCATTTGATTTTTTGATGGTGGTTGTATCCACCAATTGTGTTCTGCCATCTTTACATTTTAAGAGGCATTGACATTGTGAAACTTGCTGTTCAGTTATGAAGCTGGATTGGTTTTGGGGGGGGAGAATGTCCAATAAAGATTTACGCTTTACTTCATGATTTGTGTAGCCAAGCATATGACAAAGTGATGGATTTGCATATTGAATTTGTCCATTGGCATTTGTGATTAAGACGCCATCTGAACTGTGATCGAGCAAAATATCAAACTCTTCAATACACTTCTGATTGGTAGGAGAGTTGCTTAAATTGTTAAAATTTTTCTTTTCCACAATTTGCATTGATTAGCTATTAACAATCGACAAACCATTATATGTGATAAATTTGAATATAAATACATGGACCTATTGTTTATGGATGTTTCTTCATGCATTGAGCGAATTGCAGCCATATTAAAATGTAACATTTCTCATTATTTAGTTCGGTTCAAGACTTTTTGCTTAGCATATAAATGCGTTAAGCTGCATTCTGTATCAAGGCTTCTGTTATTATTAAAAGTTGAAATTAACGCATAAAGTAATGCCAATAAACGGCTTTTTTCTAATGTTGAATAACGCCACTCATCATATACTCTATAGAGGGTCGTTATTATTTTGAATATAAAGTAATAGAAAGAAGGGACAACATTGGTTGCAGGTGTCTTAAACTATGTAGATGAAGAGTTAGAGCTGAGGAAAAAATGGGAGGTCTTTGCGAAAGTTGCCCACCATGTTCCTGGTGTTATCTATCAGTTCAGACTTTTTCCTGATGGACGTACCTGCTTTCCTTTTGCAACTGATGCCATTCAAAGTATCTATGAAGTGACTGCGGAGCAAGTGCGTGAGGATGCTTCACCTGTATTCAACATTCTGCACCCAGACGATTATGATGGGGTTGTGGCCTCTATTCAGGAATCCGCACAAACGCTTAATACATGGCGCTATGAATTTAGAGTTGTCTTGCCAAAGCAAGGACTAGGGTGGCGCTTAGGAGAGTCTAGGCCAGAGAAGTTAAGTGATGGAAGCATACTATGGCATGGATTCATTACTGACGTTACAGAGCGTAAACTGGCAGAGCTGCGTGTGCAACGCCTGACGAAGCTTTATAAAGCATTGAGTGAAACTAACAAAGCAATTATTCGGATGCAAGATGAGGGTGAATTGTTTCCGTTAGTATGTCGTACGGCGGTTGAACTCGGTGGTATGAAGCTAGCTTGGGTTGGTAGACATAATCAAGATACTGAACTTATTGTGCCGATAGCAAAGTATGGAAGTTGGGAAGGTGTTTTAGATAATCTTAAAGTACACTATAGTGAAAGCTTTAAAGAGGGAAGAAGCGTTACAGGTACTGCCTTTCGAGAGAGTAAAACGATTATTGTGAATGACTTTTTCAATGATCATTTAACTAAACCTTGGCATGATAATGCAAAAAAACTAGGCTGGGCATCCGTAGCTGCATTTCCTATTTTTAGAAATTCTCAACCATATGCGGTGTTAACTGTTTGTCATGAGCTAGCAAACGCATTCGATCAAGAAACCATATCCTTACTAGAAGAAATGGTGATGGATATTACTTTTGCGCTAGATAATTTTGACAGGGAAGTTAAGCGTAAAAGCGCTGAGGAGTCGCTTCGCTTAGCGGCCTCAGTATACGCCACAAGCAATGAAGCCATCATGATTACTGATCAAAATAATATCATTGTAGGGGTTAATCCGGCATTTACTGAAATCACTGGATATCAAGCTGAGGAAGTGATAGGGCGGGACCCAAGTCTTTTAAAGTCTGGACGACACGATGATGTATTTTATAAGGCGTTCTGGGATGAGATTAATAGAACTGGCAAATGGCAAGGTGAAATTTACGATAAGCGTAAGAATGGCGACATCTATTTAAAATGGTTAACAATCAATAGTGTATTTAACGAAGATGGTACAGTTCATCAACGTGTGGCAATGTTTACAGACATCAGCGAGAAAAAAGAAGCAGAGAATCTTATTTGGCGACAAGCAAATTTCGATTTCCTAACTGAACTACCAAACCGTCAAATGTTTCATGACCGGCTTGACCATGAGATGAAACTTACCAATCGAACTAATCATCCTTTGGCACTGATTCTACTTGATCTTGATCACTTTAAAGAGGTAAACGATACGCTTGGACATGACATGGGCGATGCTTTATTAATTCAAACAGCTACTAGACTTAAAAGTTGTGTTCGTGAAATAGATACGGTTGCACGTTTAGGTGGTGATGAGTTTGTGATTATTTTATGTGATCTAGATAAACCAGATATTTCACAGAGAGTCTGTTTGGAGATATTGCAGAAACTTAGAGAACCGTATTATCTAAATGCAGAAGTTGCCTATATCTCGGCGAGTATTGGAGTGACAATGTATCCTCAAGATGCGTATGACATTGATAGCTTGATTAAGAATGCTGACCAGGCCATGTATGACGCTAAAAGCCAAGGTCGCGACCGCTTCAGCTACTATACCCCTCTGATGCAAGCACAATCCAAAATGAAAATGCAAATTGCAAATGATTTGCGTCATGCTTTAGATAATGGTGAGTTTTGGTTGGCCTATCAGCCGATAGTAGCGCTAGCTACTGGAGAAGTGCACAAAGCAGAAGTGCTTATACGCTGGCAGCATCCAAAGCGAGGTTTAATTGGACCAAATGAATTTATACCTATTGCTGAAGACTCTGGATTAATCCTGAAAATAGGAGAGTGGGTTTTCTCTGAAGCAGTTAAGCAAATGGCACTTTGGCGGTCAACTTACCAACACAATTTTGTAATAAGTGTCAATAAATCACCTATTCAATTCCGTGATGAAACCTCAGATTATTTATCATGGCCAGAGCAACTAAATAAGCTTGGCCTGCCAGGAGAGTCTGTTGTTGTTGAAATTACTGAAGGCATGCTGATGGAAAGCAATGACGCAGTAAGCAAAAAATTATTGGCATTCCGTGATGCAGGTATTCAAGTATCACTAGATGATTTTGGGACTGGCTATTCATCATTATCGTATTTGAAAAAATTTGATATAGATTATCTTAAAATTGATAAATCTTTTATCAGCAACCTAAAACCTGACTCTGAAGATATGGCTCTGTGCGAGGCCATCATAGTCATGGCACATAAATTAGGTATAAAAGTCATTGCTGAAGGTGTAGAGACGCTACAACAAAAAGAGCTTTTATTAAAAGCTGGCTGCGACTTCGCACAGGGCTATTTGTTTTCAAAACCAATTCCAGCAACTACTTTTGAAGGCTTGTTCCTGCAGAACCAGACATAATTTTTTCAATAAAAGTATTATTAAGTTTTCAGCCATCCTTAGCTAAACATTGATTAACGGCTGGGATACCCGTAACACATGGCAAAAAGCCCAACTAAATACAGCTGGGCTCATCGATTATTTGATAAAATTTAGGCTACTGATTTAATCAGTTGCATCTTCAATTTTATCGCCTGCATCTTCTACGGCATTATCAATTGCTTCACCGGCTTCTTCAGCTGGACCATCCTGGCTACAAGCAGCTAAGCTTAAGGCAAAAATGCTGGCAAGCACAACGAGTGATAATTTAGTTAGTTTCATCTAGATCTCCTTTTAAATAAATAGAATTACATTAATTTTTCGATAAACTTCTGCTCGTGTTGTTACGCTAAAAGCTTTAGCTTATTTTTTGCCTCTTCATAAATGACCGCATGTTGAATCAGCTGTGTGAGTGCTTCTTCTATTGCAGAAGAGTTTGGTGTGTTATCGGTGTGAACGTCGTTTGCTAGTGTTGATTTGGTAGGTAAATTATTTTCAATAACTATCATTCTAAGCTCCTTAATAAACTATTCCCTGGTAACTATCCTATGAGTATTTGAGTTTGAGACGACGGTAGTCTTCAAAATATTGGTTAGCCAATTCTATTTTTTGTGATTCAGTAAGTATTTTTCCAGATAGCTGAAAAAATTTGGTTTCCTCTTCCTCTAAATGATGCTCTACTTTATTGCATAGCGTCTTGGCTTGGTTTAGCCATCCTTGTTGAGTGGGGTCATTAGTAGTTAATTCTTCAACCAATTCTTCAATGACGTGATGCTCTGCCAGTGCATGGCGTGAACTAGACAGCCCAGAGTCACTCATCATCATGACGCAGTATAAAAAACGTTCTTCAGCTGCTGCATGTGCTTCCAACTCTATACGAAGGGACTTAAATATATGTTTCCGCTTGTTAACGTCTGGCTCACTATTGATGAGCTGCGCACAAATTTTTCTCTGCTCATCATGACTTTCTCGTAATGCTTCATAAATGTTCATATTTCCCTTTCTTAGCGTTTATATTTTTTCTTGATGGCGTCTTCTCGATGCCAAACTCTCTAACTACAAGGTTGGTTGTTACCAAATAAATAAACTATTGGTCTGTGTAGTCTTAATCTGTTAAGAAATATAATAGCTTGAGCGGGGTATTTAATTGAGTGGCAAAAGTCTGATTTAACTGTAAGAAATAACCTACGAGATCAGCTTTAATAGGTCTGACAATACGGCCGGGAAGGCTGGGTACTTAAAAAGCTTATTGGAGAGTAAAGTGCAGTGATTGGTTTATTGCAATGCTAACGACTCTATTTTTTCTATCGCTAAATCAAACTCCATTGATTTATCAAAAAAATAGTCGATACCAAGTTTTTTTGCAAAATCTCGATAGTGCTTGTATGCATTATTCGTCAGCATAATAAATGTTGGTCGTTTATAGGGATAGTCTTTTGATAAAGTATGTTTAACTACTTCAAAGCCATTGCCTTGAGTCAGCTCAATATCTACTATCATCATGTCATATTGTTTGTTATCTAAAAGCGCAATAGCTTCTTGTGCAGAGACAGCAAAATCGTCAATTGAAATTTCTTCAGCAGCCAACATATTGTTGATGCCTTCCCTGAGAATTGGTGAATCTTCTACTAATAAAATCTTTTTTTTCATGTAACACTTAACATTTTAATTTATCCAAGCAATGTAGATGAAAATTATCATTTTGTCTGTAGGGCTTTGTCCTACAGCAATCCATTTATGTTATTAAGCCATATTTGATGGCGTAATAAGTTAAGTCAGCATTAGAGCTAAGACTCATTTTCTCTAGTATTCTGGAGCGATAGGTGCTCACTGTTTTGATGCTGATGTGTAGCTCATTCGCGATTTCTGTCGGGCTTTGTCCGCTTGCAAGTTTGAAAAATACCTGAAACTCTCGATCGGAGAGCATTTCATGTAATTGCTTATCTGAGGGGTGACTTAACTCATTCGACAATAACTCCGCTAATTCTGCGGAGATATACTTTTTACCATTTGCAATGATTTTAATTGCCTTAATAATTTCATCTGAGTCTGTGTCTTTTGATAAATAGCCTTTACATCCAGCACGCATGAGATTAAGTGCATATTGCTCTTCTGCATAACCACTTAATACCAATACCGCTAAGTCTGGAGCAATATGCTTTAGATCATGCAGGGTATCCACACCATTCTTATCGGGCATTGAGATATCAAGTACAACAATGTCGTACTGATTTTTCCTTATCAATTGAAGCGCCTCTGTACCAGAAGAAGCTTCACCGGTAACAATCAATCCAGATTCCATTTCAATAAGATTTTTTAAACCATCACGTACAATCTTATGGTCATCTACCAGAAGAATCTTTTTCATTTTTGTTCCAATTCGATATTAATAAATGGTTTGTGCCGCTGGTCAAAATTGTCTATTGGTTCGCTTCTGATGCTAGTTTATTGGTGAATAAATGCCAGTCATGGGCTATTAAATCATTGGTATTACTCATAAAGTAATGTTTTTTCCATTTATATCTAATCGTTGCATAAATAGCAACACTTACAGACAAAAGCCCCAATATAATTGCTGATAAGATTAAGGCTCTGCTTGGACTCTCCCAAGCAATAGCAAAAATCCATAGTAGGCCGATGACCCCTGCTAATACTAACGCAGTAAATACGAAAAAATAGGCTAGGACGGTATTCAACATGCGGTGCAAGTCTTGCAAAAAGTCATCTCTAACAAACTCAGCTCTACTTTCTGCATAGTCAGTCATACTGGTTTTGATGCCTGCTAGACCTTCCTTTGCACCTGATAGTTGTTTATTAATGAAATATACAATCAATAGTTTAATTATTGTTCTAATCATGTTGAATCCTTCCTGTTATTATTTTCTTTTCGATGCAATTAAATAACCTAATACTGCACCAACCCCAGCGGCAACAGCTACCGAACCAAGAGGATTATTTCTAACAGTTTTAATCGTCTTTTTCTTACCTGTTTTTATTGTGGCAGAAACATCATTGCCTACAGCATCTTTAAATGTTTTAGCTTTATCATATACATCTGATTTGAGGGCATTGATTTTGGCTGGCTCAGTGTATGTAGAAACTAAGTGCTGAATTTGTTCTACCAAGCTAACAGCTTTGTCTTTCGTTTTTTCGGTTGTCTCTACAAGGTCATCAGCAACATCATCTGTTGACGATTTAACGCTGTTTGATAATGTCTTAATGTTGTTTTTAGCTTCTTTAGATAAGTCTTCAGACTTTTTCTCAATTGTATTTTTGTTTAATGTTGTCATGTGTTTCTCCTATCGTTAATTAATATTTAAATGTTTATCTTGAGGTTAAAAATGAAATGATGGTAAGTACAAGGAATACAAAGAATAGTATTTTTGCAATACTTGCCGCGCCAGCGGCAATACCACCAAAACCAAGTACTGCGGAAATGATTGCTATAATAAAAAATACTAGTGTGTAATGAAGCATAGTAATCTCCTTTAAGTTAAAATATGTTTGCTTATTGTTTATCAAGTTAATGCAATCTTACGCATGCAATACAAACTTGATTAGAAGGCTTTGACTGATAGTCCTGTAAGAAACCGCCTACAAGTACCAACAATAAAACCCAAATAGAGATGCTGGTTTTGGTAATGTATTGAAAAAGAGAATGTCCGATGCTTTTAAGCACGCGGATGCGAGTTAACCATTAAGATGAATAGAGTATGCATTATTTAATAACCAGAGTTGGAAATGTATTCCAGGTAATCGGTAAGCGTAATCTAGTTTTGTTTTTACTGGCACTATTAGTAGCGCTAGCGACAATTGTTTTTAATGATAGGTGGCTTATTGAGGCAAGAAAAGATAGCGACTTGCTCAATGATCTTAATAACAGCATATTAGAAATAGTCAATCTGGAAAGCAATCTACTTAAAGCAGAAAGTGCTCAGCGTGGGTATCTATTATCAAAATCGAAAGATTATTTAAGACCCTATGACGCAGCAATTGCTAGCGCAAAAATCAATATTGAAAACATCAGAACTGATTTTACACAAGAGGATAAAGCAGAAGAATATACAGAAGAAAATGACTTGCTAAGAAAACTATCGGATAGCTTTACAAAAAAAGTCTCAGAAATGGATTTGACGATTCAACTTGCTAAAGAAGGTGAATTAAGAGAAGCGCAAACAGTGTTTGACCTAGATAGTGGTTTGATAGAAATGGGCAACTTTCATCTCTATTCGAGTACATTACGAGACTTGCTCAATAAGAAAGCAACAGAGACTTACAATGTGCGTAATGTTAAAAGAACCGTCGCGCGTATCTCAACAATACTTAGTCCACTTTTCTTGCTCATTATTATGACGTTGACTGTTAGACAGCTTATTAATGAACTGGCGATGAAGGCTGAACTACAACAGCAATTATCATCTGAAGTCAATAAACACAAAGAAAACTTTGCAGAGCAGAGTAAATTATTACAAAGCCTTGCCTTTGACTATCAATCAGATGTCGAAAGAGAGAAGTATAAGCTTGCCAGAGAGATTCATGATGAGCTGGGATCTATACTGACAGCAACCAAAATGGACATTAGCTGGGTAATCAAGTCATTAAAAAAAACGCACCCTGAGCTTGTAGAAAAACTCAAAAAAACCAACCAGTATATCGACCAGGCCATTAACTTCAAACGGCAAATTGTACAAGATTTACACCCATCTACAATTGAGTCATTTGGCTTTTGGTCTGCGCTAAAAACGTTAATAGAAGATGCAACAGAGCGAGGAAAGTGGAAGTTAAAATTAAGTTTGCCAGATGAGTCGCTCAAATTAAACGAAACCATCTCATTAGTCACTTATCGAATTTTACAAGAAACACTTAATAATGCGATTAAATATGCAAAAGCAGATGAATTATCAATCTACATTATCCACGATGATAAAAATTTAAAAATTGAAATTCAAGATAATGGCATTGGCGTAGACCTAGATGCATTGAAAAACGAAACGCATGGATTAAGCGGTATGCGCAATCGTGTCCTCGCATTGGGCGGCCATATGGATTTAGTGAGAACCTTAGGAAAGGGATTGCTGACACTTGTTATATTGCCACTAGATATCAAAACACCAACGTAGTCCTAATCTGACAGCATAATCAGAACTTCATCGACTTACGCATAGTTATCAACTCCCTAATATTGAGCCTAACAAAGTAAATGATATTTTTTACTTTGATACATAGACTACATATTAGGAGATCACAAATGGAATTCACGAAATTTAATCAACCAATTATGCTTTTAGCGGTAATCGCAGGTACATCAATGAATGCAGTTGCATTTAATGTTGAGGAGGTCGAAGCAAATCAATCATCCTATGCACAAGCATTTAAAACAGCAGACGTTAATCATGACGAACGGGTAACTTGGCAAGAAATCTCGCAACAGGAGTCAATTAAGCAAGATACATTTATTGCCGCCGATAAGAACGGGGATAAAGTATTGAATAAAAATGAATATGCAGAAATGAGGGCTGAAGTCGGTAAAGAGAAGGTAGAGCAGGTTGCTACTGATAGTGCAATTACGGCAAAAGCTAAAGCGGCGCTATTAGCAGAAAAAAACCTAAAGTCACTTAACATTAGTGTTGAGACCTATAAAGGAGAAGTTATTTTAAGTGGTTTTGTTAGTAGTAAAGAAATGAAAGAAAAGGCTGAATACTTAGTCTCAAATGTTGAGGGCGTTAAATCTGTAAAAAATGCCTTAGTTATTAAAAGCTAATTTAAATAGCATATTAATCTAGCTCGCAGACCCCACATTTTTACATTATGTGGGGTTTTTTAATTCTCACAGCAACCATCTATCAATTTAGCGTACTGCAATTTTCTTTGCATTTTATCTATGAATAACTAATCAATCATCAATCTTAACCAATTCTTAACCATCAAGTTTTTAAACTTCTTTGTAAATAGAAATTCAAGGACTAGAAATGGCGGTTAGGCTTTACTTAAAGCGACTATTAATAATGGGGGTAAGTTTGATTGTGATGACCGCATGCAAGTTGATGCCGGAGCAGCCAGATTACACAAGCAAAATCCAACAGCAAAGAGAACAGCTTGCTAATTGGTCACAACAAGAGAATGCACAAGAAGCTACTAAGTTAAATCAGCTTATTAATTCAGAAAGCCTTAACAAGATATTAGTTGAGGCATATGAGGCTAATCCAAGTTTACAACAAACTTTACTGACATTAAATATTCGTCGCGCACAAGCCACGCAAACAAAAGCAAATCAATTGCCAGCAGTTGATGCGGGGTTTTCTAGTGCAAAAACAGAAGATAGTGATACGAGTTTTACAGGATCAGTAACGGTTAACTGGCAACTAGATCTATGGCAAAAACTAGCAGACGACACTAGTGCCGCTAATTTAGATGTTGAGCAACAGTTAGCACTTTACCAATCTGC
>JBFIGM010000055.1:0-13284 GCA_041602315.1 Methylophilaceae bacterium | reverse complement strand
GTCTCTGGGTATGTAAGATCGGCATGGATTTCATCAGAAAAAATAACCAACTGATACTTTTCTGCAATACTTATAATTTGTGCGAGCTCTTCCTGTCTCCACACCCTGCCAACTGGATTATGTGGAGAGCATAAAAAAAGCATTTTGGCGTTCTTTGCATTTTCTTCTAACTGCTTAAAATCAATTGAATAGTGATTGTTCTCTAATACTAATGTGTTCTCTATTAGCGCTCTGCCTGTATTTTTTACCGCAGAAAAGAAGGGAAAGTAGACAGGTGGTTGCACAATGATTGCCTCTCCCTTCTCGGCAAACGCCATTGCCGCGGCATGAAGCGAGGGTACAACCCCTGGACACATCATAATCCAGTCGCGTTGTATTAACCATCCGTACCGTTTATCAAACCAATTAATCATGGCATCATAAACACCATCGGGATAATCCGTATAGCCATAAATGGGGCTACTTGCACGCTGTACTAGCGCTGCTGTTACCGCTGCAGGCGAAGCGAAGTCCATATCCGCAACCCACATCGGAATGACATCAGCACGGCCAAACAGCGATTTTCTCGCATCATATTTCAGGCTATTTGTGCCTTCGCGATTGATTATCTGATCAAAATCAAACTGTTCAGCCAAAATATTAACTCCACTTAAAATTAAGCTCTCACTTGCCAAAGCGCATCAATAAAGTAACTCTTTTCATCCGAAAATTGCGCTATCGTGTCAAAGCCATTTTGTTTTGCCAGTTTATCAATACCAGATGAAGTAAACTTATGTGAATACTCCAGATGAATGGGTTCAAACTGTTTAAAATGGAACATTTGATTCGCCGCTTCAATGTAAATGGACTGGGCGGATAAAGAGATTAGATAGCTTTCCATGGTGCCACGATAAGGATTATAAAAACCATAATGCTTAAACTGAGCAACATCGAAATTTCCGCCTAGCTCGCGATTGATTCTGGTGAGTAGATTTAGATTAAATGCTTTGGTTAAGCCATCCGAATCATTATAGGCTTGGTTTAAGATTGCAGGATCTTTTTTTAAGTCAAAACCCATAATCACATAATCATGTTTATCCAATGTATTTGATAACATTGATAAAAATTGATCTGTCTGCGTTTTGTTGAAGTTACCAATATTTGAACCCAAAAAAAGCACGAGCTTTTTATTGTTTGAGATTTCCCTTATGTGATGAAGCCCATGAGAATAATCAGCGACCACGCCATGGATATTTAGATTTTCATTTACAGCTAAGTTTTCGCCTAATAACTGCATCGCTTTTTCAGATATATCGATGGGGTAAAAGTTAACATTGCGTTTGGCTTTGATAAAACCATTAATGATGAGCTCGCTTTTGTGACCATCGCCAGCGCCTAATTCAATAATGTCTATTTCGGATTCACGGATATGGCTAGGCAAAGTGTCACTGATTTTATCTAAAATGGAAAACTCAGTTTTTGTTGGATAGTAATCCGGATGCTGCGATATTTTTTGAAATAATTCACTTCCGATATCGTCATAAAAATATTTTGCCGATATTGCCTTTTGTTCTGCACTTAATCCCTTAATCACATCAGCTAAAAATGCTTTATGGTGTTGTGTGGTCTGATTTCTTTCAATCAGGTTCGTTAGTTTCAAATGACATCCTTTGCTAGTCGTATACCAGAAAACATCCAACGTTGTTCGGGCGAATAAAAGTTTCGGTAGCTATGGCGATAATGCCGTTCAGGCGTTACCACGCAACCCCCTCTTAAAACAAATTGATTACACATAAACTTACCATTGTATTCATTCAGGACACCGTCGAAAGCTTTAAAATTTGGATAGGGTAAATACTGGCTTCTCGTCCAACACCAAACCTGCTCTGCAGCCATAGCATCGTTTGGATGAAATACCTCCGCTTTAGGTAAGTGATGATTAGCCTGTGAGGTTGAAAGATAAAGCTCTAACTCTTGCTCTGTTGGTAGACGCTGACTTTTCCAATTTGCGAATGCATCTGCTTCAAAATAACTAATGTGCACTAGCGGTCTATTCAGATCTAAAGGAGTTAAGCCATGCAAGGTATATTCATACCATTGATTACCAACTTTTCGCCAGTACAGCGGGTGCTTTATGTCATTATTGTTGAGCCAATCCCAACCTTGGCTAAGCCAATACTTTGCTAGCTTGTATCCATTGTCTTGGATAAAAGCTAAAAACTCCCCATTAGTGACAAGCGCTTGATTAATGGCGAATGGGTATAAATAGTGCTTATGATTAGGCCGCTCATTATCGTAAGAGAAAGCCATGCCTTTATAACCAATCTCGTACAAGCCTTCTTTGTAGCTTATCCAATTTTCTTTTTTGGGTTGTTTTGATGCTTCTTCAAGGGGCATTAAAGCGTAACTGGTATCGACTATGTTATTGGCTAAAATACATTTGATATCCATAAACAGTAACTCTTGATGTTGCTGTTCATGATGCATGCCTGTTTCTATTAATGTAGCGACTGTTTCTGTGATCGGCATCTCGTTTATCAACCTGATTAACTCACTATCGACATGTGCACGATAACGCAAAATCTCAGCCAGCGTTGGTCTAGACAAATGCCCTCTTTCTGATTGAATAGTGTGCTGACCAACGGCTTTGTAATAAGAGTTAAACAATATACCGTACTGTGGATTAAATGTTGTATAACCCTCTAAGTACTTTTTTAAAATCACTTCTTCAAAAAACCAAGTGGTGTGGCCCAAATGCCACTTTGGCGGGCTGACTTCTGGTGATGGCTGAACAATGTAATCCTCATGCTCAATAGGATTGCAAATGTCCAACGTTGTTTGACGCAACTGTTGAAACTTTGCTATCAATTGATATTGGTCCATAGTGGAAATTGCAGCTGTGTCCATGATGCTGTATAAACCTTTTTTAAGCGATGACTGAAATGCCTTTCCAAAAAGCAATATGGTTTTTTATTTCTCGCGCCTGTTCCTTAGGCGTTTTATAAACCCATGCTGCATTGGGGTTTTCTTGGTCTCCTACAACAATATTGTAATAATTAGCCAGACCTTTCCAACCACAAACGCTAGTATGCGAGCTTTCTTGGAAGAACTGTTGATTAATTGATTCAAAAGGAAAATAGTGGTTTCCTTCTAGCGTGATTGTTTGGTCAGACTCAGCAATCACTGTATTGTTCCATATCGCTTTCATTGCTTTTCCTCACTATTCATCCATTTGTTATATGCGAGCTTACTATCATTTAACATTAGTTAAAAGAATCAATAAATACAAGCTGCGCTTTCTGGTTGATATTAGAGTAAGTAGATGACTGTTATGTGACGACCATAGTCTCAAATAGGAATGTACCAATTTCCTCTCGGTCCCAAATGGCGTTCCCAACCTCGCTAAATGATAAATCATTAAGTCGGTTGTAAAAAAAATGGGCTTACACTATGTGCAAGCCCAAGGGGGAGGAGATTAATGCCTAAACTTTATCAACCCTTAGTTAAAGCTGATAAGTTTCATTATGCTATCGGCATAGTTGTTTTAATCTTTAGAATAAACTCGGCATACTTGCTTTATTCATTGAAAGTGATCGTCAAGTCAAACTTAAATGCTAGAATAGCGAGCAATCAAGCATTGCAAATAAAGTGAGTGAATCGATGGAAGCCGAGTTTTTATCCGCATCAATTATCAATCTAGCAATCAACCTTTGTTACTCAATTGTCGCGCTCATTGTGAGTGTTTATGCATTGTTGTGGGTAGATAAAAAAGTTGTCAAAAACATTAACTTTGAAGAAGAAATCAAGAAGGGCAATATTGCTGTAGCAATTTTTGCATCTGCCATTTTGATTTTTGTAGCTGTTGTAATTGTGTTTGGTTTTAAGGGTTAAAAAACCAGCTATCATGCGCGGGTTTGGTAGCTTATTCTTTCTGCTTGTTTTCTTCTTTCTTGGCGCCTACGGTAGTGCCATCAAGGATTCATACAATAATCACGGGGTTGAAGTGAATTATAGCCCCGAGCCATCCATTAAAAGAGAAATTGATGTTGCAGTCCTTTCACTAGCACAGCAAGATTTAACGTTACCGCATACGGGCTACCGTCTTGATATTTTGCCCATTAAATACAGTTTGTCGGATAGAGATGTGAACCGTATGCTTGCGCCAGGACATGGACAAAACTATCCACTTATTTATTCCATAGATCCTGTCGGTGTTTATACCATGTCTGCGCAGGCACTTGATGGAGACCATTACTTAGTTAATACCTATCTAGAAGGTTATGCCCCCTTTACTGTGAATAGCGTGATGACACCGCTTTATATTTTATCGCAGCGTAAAACATATCAATTTGATGCCAACCAATATGCTGGACGTACTGATGTATGGCAATCCAGTAGACAAGCATTTTATTACCCAAGAGGCGATTGTGAGGATCATGCTATTGTGTTAGCTGATTGGTTAATTGCGCAAGGTGAGGATGCAAGAGTGGTGTTAGGAGAGGTAGAAGGCGGTGGTGGACATGCTTGGGTTGTATTATTTAAACATGGCAAAGAGTACTTATTAGAAGCTACACAAAAAGATGGTTTATCTGCCACACGACCATACCCAGTTGCTGTACTCTTTAGAGACTACCACCCACGCTACATGTTTAATCGCGAATATTTCTGGGTAAATACTGGTACTCAATATACCACTAGTTATGCAAACAAGAACTGGCTAAAACAGAGCCGTTACCGTATTACTGATGCCAAAAGCAGGCAGTTTAAGGATAAAGTTACAAGCATCTCAAATTAATGTTATTTAAACTACTTCTAGCGCCAGCTCTTCTGCATTATATGGCGTTGCTTTATCGGGAGCTAACCAGTCCTGATGAACACACATTGCTTGATATATGTTTTCATAGCCATTGTATGGCAATTCAGTCACACCCAAAGAGTCTAAAGCGCTTAATTGATTATTCATCGTCATCTTATCCTAACCATATTCCATTGTGTTTCATCTTCAAATCTGAATTGGTCAGGTAACCATTTCGCTTCAAATGAAGAAAAGTCAGGTGAAAACTTCATTTTTAGCTTTCCTGTCCCATACTTGTCATACCAACTAGCAATCACAGTATGGCTATCAATCACTTTGAAATCCTCTAATTTTCCCTCCAACTTCAATTTCTGGTGTTCAAATATAGAATACTTGCCAGCTTGCAACCCATTGGCATCTATGAAAAACTCTGTTTTAGCCTCAGTAGGGTAAATAGAAACAATATGGCTTGGATAAGTGCCAGTTAAATGATGAATGTCACCGGATTTGTGTGTTTTAGCAGTGCAAGCTGATGTCAATAAAACGTAGCTACATACTAACAATGTTTTTTTAAACATATGATTTCCTTTCGTTTTGATGGTGCATTGTTATCGGAGGCTAACAGTGTTCGCTTTCCAGGCATCGTCTTGCCAGCGATTGAATGCGCCTAATATAGAGGCATATCTTGCCTGCCTATCCACACGAAGGCTCGCCAAGTCTACGACTTCGAATCGACGTTGATAGATACCATCGGCGCGTGATTCTTTTGCGATTAATATTTGCTTGCCATTGGGCGACCATCCAGCAAACTCGACATATCCTAATCCAATACCACGAGTTGTTGGAGGTAGTACATTAACTTGCCACCCTGACTTATTTCTTTTAAATACCCACAACTCGCGCCAGTTGGACATTGGTTGCACAGCTAGCGCAATTGCATTACGTTTAGGATTAATTGTCGCTGACTGCGCCCAGACCAAGCTATATGTACAACGCTCTGCCAAGACTTTCTTTTGCTTTAAGGAGATCAGGCTAACACAGGTTTCACCTGGCTTTTTAACTTGCGTTTCAAGCTGTAATGTTCCAAATAGCTGCTTATGTTCAATTGGCTCTGACGCCCAACGACTTGCACTCACAAGCATCGCCGTATTGTTATAAGTTGGCCAATCTTCGTCAGGTAATTGATTTTTATCGACTTGTGAAAATGCTGTTCTTGCTTTATGCATGAGTGTTTCTGCATTTTCCTCAATTCCTGTGAGCTTCTGTACTTCTGTGTTGGAAGCAAAACGTGTTTGTGCATAACTCAAATGACTCAGTATTGATGCCTTTCGCATCTCTACACGATTTTTTAGATATTCTGGTAAATTGTCAGTTATTATTTGCGAAATCACTTGCGCGCGCCATGCATCAATCTGCGCACGCTTGCTGGGCGTTAGATTAGGGTCTATACAAGTATCCTTGGTTAAGGATAATGCAGCAGTTGCTTTTAGCTCTGGAGCGGCTGATAAAGCTAAAACTTGACGATATACTTCTCCGTCATAACAAACTTGAATTCGATCGTTATTGTCTAGATTATTAAAATGGACGCCGTATTGCGTTGCCACTTCTAATTGCTGGTTTAAGTAACGTGTATTAGCCTTATTCTTAGTTTGCAAAGCGGAAGCAGCATCTGCAATTCGGTCAGCAAATACGCCTATTGCATGTAGTATTTCAGCTCCTTCTGGCGAATTCATTTCAACGTTCGATGCTGCTCTCAAGTAAGCACTTGCCAGACTGATGCCAAGACTATTTGAACCATTGTTATCGCGCAGATAGCGTACCAAAGTTAGAAATTCTTTGGTTTCTGATTCATGAAATTTACTTTGCCGCAAATGTGTCACTTTTACAAAGCCAACCCGTTCGCGCTTATGGTCATAGACTTCCAAGTAATCCATACGCTCATCACGGACTTCAACCCACTCACCCTGCCATAAAACGGCTAACTCACGTGCGGAATCTTTTGGTGCAGACCTTAGGCTCACATTGGGCTGCATCACTAGCGCAAGTGATTGCATTTCTTGTTCTGTAGTATTGGCTGCCAATACGGTATCCGCGTGCGCGAAAAAGCTATGTATGTTTAAACAAAGTCCAGCAAGCAAAGAGATAATGATTTTTGATAATGTCTGCATGATGATGCTCCTAATGTTGTTTGGGGTAGGAAGTGTTTTTATGCGGCTGAGCTCCCAGCAAATGTGATGTAATCAATCCACTATCCATCGCTGGCGGTGCAATAATGACTTGGATTTTGTCAGACAACTTATCAGCCATTGCTTTTTGAATGAGTAGCGGGTGCTGACTAACCAGAACACCTTCACGCTGCATCTGCTCTGCGTTAGCCTTGCCAATAATATTCAAACGGTAAGCCTCTGCTTCTGCTAGTTTTTGGCGTGATGTTGCCTCGCCAATCGCTTCTATTGTGCGTGCTTCTGCATTTGCCTCTGCCTGCTTAATCCGGCTTTGTTTTTGAGCCTCGGCCTCAAGTTGTTTTTGTTTAATTTGCTTTTCTTTAAAAGGCAGAATATGCTTCATTGCATCTTGTTGTGCTCTCGCCGCTATCACCTGTTCTAACGCTATTGCTTCTGCAATCTTTTGTCGTTTTACCTTTTGGGCTTCCGCTATTAACGCTGTTTCTTTAATCTCCTTTTCTTTCAGCGCTAATGTGTAGCTCATTTTTTCAGTGGCTAATTCCTCTGCAAGCTTTGCCTCCATCCCACGTTTATAATTTACTGGTAAGTCGACATTTCCGATTTGGATTCCTTTAAGCAAGATGCCATCCTGAGCTAACTTTTTTGATAGTTCTTTTTCAAGCGTTTCTTGAATGGTCTGTCTCTTGGTCGAGAAAATTTGCTTGACTGAATATCCAGATACAATCCGATAAACCATCCCTTGCACTGCTGGCTCTACAATATCTTTTCCAATTTGTTCAGGTAATTTAAATGCTGTTTGCTTGAGCTTTTTGGGATCAATGGCATAACGCACATTAATATCTAAACCAATTGAGAGTCCTTCAATAGATTGCAGCGGTGCACGGCTATCGACATAACGCATATCCTGCGGTTGATATACCTGGTCTCGTAGATCTAACAACCGCATGCTATGGATGCCTGGTAATATCAATACGCTCCCGTTTGTGTATAGTTGAGGCTGATGATCAAATGCACTCGTCCGCATACCTACCATACCATTTGGTATCTGTTGAAACGGTGGATGATTCACCAGGATATAAGCGATGCCTGCAGCAAAGCCAAGTATCAATACAGTTTTCATGTACCCTTTGCTGCGCAATGCAATATTGTCATTTATCTGATGACTGATGCGAACTCGCGACCAGGCATTTGAAATGCTTGCGCTTATTTTTTTGATTAGGTTACTCATCAAATCCTCCTTGGTTAGCAAGTGTTGTTTATTTACGATGCCTGTATTGTGCATAGAACATTGCGGAGGAAGCGAGAGCTGCACAGTGTGCCATTCTTCACGCGGTTGAAAAAACAGTAATACAACGGAAGAAATACTCACACTATTTTTGCTAAACTGAGTAGATAATAAGTAGACTCGAACAAGGATTACATGGGATGACAACAATCGCCATTATTGAAGACGATCTGCCAACCAGCCGCCAGCTTGTGACTTGGGTTAAAACGGCACGAACAGACGCGACCATTGACACTTGGTATGATCGTGATAGTGCTGAGATGGCACTGGCAAAAAAATCCTATGATTTAGTGATTTTAGATATAGAGTTAGGTCATGAACGCAATGCCGGCGTAGCTATTATCAATTTAATTAATAAGCAACATGCTGGCACACCTGTTCTTGTTGTTTCCGCAATGCCTGCTGCAATATACCGTAGCATCATGAAGGCATTAGATGCATGGGACTATCTTCAAAAGACGACTTTTGAAGAGGCAGATTTTATTGAAACCTTGCTCGAAATTCTACGTGTAGTCAAACAAAGAGATGAGGCTAACGCTACTGCCATACAGTCAGAAAATAATGCTGAGTTAGTATTGGATCCTTTATGGCAAAGTACACCGCTCTGGCGTGGACAGCGAATGAATTTGCCATTGACTGCGCAGCGTATACTAGCCACACTCCACCAAAAAAAAGGACATATTGTAAGCTACGAGGAATTGTATGATGTAGTTAAGAGTGGTCGTAATCGAGACAATGTCCGCAAACATGTCAGTACGATACGCGATGCATTCCGTGAGTTAGATCCAGACTTCAATCGTATTGAAAATATTCCAATGCGAGGATTTAGATGGTCACATGAGCCAGAATAGAACACGCACTTCAGATTCAGTTTTTCCCAAGTTAGGCTTTGCTGCGTTACGTGGCAGGTTAATTTTTCGGTGCGTTTTTATATTATTGATGCTAGCTAGCTTGTTATTAGCATTGATTATTTTACAAGGCGAGCGATATCGTGCGTATCAAAACTATTATCGTAACCTAGCCAAAACACATGCTACTGTGATGGCTAAATTACGCCACCCATCAGGTCAACTAGCACTATTGAATCCCGATATTTTTCAACAACCGATAACACCATTAAGACCACTACTATTGCCATATGCCGCGCTTGATTTTAGTGATCAGAATAAATCACAGCAAGCAATAGAAGTTGCCGGCTGTTCGATTCATTACCCAGAAGGAGATATATGTGTTGGCATCGGTAGTAACCCATATGCTGGGGGATTTGTCTATATTTTAGGTAAAGTACAAACGACTGACTTAATTAGCCGAGAACCAGGCGTCTTAGACATGAAAAATGTACACCGTGTCCGTATCACACTTGATCATAACGGTGAGAAGACACATTGGAACGCGCCATTTGAGCATATCGAAGACAATAACAATTATATGATGAAGGGGAAATTGGCTGGTTTTTTAACCGCCAGCGACACACTCAATATCAAGGCTAGGCCACATCGAGAGTTTAGAGGGTGGATGTGGCAATCGCGCCATTGTAATGATGGATTTAGTAATAGTTGCATGCATACCACTTATTATTCAATCCGTATGCCAGTAGATAGTTTCACGCAAGCACTATTCAAAAAACAAAGACCAGTGTGGCCACCTAAAGATTTAGCAGATTATAAAATACGGGTTGTTTTGATGCCACCGCTTTCAAGTAAACCCATTTTTGATAGTAATGTGGGTAAAGATGTTAGCCTCCCTTATGCACTCAATGACTTAGCAGAACCACTGCTAATAGGTGAAAGCTTAACTATTAGTAGTCAACAAGCTAAAGATAATGAGGCACTGCAGCTACAAGGTCCAGTTCCAGTTGCTATCAACTCTTCTTACTTTGATTACTTACTGGCGATACTAAATAAGTTGCCTGTCTTAATTAAATCGCATCAGTTAACTAAACAGCCTTTATTGTTAGTCGACACTCTTAAACACTCTACAGGTGACTATGAAGTAGCACTGCATGGTAATCTAGCTTCCGTTAAACGTGAGCTTTATGAAATGACTGGGCGCCTAACTTGGGTAGTTGCTGCCATGTTAAGCGCTATCTTAGTCGCCTGGTTGTTAGTAGAGTTCAGCTTTTTGAGACGATTGACGTTATTAACAAAAAGGGCGGCAAAGGTCACTTACAATATGCAATCTCCATCTGACCTCACTGCAAATCAAGACTTAGCAGAGCGTATCGCTGCACTCAGTTTGGATGATTTGAATGGACGTGATGAAGTCGGCATTCTCGCCAATAGTCTAAAAGGCCTTTTAAAGCGTATTCAAGAGGACGTTCGTCAGGCTCAAGCACGAACAAAACAAGACAAAGAAATGTGGCAAGCTGTTGGTCATGAGATTATGTCACCATTACAGTCACTTATGGTATTACACCCTGATGAAAAGAGTCAAAGCTACCGATATGTTTACCGCATGCTTCAGGCCGTACGCATGTTGTATGGTCATGCATCGCCTAGCGAGGCTGTAGAGGCAGCTAATTTCAATCTTGAGGTGATTGATTTAGACGCATTTATTCGCCTTATTGCTGATAATGCGCACTATGCTGGTATATCCAATGTGCAATACGAACCCTTTGGGGAGTCACTAAAAGTCAATGCAAATGCTTTTTCATTAGAAGATGCATTGACACATATTCTGAATAATGCGCAACGTCATCGACTTAAGAACACAAAAATCCAATTAAGATTATTAAAAACGGAAAAATTTGCCGAGGTGCATATAGAAAATCAAGGTAATCCGATACCTGAAGAAAGCTTACACCATATCTTTGATTATGGTGTTTCAGGCAATAATGAGGAAATTGCGTCAGAGCGGCGTGGGCAGGGTTTGTTTATTTGTAAAAGCTATATCACAAAAATGGGCGGTAGCATTTCAGTCAGCAACACCAGCAACGGCGTTGTATTTGTCATTCGGCTTCCGCTTGCTAAACAGTCATAAGCGACTTCTTGATTTTACACAACCTCGAGTTCTAATTCTTCGGTCTGATAAAACAGCGAATCGTCCCAATTAGTAAAATCTTGCGTAAAAAACATCGCTTGATATACATTCATAAAATCATTGTAGGCTTGATCTTCTTCATCAAGTAATTCATATACCATTGTCATCACACACCCCATTTCAATCACGCTGATGTTAATTATTGCATCGGCATATTCAAAACAAACTTTAGATAAAACAGGTGAATTAATCTTTGCTTTCAAGCTAAGCGCTACTAAGATAATAATGCTCATCCTTTCATGCAATTTTTGCATACTTCATGAATCTCTATTTTATTTGTCCTGCACTCATTGCACACAAATAGGCTAAGTTAAAACTTATCTTATTGATTCATAATGAACTGTTTTTGTGGCATATAATTTGCGATTGAATAGCTATATTCATTAATCATGGAGGCACGCATGCGTATTTTGGTTTCTTTTATTCAAATAGTGGCAATTTTATTAATGACAATGCAAATCAGTTTTGCCGCAAATATTTCACCTGTAGGACTGTGGCAAAGTATTGATGATAAAACCAATCAACCACGTTCATTAATTCGAATTAGTGAGCATAATGGTGAATATCGTGCAGTCGTAGAAAAAGGCTTATTACCTACCGACACAGGGGATGCCATTTGCGACAAATGCAAGGATGAGCGGAAAAATCAGCCTATTATCGGCATGACAATTGTTAAAGGTATGAAACAAAACGGTGATAAGTATGATGGCGGCAAAATCCTCGACCCAGAAGAAGGTAAAGTCTACAAATGTAAAATGACCTTAAACGAAGCTGGTGACCAGCTAGAGGTGAGAGGCTATATTGGCATTTCGCTAATAGGTCGTTCACAGATATGGACACGGGTTGAGTAGTGCTAACCAAGCGTAGTATCTAAAACCATCATGAGCGCAAACCCTATCATCAGCCCAATTGTGGCAAGTGTTTGATGGCCATTACGATGTGTCTCAGGAATCACCTCATGAGACACAACAAATATCATAGCCCCACCTGCTAAACCCAAGCCTAGCGGATAGCTCCAGAGACTTCCGCTAGTCAGTGTCACACCTATCATTGCACCTAACGGTTCTAGTAAGCCACTAGCAGCCGCAATCATTACGGCACTACTTGCTTTAGCACCTGCTGCCCGCAAACTTAATGCAACTGCTAAACCCTCTGGTATATCCTGAATAGCGATTGCAGTGGTTAATGGCAAACCAACTGAAACATCACCATTCGAAAAACCAACGCCCATTGCCATACCTTCAGGTAAGTTGTGTAGTGCAATTGCAAAAACAAACAACCATACGCGTTCGCATATTTCATAGCCAGGACCGCATGGGCCCGTTTTTTCATGCTCGTGTGGTGTAAATTGGTCTAGACCAAGCATTAACATTACACCTAAAGCTAAACCAGCCACAACAACCATCACACCGACAAACTGACTCTCGAATATGGCTTTACCAGCATCAATACCTGGAATAATAAGGGAAAACGTACTAGCTGCGAGCATCATGCCTGCAGCAAACCCAAGCATACTATCCTCTAATTTCTGTGGCAATTGGCGTAAAAGCAAAGCTGGTAGAGCACCAATAGCTGTTGCTAAAAATCCTGCTGTCCCTGCCATTAAAGCCCACTTAAAGCTGTGGGTACTTGCTACAACACTGCTTAATACACTTTGTGTTAACAAAAAAATTACACTAGAAACACTGATAGCAAGTGCGATAGCTGCAAACGGATGCAGGACGATATGCCGTTTTAAAAATGCGTGCCACACTGGTAGCGAAGTTTGCTTAGTCATGATTTAGTTTTTGTTAATTGATGGATTTATCATTGAGAATTAATTATAGGCATAAATTAAAATCAACGGTATCTAATAAAACTACTTGGAGAAAATGAAAAATAACGGTATCATGCGCGACTTGTTATTGATTTGGGTGCTTAGCTCAGTTGGTAGAGCGTCGCCCTTACAAGGCGAATGTCAGCGGTTCGACCCCGTTAGCACCCACCAAAAATCAATAATG
>JBFIGM010000054.1:0-13349 GCA_041602315.1 Methylophilaceae bacterium | reverse complement strand
GTATTATTGTCATTGAGTTCCGCCATTTTGGATACTTGGTTAATGACACCTCCAGCCTGGCCTCGACCAAACAACATTGCTGCTGAACCACGTAGTACGTCTACCTGCTCAAGATTAAAGACTTCACGGTTGTACTGTGCTGTGTCACGCATATTATCTAAATAGGTATCGCCAAAAGTATAAAAACCCCGTAACATAAAATTATCACCTGCACGACCACCTTCAGCAGCGTTAATGGCTAAACCAGACACATTTCTCAGCGCATCCCGTAGCGAGCTGATTTGCTGGTCATGCAAGAGCTCTTTCGTTAAGATTGTGACAGCTTGCGGTACATCATGCGGATCTTGGTTGGATTTTCCTACGCGCGTCTTTGTTGCTTGATAACCGATGTTTTCTTTTTCTACTGATGCCTTAACTCTTACCTCTTGTAGCTCTTCAATGGCTTTGCTGTCTGCTACCACATTCGGCTGAACATCTTCAGCCATCGCTGTATAGCTTTGTGCTAATAATAAAACGGCAACATAAGATGCTTTTTTCTTAAACTTCTTCACTGTACAACTCCCTTATTTATTATTATTTGGCTACAGGAGTTGAACTCGTTGGCTACTCAATTAAATTGTTAAAATATCAAATGCGAATAATAATAGTTATCATTTATAAAGTAAAGATATTATTTAGACATGACAACTATCTTCTACAGTTCGACAAAAGCAATACCAGTACTAATACTTCCAAGTTAGAGTTGCAAGACCATTGACGGGGGCAGCGTAATAACTTTGCCCAGAATATGCATACCTCAAACTAGTAAGATACTTCTCATCGGTAACGTTATATAAGTTAAGCGCAGCACTCCAATGAGTGTCAATCTGATAATTGGCCATTAAGTTCAAAACTGCGTAACTATCTTGTTCATAACGCACTGTTCCAATATCCACATGGGTATCACTCTGCCAATTAACATTTGCACCGACCTTGAGACCTGTAATAAATGGAACTTTGTAAACCGTCCCCAGATGTAATTGATGTCTCGGCACAAATGGATTTACATTTTGACCTTCACTATCTTTGAGACTCATCAAACGTGTATAACCTGCGTTTACGCTTAAACGATCTGTTACCTCACCAGATAAATCTAATTCATAACCTTTACTAGTTGCTTGAATCCCTTCATACACTGTCGTGCTTCCAAACATACCAACTTCTTGAGCTACATTTTCTTGCTCGGTTCTAAACACCACAAATGAACTATTCAACCTCTCATTGAACCACCCACTTTTTACCCCAGCTTCGTAATTCTTGCCTTTTAGTGGCGCCAGCACTTTCAAATCTGTACCAAGTTCTACTTGTGGTTTATAAATACCTGTGTAACTAGCATACAGAGCATAGGTGTCATTGAGGTCATACACTGCGCCAATATAAGGTGTAAATTTATTACTTTCTTCTGCTTCTTGTGGTGTACCATAGCTCACACCTTCTAATTCGTAATTCAGCAAGCTGCCTCCAACAGTAACTTTCAATTCATCCGCAAGGTTAAGTTTTGCTGCAGTATATATATTGGTCGTTTTTGTTGAAAAATCCGCGGACTCACTCTCTGAACCGAATGTTGGCAAAGGAAAATCAGCCGCACTGTCAAAACTAGTTATTGCCGTGCCAATCGGACCAAACCTCGAGTAATCTTTTACATCCGCTTTACTTAGCGTTGTCCCAAACACTAGCTCATGCTTTCGCCCACCCAAGTCGATAGGCCCATTAGCATATATGTCCGCAACATGATCTTCAGTCCTTGTTCTATACATAGCTGGATAACTGAATAAGCCAAGCCCTGTTGCACGATTTTCATTTCCATAAATATAATGAAGTCGCGCATCAGAATCGGTTGTTTTACGTGTTAATTGACCTTTAATTTGCCAATCATTTCCAAAATAATGAGACAATTCTGCAAAGGTAATATTGGTACCAACATCCCAATAGCTCCAATCAGGTGCACTTGAGTCTGACCGTTTATAATCTCGCTTGCTACCATCAGAATAAAGTAATGGCAAGCTACCCCAGTTATTGCCGCTAGAATCATTTTGATGATAAGTATGACCTAGTGCAATACTGGTGCTGTCATTGAGATCAGCCTCAATGACACCATATGCTACGGTTCTTTCATTATCGTAACGGTCTAGATAAGAGTCTCTATCTTGACGTGCTACAACTAAACGCCCTCGTACAGTTCCGTCTGCATTCAATCCACCAGAGATATCTGCATCAAGGCGTTTATTATTCCATGAACCCAATGATAGATCGGCTTTCGCCTGAAACGCACTTGTCGGCCGTTTACGGATAAAATTAATGGTTGCCGAGGGATTTCCAGTGGCCGTTAACAAGCCGTTCGCACCACGTAGAATTTCTACCCGATCATATATGGCTAGATCAAGATCACCATAATTAGTACCGTAGGTGATTGGAGTGCCGATCCCGTCTATTTGAAAATTGGTGATAGTAAAACCGCGTGCAGTATATTCACTGCGATCGGTCTCAAACTGTTCTGCTCTTACACCCGTTGCATAAGATAATGCATCGTTTACTGTGAGAACGCGAAAATCATCCAACTGTTCGCGCGTAATCACAGAAATAGATTGCGGCGTTTCCTTAATAGATGTATTCAGTCTGGTAGCTGTACTAGTCGACTGAACTGTATATGAATCTGTCTTTTCCGTAGCAACTTGAGGTCCTACATTTGACGCTTGCACTTTCACTTCAGGCAGAACATCCCCGTCATTTACCACCTCATCATTAGCAAATGTCGTTTGTGAGGTAGCTGCAATTGCTGCTGCGATAATCAATCTGTAGCGCATTGTTTTTGCGCTGGTAAAATTTTGCATAATTTTCCCCTGTTTTTAAAGCGATAAATTGTATTTCGCTGGCTACAGGCTTATGCATTCGCTGGCTACTTAAATATAAAAACTACTTAAACCAATAAAAATAAATAATAAATCCTATTGGGACTATAAGCCCCAACAATGATAAGTTTTCAATAAAACCACCTTCCTCTAAAAGTGCAAAGACTAGTCCGAGAAGGGTGACCACACCCAAAACAATGGGCCAAAAAAAAATTCTTTTTAGATGTATACGTTGCATAAATAAATGGATAACCATGGAACTAGGTGGCTTTAATAAGCCTCACTTAAGCGGATTTGAGTTTCAATATCAGGTACATACTTGTTTCTTTTTTTCCACCACAACATCAAACCAGTCCAGAGAACAACAATCGTAACGATATCTAGCACTAACCAGATGATTTTCAATACTACGCCGCCATAGTCCCCAAAGTGTAGAGGCTGTGATACAAGCAATGCAGTTATATACCAAGGCACATTCCGACTATCTGTAACCTCAGCGGTTTCAGCATCGACTAACACTGGCTTATACAAACGGGCTGTAAGTGGTGTATTACCCCGCATGAAAATCCCGTAATGATGCTGACTTGAATATGCTGTACCAGGAAAAGCAATGAAACCAAGCACCATTTCTGGTTCTAACGCTTTAGCCGCATCAATTCCTGCTTGAATAGATGCATAGTTAGTAGGTGGCGGAAGGTTTTTATAGGGTAATGTCATTTCTGCCATCTGGTCTACTTGCCAATACTTAATGATTAATTCCGCCCAAGCATTAATAACTCCAGTAAAGCCAACTGTAAGTGCCCACACGAGTGTCACAATACCTAGAAAGTTATGTGTATCCAGTCGCTTTAGGTTTTCTGTGCGATTTTTTCTAATTTCACCGAATGCTAGGCGACGCATAAATGGTGCATACAATACAACACCTGATAGTATCGCCACCACCAGCAACAAACCCATTAGTCCCAAAAATAACATTCCTGGTAGGCCTGCGAATAAATCAACATGCAGTTTGTACATGACATACATGAAACCATCACTAAAATTCGGCTCATTTAGCACCTTAGCCGTGCGCGCATCTACTGTGACATATTTGATGTCATCTTCTGATACGACTGTTTTCCCAAGACTTACTGTCCAAGTTTTATTCTCGTCTACGTCACGAAATATATATTGCACCACACGCTCGGGATAAAGCGCCTTTGCACTTAACAGTACAGCATCCATACTTACTAACGCTGTGCTAGGAAGCATATCAGGAGCTTCTGTTTCGTTTCCTAACCAATGATTGATTTCATGACTAAAAATCAGCGGCAATCCGGTTAAGCAAAGCAGCAACATAAATGCCGTGCAAACCAGGCTTGACCATTTATGCACCCACGCCCATGCCTTTATTGAGCCCATAATGCTAATCACCCACCTTGGGTTCACTGACGAAACCTAGTTTGGTTACGCCTGCATTTTGCGCATCTGCCATCACTTTAGCTAGCACTTGATAGCGCGTTCCTTTATCCGCACGGATATGCAGCTCTGGTTGTGGCTCTAGCTGGGAAATTTGACTTAGTTTCTGTTTTAATTCACCCTTGACTAAGGGTATGTCATTCCAATATAGCTGCCCCACATCATCAATCGCAATACTGATTACTTCAGGCTTATCCTCAATTGGCTGACTGGTTGCATGGGGCAAATTAATCTTTACAGCGTGTGTAAGTAACGGTGCAGTGATAATAAAAATAACAAGCAAAACCAACATCACATCAACTAATGGTGTTGTGTTGATTTCACTCATTGGCTGCGTGTGTTCAGCAGCGCTAAACTGATTGCCACCCATCATGCTGACACCTCATTCTCAACCTTTTTATAGCCATGCATATCTGCCACATTACTGCGTGCTGTGCTGAATTGATGTGTTGTTAATGGTGCACCTGTCGTGAGCAGTGTATGCAAATCTTGCGCAAAATGCTCCAAGTCTGCCATGATGGTTCTATTCTTTTTTACATAGGCGTTATAAGCAAGCACAGCAGGGATTGCTACAGCTAAGCCAATAGCGGTCATAATTAACGCTTCGCCTACTGGACCCGCCACTTTATCAATAGAAGCTTGACCACTGGCACCTATTGCAACTAGTGCGTGATAAATACCCCATACCGTACCAAACAAACCGACAAAAGGTGCAATACTGCCGACTGTAGCCAACAATGATAAACCAGACTCCAAACTAGCTTGCTCTCGTGATAATGTGCGCCTCAAATTACGCGCAATAAACTCATCTTGGCTGCAACATGCAGCTAAATTTTTACTTGCATGTTGCTGATGATGTTGCGTTGATTCCACAGCAGTAATTGCCAGTCTATATGCGGGTGTATTTGGCTCTTGTATTTGCAACGCAGCTTGCAATGTCGGTTTGCTCCAAAATTTTTCAACATAGCGCTTCATCGTTAATTTTGCTTTGTGACCCTGATAAGCTTTAACCAGTATGTAATACCAGCTCAACACTGACATTACCAATAGAATCATTGCGACCAGAATTGAGACCACACCACCTTGTGCAATAAAGTTAAGACTTTCAAATTGTTGTGCCATTTGCATCATATTCCTTATAAAAAACTTTCATTAATTTCTGTAAAAAATTCCATATCTAGCTTCTGGTTAACCTAGCAATCACTAGCCATCCAATGAAAATTGTATGGGTACTAGTACATATGCACTTAAAGCTTGAGATCCCTTACGTGCAGGTATAAATTTCCACCGCTTAACAGCATCAATTGCTGCTTGATCTAACCGCGTATATCCGCTGCTTTTTTCAACATTTACCGTGTTTGCTGCCCCTTCTGCTGAGACCAAGACCTTAAGCAACACACGGCCTTCTTCTCCAATCTTTCTAGATAATCTAGGGTAAGATGGGGCTGGATTATTCAAATATGCCACCCCAAATTTTGGCTGCTCGATAACCTCTTCTATTTCTGCTGCCTTTGCAGATGCTGGCGCTGCTGTCTGCTGCACTTCTGGCGCAGCCATTTCTTCCTCCTCGGGAAGGTTTTCTATCACAGGCTCTGTCGTTGCTTCAACCAATGGCTGATCCATATCTTCAACAGGCATAATCTTTTCAACTACTTTTTTTGGCTTGATGACCGTTTTTTTTGCTGGCTTCTTTGGTTTTATAATCGGTACGATCTCAGGTTCTGGAATAGGCTCAGGTGCGGGTGGTGCGATAATACTTACCGTAATAGGTTGTGCAGATTTTTCTACTTGCACTTCAGAATCAGCTTTATACACCAGCAAATAAAAGAGAACTGCATGACCTAACAATGCAATTAATAATCCTATTATTTGCAAATATCTAGTTTTAGGCTGCTTTCTCTTCTTGATTAGATTAAGTGCAATCACGCCAAATGAAGCATTACCAACATTTTCTTCTTTGCGTTGCAGCGCATAATCATCTTTCAATACCGCTTTTTCTTGTGCTTTAAGCGATATAAATCCAGATGGGTATTTCAATAAAATATTGGCACTCAATGGATGCCTCCTACCTTGACCATCTCCGATTCAAAACGCGCCTTCTCCATGTTGTAATAACGTAGTCGTGTATCAGCCTCTTGGATTAGTGTGCTAAATAGCTCCAAATCCTGCGCTTGCAACCTTATGCTTACTGGCCCTATTTCAACTTCTATCACTTCACATCTTTCGCAATACTCAACAATACCGCTCTGATTTTTATTCAGCAGAATACGTCTATGTTTATTTTGTTCACTCATGTTTTCACCTTATCAATCTAATCAATATAGTTATGATGAAAAGTAATGTTTACACTTAGTCAGCAATAATTTTTTTTGCTTAGTAATACTCAACATATAGTTTTCGCCTAAATGCTCAATTAGAATTTCTTTATTAGGACCAAAGAGTTGTTGTGTATTTAATTTCTTTATCTTTGTCTCTTTTTCTTCATGCGCCATCTTATTCTCGCCTTCTTCACAGGAGCGCAAAGTATTTACTGCTCTTTATAATCACTTAACCTAATCCCAAAAAAGTAGCCGACTTACATCAAAGGAATGAATGCGGCTCAAACGATCGTTCACGATCAAGGAGATGCATATTGCTATGCATTTACTACATCCAAGGCGAGTTAGGGCACCTTAAATTCTGCTAATTAACATTCCGCGGGTTAAACACGGTTTGCATAAAACTCAACGACCAACTGCAAATCTACCGGGAACGGTACGTCATCAATTGCTGGATAATGTTTTACTTTGGCACTAAGTGCCTGCTCATCCCACCCCATCCACTCTGGCCTATCAAGTGATGGAGTTTTAAGTGTTTCAATGATAATTGGTATATTTCTACTTTTTATTCTTACCGTTATCTCATCACTCATCTTTAAACGCATTGATGGTATATTGACAGGCTTACCATTCAGCAATATGTGACCATGACTGACCAACTGCCTGGCAGAAACGACAGATGGCGCAAAGCCTGCTCTAAACACGACATTATCCAATCGTCTTTCTAACAATTGAATTAATCGCTCACCTGTAGGCTCCTTACCCTTGCGGGCATCTACAATCAAGCGTCTCATTTGTGTTTCGGTTAATCCATAGTTAAAACGAATTTTCTGTTTCTCTATTAATTTCACACCAAAGTCTGAGCGTCTTTTACGTGACGCTTTGTTTCCATGCTGCCCTGGCGGGAATGGCCTATTTTCAATACTCTTACGTGATAAGCCAGGTAAGTCCACACCTAAAGCCCGCATTACTTTTATTCTTGGTCCAGTTATTCTCGACATTACATTCTCTATTCAATTACCTTTAACCTATTGCAGCGTAGTTTGCTGTGTCATCACGCTAGCTTCGATAAGCAAATACTCCTCAACCACACTATCCCACTGCTGCATTAATTGTTGCGCAACCACTTTAATTGATGCTGCATTTGTATACTCTGGTGCGCTTAAATTATTAGCTAGATTTAGTGCTGTCTTTGCCAAATTTAATGATGGATTCACGGCATATTGTGTTGCTACACAAGAGATAGCCATCAGCACATCTTGTGCTGTTGGTAGCTCTGGATCAAACTCAGCTTTTGAATTAAGTTTTTGATTCATCGCTCTACTTTCATATCAACACAATCAAATTAATACAAATGATAATGATTCGCATTATTAATGTAAAGCATTATTTTAAAATTGTTTCGGTTTGCATCACCAACCTAGCTGCCGCTTTGCGTACCATTTCATTCATCAACATAAAATTAACTGCATTCAGCTTTAGAGAGGTGTCTCCCAACTCTAGGACAACTGTATCCTGATGTTGGTTATAGACTACCTTATACTGCTCATTACCTGGCACAGTTGTTCTACCCATTACTTTAACTCCGCGCATTTTATACACCCTTAGTCAATGAACTTACTTAAATGATAATGATTATCATTTACTATGTCAAGTACAATTATTCTCCCTGCTATATCCCCTCTTCCGCATCTTGACCAAATATGTTCAAACCGTTATTGTGTAGGGTTCGTACAAAACAGCTAAAACTATAAGAGATTTATGAATCAAGCCTCCCCAATCGATAGCAAGCAAGAAGATACTATGACCCAATTCACTGGGGCAGAGATTCTGATTAAGTGCCTACATGAGGAAAAGGTCAAATTTGTTTTTGGCTATCCCGGTGGCGCAGTGCTCAACATATATGATGCCATTTACCAACAAGACCAGTTCAAACACATTCTTGTCCGCCATGAGCAAGCTGCCTTACATGCTGCCGATGCTTACGCGCGTGCGACTGGCGAAGTGGGTGTTGCCCTAGTGACATCAGGGCCAGGCGCAACAAATGCTGTAACTGGTATTGCAACTGCCTACATGGATTCAATACCGATGGTCATCATTAGCGGTCAAGTGCCAACTCACGCAATTGGGGAAGACGCATTTCAAGAATGTGATACCGTTGGCATTACTCGCCCATGTGTAAAGCACAACTTCTTAATTAAAGACATCAAAGACATTGCCCCTGTGATGAAAAAAGCATTTCATGTAGCTGCCACAGGCCGTCCTGGGCCGGTGCTTGTTGATATTCCAAAAGATATTACAGCTACACTAAATAAGTTTGAGTATCCTGAAAAAGTTGAAATGCGCTCTTACAATCCAATTACCAAAGGGCATTCTGGACAAATTAAGAAAGCGCTCAAACTCATTGCTGAAGCAAAACGACCAATGGTTTACACTGGTGGTGGTGTTGTGTTGGGTAACGCCTCAATAGAGCTGACAAAGTTTATCAAGTCTCTAGGCCTGCCAACCACTAGTACATTGATGGGGCTAGGAGGCTACCCTGCCGAAGACAAACAGTTCCTTGGTATGCTAGGCATGCATGGTACGTATGAAGCCAATATGGCAATGCAGGAATGTGATGTATTGCTAGCCGTTGGTGCGCGTTTTGATGATCGCGTAATAGGCAACCCTGAGCATTTTTTGAGTCGTCCGCGCACTATCATTCACATTGATATCGACCCGTCCTCCATTTCAAAGCGGGTTAAAATCGATGTGCCAATCGTTGGTGATGTGAAATCAGTATTATCAGATTTAAACAATTTGGTACGGACAGATAAACCTGCCCAGAATACGGCCGCACTGAGCGACTGGATGAAGCAAATCGAAGCATGGCGTGCTAAGCGTTATTCAGATTTTGAACTAGATGACAAGCTGATTAAACCGCAGCAAGTGATTAAAACACTGCATCAAGTAACGAATGGTGAAGCGTATATCACTTCGGATGTTGGACAACACCAAATGTGGGCAGCTCAATACTATCCGTTTAACAAGCCGCGTCGTTGGATCAACTCTGGCGGACTCGGCACAATGGGGGTAGGTTTGCCTTATGCAATGGGCGTTCAACTTGCCTATCCAGATGCACAAGTCGCCTGCATTACTGGTGAAGCATCTATCCAAATGTGTATTCAAGAGCTATCTACCTGTAAGCAATTTCATTTACCGATCAAGGTTATCACGCTGAATAATCGCTATATGGGCATGGTAAGACAATGGCAAGAATTCTTTTATGAGAATCGCTATTCAGAATCCTACATGGATGCGCTGCCAGACTTTGTAAAAGTAGCTGAGGCGTACGGCCATGTAGGGATGCGTATTACTGATCCAGCAGATGTTGAAAGTGCACTGAAAGAAGCATTTAGTCCAAAATTGAAAGATCGACTAGTATTTATGGATTTTATTACAGATCAATCTGAGAACGTTTTCCCTATGGTACCTAACGGTAAAGGATTATCTGAAATGATTACAGGAAAGAATTCATAATGCGGCATATCATTTCAATCTTAATGGAAAACGAACCAGGGGCACTGTCACGTGTGGCAGGGTTATTTTCGGCGCGCGGTTACAACATTGAATCATTAACGGTAGCAACGACTGAAGACCCTACCCTGTCCCGGATGACAATTGTCACCAGCGGGAATGATGCGATTATTGAACAAATCATTAAACAGCTGAACAAGCTGATTGATGTGGTTAAAGTGCTCGATTTAAATGATGGCAAGCATATTGAACGAGAGCTCATGCTCATTAAAGTCAAGGCTTCTCATGGCCATCGAGAAGAGATGAAGCGTATGTGCGATATCTTTAGAGGCAGAATCATTGATGTCACTGATGGTAGCTTCACCATTGAGCTAACAGGGTCTGGGCACAAATTAGATGCTTTTATTGAGAGTTTGGACAAGACCGCAATTCTGGAAACAGTTCGCACTGGCGCTTCCGGCATAGGCCGAGGCGATAGAATTTTAAAACTATAATTAATTATAAGTATTTGTATTGAAAGGCAAATAAAATGAAAGTTTATTACGACAAAGACGCTGACCTGAGTATCATTAAAAGTAAAAAAGTTGCTATTATTGGATACGGTTCACAAGGTCATGCCCACGCGCTTAACCTTAAAGACTCAGGCGTGGATGTCACAGTTGGCTTACGCACAGGTTCAAGCTCATGGAAAAAAGCTGAAAACGAAGGATTAAAAGTTGCAGAAACCGTCGATGCAATCAAAGGTGCCGATGTCGTAATGATTTTAACCCCTGATGAATTTCAAAAGGCACTTTACAAGGAAGTGATCGAACCTAACCTAAAACAAGGGGGCACGCTCGCATTTGCACATGGTTTTGCTATTCATTATAACCAAGTAGTACCACGCGCGGACATGGATGTGATTATGATTGCACCAAAAGCACCAGGCCACACTGTTCGCTCTGAGTTTGTCCGTGGTAGTGGCATTCCAGACTTAATCGCTGTGTACCAAGACACTTCAGGCAATGCAAAAGATCTAGCCCTTTCTTATGCAATGGGTGTTGGCGGTGGCCGCACTGGCATCATTGAGACAACTTTTAAAGACGAAACAGAAACTGACCTGTTTGGCGAGCAAGCAGTATTATGCGGCGGCGCTGTTGAACTAGTTAAAATGGGCTTTGAGACCCTAGTAGAAGCTGGCTATGCACCAGAAATGGCTTATTTTGAATGCTTGCATGAATTAAAACTGATTGTAGATTTGATGTTTGAGGGTGGCATTGCTGATATGAACTACTCCATATCAAATAATGCAGAATACGGTGAATACGTTACTGGCCCAGAAGTGATTAACGAGCAATCACGTCAAGCCATGCGTAATGCGCTAAAACGCATTCAATCAGGTGAATACGCAAAAATGTTTATTGCAGAGGGAGCAGCCAATTACCCATCAATGACTGCTCGTCGTCGCAATAATGCAGCGCACCAAATTGAGATTACTGGCGCTAAATTGCGCGCAATGATCCCTTCTATTGCTGCCAACAAAATTGTTGATAAAGCAAAAAACTAATCTTCCAGCAGACAACAAAAGCACAGCAAGTTAAATGCTGTGCTTTTTTAATGTCTGTTCCAGTAAAATACAAGACACTCAACTTTTATTTGAAAGACTGCATTGAAGTTTTCCATACTATTACAATACCTTGCTCCCAAAAAAGCGATTACACAATTAGCAGGAAAGCTTGCCAATAAGGAATGCGGCTACCTAACGACATCCGTTATCAGATGGTTTGTAAGGCGATATCAAGTCAATATGAGTGAAGCCGCAAATCCTAACATTGAGAGCTATAAAACGTTTAACGCTTTTTTTACCCGTGCGCTAAAAAATGGAGCAAGACCAATAGCTGGCGCAGATTTTATCTGTCCAGTGGATGGTGCCATCAGTCAACTGGGCGACATTAAAATCGACCAGATATTTCAAGCAAAAGGTCACTTATACTCAACTCTGGAGCTACTTGCAGGCAGTACTGCACTTGCCAATAAATTTGCAGATGGTCTTTTTGCCTGTTTATATTTAAGCCCCAAGGATTATCACCGCATTCATATGCCTTGTGATGGCAAGCTGGTCAGCATGACATACGTGCCAGGTGATTTATTCTCAGTCAACCCAAATACGGCTGCAAATGTTCCCAGACTTTTTGCACGCAATGAACGTGTCGTTTGTGAGTTTAAGTCAGCACAGCATGGTACTTTTGTCATGGTACTCGTCGGTGCGACCATCGTTGGTAGTATGTCTACCGTATGGCATGGTATCGTCAATCCACCTAGAAGCCATTCTGTTCGGACCTGGGATTACGAAAACCAAGAAGTCCTATTGAAACAAGGCGAAGAGATGGGCAGTTTCTTGCTTGGCTCCACTGTTATCATGCTATTCGAGAAAACTGCGTTGTCATTTAACACTAAATGGCAACCTGCAGGGCCTGTGCGGTTAGGTGAAGCAATGGGTACAAAAGTGGTTTAGAGTAAATTCTCTGTTTTTGAGCTTACACGTGTTACTGGCTTTGCTACGCTTTGCTCTATCGATGTTTTTTTCGTTTTACCTTTAGCAACTTGGTGACGTGGGCGCTTTTGTTTTTGGTGTAAAAATACTGCCAACTCATTGAGCGCCATCTTATACACTTCACGCTTGAACTCTACGACATCTTCAAGTGGCACCCAATAATCGCTCCATCGCCATGCGTCAAATTCGGGATGTGGCGTTGCTCTTAGTGAGACATCACTATCTCTACCAATCAGTCTGAGTAAAAACCAGATTTGTTTTTGCCCGCGATAACTACTGCGCCATTCACGCTTAATCCAGTGGCTAGGCACTTCATATCTAAGCCAATCACGCGTACGTCCCAAAATTTCCACATGCTCTGGGCGCAAGCCTACCTCTTCCATCAGCTCACGATACATGGCTGCCTCTGGACTCTCACCATGGTCAATGCCGCCTTGTGGAAACTGCCATGCGTGCTCTCGAATACGTTTACCCCAAAACACTTTATTTTGCGCATTACACAAAATAATACCCACATTCGGACGAAATCCGTCACGATCTAACATAGTTGTACTACCATATAAAATTTAACTATGATTTTTTCATACTTTAGCCACTAATGAAAGTAGTGACGAACATTTAAAATGTAATAATGTG
>JBFIGM010000053.1:0-13400 GCA_041602315.1 Methylophilaceae bacterium | reverse complement strand
GACTTAGCGCAACATAATAAAGCACCTGTTTTTTTACCAATAGCTTTAGTGACTAGCATTTTCCCCCCGAGCGATAGCGCAACGAAAACACAACGTGCTAGATGGGAGCATGGCCATTTAAGTGTGATATTAAACGAATTACCCAAGTTAATACTAAGCGCAATAAGGACAAAAAACATACAAATGCTAGGTATGGCATGCGATTTACTCGTGCCTCCTATCGCGATGTTGACATTACTGTGTCTGATTACACTTGTATTAAGTATTCTGTTCGGCGATGATACTAATAGGGTATTGGCTTTCGCCTTAGTCACCAGTTTAGTTTTTAGTGTATTGACTTCATGGATTGGCTATGGGAGGGAAATTATTAGTTTTAGACAATTATGTTACGCACCAATTTATGCATTAATGAAAATACCCTTGTATTTAAAATTCATTTTCAATCGCCAGGTAGAGTGGGTACGCTCAAAACGAGACTAGAACAGGAATGGTTTTGCAAAACAATGTAATTAGTAAACAACGTATTGAATTATTTGGCATCAAGATTGATCCAGTCACCATGAATGAAGCTATCTCTATAGTCTTTTCGTGGGTCGATTCAAATAAAAAAGACTGCAAGTTCGTTATTACGCCGAATGTAGATCATGTCGTACAAGTACAAACTAACCAAGCACTTCAGCAAGCCTATAAAAATGCATCATTAGTCGTCACGGATGGGAAACCTGTTGTCTGGGTTGCTAGGTGGCTTAATGTTGCAATACCCGAGACTGTTCCCGGCAGCGATATGATTCCTGCTATTTTTGATTATGCAGAAATGCACAATAAGCCAATCAAGGTCTTTTTGTTAGGTGCAATGCCAGGCGTTGCAGACAGAGCGAAGACATTAATACACAATCAATATTCGTCAGTAGAAGTTGTTGGCACTTTAAGTCCAGCGTTTGGTTTTGATAAAGATGCAGAAGCATCTAATAATATCTGTGAGATTGTTAATCAAACAGGTGCTCAGCTATTAGTGCTAGGGCTAGGTGCGCCCAAACAGGAGTTGTGGATAGACCGATATGCCAGTCAATTGAAAGTTGATGCTGCTTTTTGCGTTGGTGCTACAATTGACTTTATAGCTGGTGAGAAACCACGAGCGCCCGTATGGATGCGAAAAGTTGGGTTAGAATGGTTGCATCGAGCTGCCAGTGAGCCAAAAAGACTAGCAAAGCGTTATCTAGTAGATGCAATACAATTTCCACAAATTGTTTTCAGAGAATGGCGACGCTTGAAACAAAAAAAATGATAATGATAAATATCGGGATAACATATTATGTATGAAGACTTTTATGGTTTAAAAGAGAAGCCTTTTTCTATCCAACCTGACCCAGATTTCTTGTTCTTCAGTGTCCGCCATAGCATGGCTTATGCCATGCTTGAGTATGGCATACAAAATAGAGCAGCATTTTCTGTGATATGCGGTGAAATCGGATGTGGAAAAACTACTATAGTTCGTCATTTACTTAATAATCTAGATGAGCAACTAACTGTTGGCATTGTTTATAACACACACCAAAATATTGATGATTTGCTTGGTTGGATTATGTTGGCATTCAATCAGCCTTATGAAGGGAAATCTAATTTAGCCTTATTTGATGACTTTCAACAATTTTTAATTAATCGCTATGCTGAAGACAAGCGTGTAGTACTGATTATTGATGAAGCGCAAAATTTGACAGCTGGTGCACTTGAGTCACTAAGAATGTTATCTAATATTAATGCTGATAAAGACCAGTTGTTGCAAATTATTCTGGTTGGTCAACCTCAGCTCAGAGATTTATTGCGCAAGCCTGAATTAGAACAATTTTACCAACGTGTTTCTGTAGATTTCTTTATACCGCCGCTACAGCCGTTTGAAGTGGATAAGTATATTCAGCATCGCTTACATATTGCAGGTCGAGATGAAAAGCTATTTACACCAGGCGCTACGAGGCTTATTGCAGAAGCCTCTAGAGGTATCCCCAGAAGCATCAATATTTTATGTGATACATGCTTGGTATATGGATTTTCCACAGGCACCGATAAGCTTGATATCAATATTGTGCGTGAGGTAATAAAAGATCGTGCTGAGTTTGGTGTTTTCAGTGATTACAAGAATGACTCATAACCACTTTATTACAAATAGCTAA
Organism: Methylophilaceae bacterium; assembly: GCA_041602315.1. Taxonomy (GTDB): domain Bacteria; phylum Pseudomonadota; class Gammaproteobacteria; order Burkholderiales; family Methylophilaceae. The sequence continues at coordinate 11,232 of JBFIGM010000053.1, read as the reverse complement.
CTACCAAAAAATGAAAAAAATTCTGGTCACAGGTGGTGCAGGTTATATTGGATCACACACATGTTTAGAACTCCTCAATGCAGGCTTTGAAGTTATTGTATTTGATAATTTTTGTAACAGTAAAGAAGAAGCGATTAACCGTGTTCAATCAATCACTGGTAAGTCTGTGACAATAGTAAAAGGCGATGTCAGAAATAAACAAAATCTACAAGCTGTTTTTTCTCAACATCAAATTAATGCAGTTATTCATTTTGCTGGATTGAAAGCTGTTGGCGAATCTGTAGCAAAACCGCTTTATTATTATGAAAATAATGTCATGGGCAGTCTGATATTGCTTGAGGTAATGCGTGAGTTTAATGTAAAAAATATTGTGTTTAGCTCATCAGCAACTGTATATGGGTTTTCAGACACTAAACCTATCCCTGAAAGCGCACCATTGAGTCCATTTAATCCTTACGGACACTCAAAGCGCATGGTGGAACAAATGCTGGAAGATCTTAGCGTTGCAGATGAGAATTGGAATATCGCATTATTGCGTTATTTTAATCCTGTTGGTGCACATCCTAGCGGTGAAATTGGAGAAGACCCGAATGGGATCCCAAATAATTTAATGCCTTATGTATCGCAAGTTGCCATTGGTAAATTAGAGTGCCTGAGCATTTATGGCAATGATTACCCAACAAAAGACGGTACTGGAGTTAGAGATTATATTCATGTTGTTGATCTGGCATTGGGGCACGTTGCAGCATTAAATGCGCTTAATCGTAAATGTGGTCTATTAACAGTTAATTTAGGTGCTGGACGTGGCTATAGTGTACTTGATCTTGTGACTACATTTGAACATGTCAACAACATCAATATACCATATAAAATAGTAGAAAGAAGAGCAGGGGATATTGCTATTTATTTTGCGGACGCTAATTACGCCAAAGAAGCACTTAGCTGGCAAACAACTAAATCTTTGGAAGACATTTGCCGAGACTCATGGCATTGGCAATCAAAAAATCCGCAAGGTTATCAATAAATGTTCTTGTTCAATTGCTTTGGGGTGTTTCAGCATTCGCTTGCTGCCAGTTGAATTTCTTTTTGTATTTTGCGTTAATCACTCTTGCATAAGCGTATAGAATCCCAGCGAGCGAATAGATAATTGTTGGTATAGCACCAATACTACTCGTTGAGAAAATGGCCACCATTACTGCTAGCATGGTAGCAATCAGAGCAGTGCCACAACGGTACTCATCACTACTTTTATCCTTTATTTTCCTTCTTGATCTAAAAACCCGCCATATTGCAAGTAAGAAAAAGCCAACATATAACATCAGCGCTGGTATGCCAAATCCTAAAACAATGTTCAGATAGGAGTTAACAATATCAACAATCCCTTCACCTTGTACCATATCCTCCATTTCCGGCTCTAAAGATGGCTCATCCACACCAAATAAAGGCTTGCGGGCTATTATTTGCAGTCCTTTCTCAAATAAGACCTCACGATAGTCCACATTAAATTGATCAACCTTTCCAATAAATGGGAGAGAGTTAATTAACTTTTCGCCTCCTGGAAGAAAGGGAAGAGATATGGCCGCAATTACAGAAAACATAAGAGCCACTGTCATATTCCTCAGCATTTTTGGTCCAATTGCAATGTAGATAAAAAACAAGATAGCTGTAGAGACCCATGCCCCCCTAGATAATGGTGCAAACAAGCCACCTAATATAGCTAGCCAGCACAATCTGCGTATCCACTTGTTCTTTATTAGTGGTGCTACGAATAAATATAGTCCTACCATAATCATCATTAATAAGCCTAAGATTAATGGGTGGCCCAGTGATGACAACGCTCTAAGATTGGTGCCACGGCCTAGGTAAGTACCTAAATTAAAGCTTGCATGTAATGCATTTGGTAGAGGATTGTAGAGTAGCCAACGATCAAAAGATTCGAATATAGCCAAGGAGCCTGCAATTAGGCCAGCGAAGGTGAAAGCCGTAATGACAACTTTTAGTTGATCAAAGTCTTTAATACGACTGGCTACAAAGTATGGTAGGAAAATGGCAAGGAAATAGCCTATACCAGACCTTCCTGCATCCGTGAATGTAGTGCCACGCATCTCAAGTATAGTCATCAGCGTAAATAATATTGCAAGAATCCAGTCTGGTGCCATACTACCGATACGTGGAGCATCTCTTCGATACTTTACCGTTAGAAACATTGGCAAAAGAATGACAATAGACAGCACAACAACATAGTCAACGTTGAATAATGGACCCATCCTGACCGATATGACAGGGACAGTAAATAAAATGGCATAAAAAAAGGCAAGTCTATTTTCTACTTTTTTGATGACATAGTTAACATATAAACCCGTAGCAAATATATACACCCAGAAATTGCTTGCTAGAAAGGCAATTAGCGTAATGATGATCCAAGAGTTGCGCCATAGTATAAACTCTTGAGGTGGGACAATTTGTTCAATATGTTTTTTTGCAACCACAAAGATTGCTGTTGCTATGGTCAATATAATGACTAGAGTGGCTATATGTTCAGGCATGGTTTATGTGTTTGATAGTTAGATTTTTTGTTTTACGAACGAATCAGTTGCATTGCTGCTTATTATACGTTTTTCTCACACCGAACAGTTGCACACTGAGCGATAATTAAATGCTTTAACTAAGCATTAGTATACAATACAAATATATAAGTATTGCCGCAATATCCACCCGTCAGAATAGTGCTGATTAACCAATTAGGTGCACATTCTAAGTGATGTGTTTATGATACTATCCATGCTTAATTGATTTGCAGAAAGCCTTTTATAATTAATGAAGACAAAACATAGTCGAAAACACGTTATTTGGTCTAGTGTGTGGGTATTTGGAGGGCAGATAGCAGGTCAAGTGCTTAGATTAGTGAGCAACCTGATTATGACAAGGTTGCTAGTGCCCGAAATGTTTGGTGTGATGGCTGTCGCCAACACTGTCATTATCGGTTTAGCCTTATGTTCATACATTGGTCTGCATCATAATATTATTCAAAGCAGCAGGGGGGATGACCCTGACTTTCTAAATACTGCTTGGACCATGCAAGTTGCAAGAGGCATTATATTGTGGGCAATAGCGCTTTTAATTGCTTTTGGCCTATATTACAGTAACCAGATGGGCATGTTGGCTGAAGGCAGTGTTTATGCACAGCCTATTTTGCCAATTATCATCGCAGTGCTTGCTTTTACACCTTTATTGTCAGGATTTGAATCAACGAAACTTGCACAAGCCAGTCGTCATATGCAAGTAGGCCGCCTAGCTATCATCGAATTAAGTTGCCAGCTAATTGGTTTGGTGAGCATGGTTATTTTTGCAATAATCGAAAAATCGATATGGGCGCTTGTACTGGGTTCAATGTTGACGGCTTTTTCAAAAGTCATTTTGGGTTACGTCGCGCTTGAAGGACCACGTAATTATTTTAAGTGGGAAACAAAAGCAGCAAGTGACTTATTCCATTTTGGCAAATGGATTTTGTTCACAACAATTATGGGCTTTTTTGTTAAAAATGGTGACAAGCTAATTTTAGGGGCCCTAATTACACCGCAAGTACTTGGTGTTTACAGTATTGCGGCATTTATGACGACAGCACTACAAGATGTCTTATATCGATGGGGAGGCGCCGTTCCTTTACCAGTCTTGAGCCGTGTTTATCGTGAGGGTGACAATAAGGCGCTAGCAGATGCTTACTATCGGTTTAGTTTTCCATTTAATCTCGCCACTCTCTTTTTAGCAGGCTTTCTCTACTATGCAGGCTATGTGGTTATTGATATTCTCTATGACAGCCGCTACATTGAAGCAGGGCGAATGATTCAGTTTCTTTCTATTGCATTAATAGGAGCAAGAGCTGTTCTGGCTGAACAATTATTTGTTGCGATTGGCAAGCCTAAATTGTCTGTGCCGATGAATGTATTGCAACTGGTCGTGTTATTTGGTGGGGTTCCACCCGCTTATCATTATTATGGAATCTACGGTGCTATATTGGTCATAGCGTTCACGGTCTTATTAACACTACCTGTTATTTGGTATTTTTTAAGTCGATATGGTGTGTTAAATTGGAAAAAAGAATTGATAACCTTACCTGCACTGCCTTTGGGTTATGGAGCGTCAGTATTATTTGTTATATTATATGAGTACATTAAATCAAGTTTAGGCTTAAGTTAGTTGGGGACTAAATGGCTGAAGAGAAAAGAAAAAAAGAATCGGTTGCAGCAATTGTATTAGCATTTTCAAGAGCGGAAGAGCTAAAAAATGTTGTTCACAATCTTAAAAATCAAACACAAAAAATAGACGAAATTATTGTTGTTTTTCAAGGAACAAGCCCTGAAATCTTAGCTTGGCTAAAAGAGCAAACTGGCATTACCTTAGTTCATCAAGGTAACCTTGGTACTGCAGGTGGGTTCACCTCAGCCATCAAACTAGCAATCAAAAAAGGTCATGACTGGACATGGTTGTTTGATGATGATGCTGTCCCAGAACTAAACGCATTTGAAGAAATGGCAAAATGTAAGCATTTTGACTCTAAAAAGACTGGTTATTTAGCATCAGTTGTTGTTAGACCTGATCGCAGTGTTTATATGTCACCTGTGGCTGTTGAGCATAACCAATGGTATGACACAGTACTTGAAGAAGCTTGTGTACCAGTAATGTCGGCCACATGGATAGGGTGCTTAATATCAATGCAATCCATTAGGGATTTTGGACTGCCGATGGAAGCTTACTTTATGTATGATGAAGATGCTGAGTATACTTCGCGCGTTTCGCGAGAGCGTGATAGCTATTGCGTCTTAAAAAGTATAACAGTACACCATCAAAAAGGTTATTTTGATCCATTTAATAACAAAGTTGACATGTTCAAGCATGGCTTATACGTTAGAAATCATTTTGCTACGATTCGATTAGAACCTAAGCCTTTTTGGAAAAAAACATTGAAAATATGGCATTGGTTTTTCAAAAATGCGATTGAAATTGTTACAAGAAAGGTGCCCTTTAAAACTATTGTTCCATTATTTAAAGGACTACTATTCTTCAGACCAAAAATTCAATATTTAAATCAGTAAATTTATCCCGATAATTAATTATGAGTTTTATAGAGAGCCTATAAGCATGCAGGTTGCATCTTTTTTTCCAGTTCACTTCTCGAATAGCGGGATTGGTTACTGCGCCATAGAGATCATTGAAGCAATGGAAGCAAGCGGTGTCGATGGTTCTATGATGGCGACTGCATCAAATCGAGATTTTAACTATCGTTTCTACAAAGATGCCATTCCATCACTATTAAATCCAATTGCTTACAGGCTTCTGACACAAAATGCCAGAAATAAAATTGCTGAATGGCGTTTTTTGCAATCATTGGATAAAGAAGAATTTGTCCATTTTTGGTCATCTGACGTCTCTTTATCTTTGTACAAAAAAGTGCGAGAAAGAGGGCATCGCATCATTATTGAACAAGTGAATACCTCTAAAGTCTATAGAAAAGAAATTTTAGAGGCTGAATATGCACGTATTGGTCTTACTCCTAAAGATAGCGAAACAGCAGAAGCAATTGCACATGAAATTGCTATGTTTGAGCAAGCAAGCTTTATATATTCATGCAGTCCTGCCGTTCAAAAGTCTCTTTTTGTGGCTGGTGTGCCTGCTGAAAAACTTATTCACACCAGTTATGGCTTAAGAGAAAGTGATATATTAACTAGCCAGGACATTGAAGCTAGAAACAAACATAAAGAATTTACAGCGATATTTGTCGGATCAATAGGTGTACGTAAAGGTGCACATTTGCTTGTCAAATATTGGTGCGAATCAAATATCAAAGGCAAATTAAAACTAGTTGGCAATATTGATGAAGAAATCAAACCAATTCTCAAGCCATATCTGGAAAGAGATGATATTGAACACGTGCCTTTTGTAAAAGACTTGCGTGATATTTATAAAGAGGCAGATGTCTTTATGTTACCAACGCTAGAAGAAGGTAGTCCTTTAGTAACATATTTAGCATTAGGCGCTGGGTTACCATCAATTGTTTCACCTATGGGTAGTGGGGGCATTATCGATGACGGCGTAGATGGCACTGTTATTGATCCACACAACACAGAAGGCTGGATACAGGCATTACAACAGTTATCCCAAGATACTGACTTACGTAAGCAGTTAGGTCAAAATGCCTACAAGAAAGCACCTGAATACGTATGGTCTGAAGTTGGGCGGAAGCGTGCGGAAGCATTGCTAGCAAGAGCTTAACTTAAATCATTACTCATCACATTAACGACTTGCTTTGCTACATAAGGCAGAATATAGTTGTACTCACCTCTGACATAAATAACTGCTTCCGGGCGATTATTCAAGTATATTAAAACTCATGACCAAACATAAAAATTCAAGACGTAATAACGACCCATACGCTAAACGCGAAGCATCACAATATGAAACGCCGTTGCCAAGTAGAGAGCTCATTCTAAAAATACTCACCGAACAGGGTGTGCCGATGGCTATAGAGCCATTATATGAAATACTCGAAATTGCAGAAGAGGAGCAAGAAATTTTTTCACGACGCATCAATGCGATGGAGCGCGATGGTCAGATTATGCGTAACCGTAAAGGTTTATTGTGCTTGCCAGAAAAAATAGAGGCAATTGCCGGTGTTGTGCAAGGACATCCAGATGGGTTTGGCTTTCTGATACCCGATGATAAAGAAAAGCATCCTGATGATTTATTTCTTTCTAATAAGGAAATGCAACAAGTCATGCATGGTGACCGTGCCATGGTGCGTGTATCTGGACTTGATCGTAAAGGACGACCAGAGGGCAAAATAGTTGAGGTGTTAGATCGCGCAAATGACACAATTGTTGGGCGCGTGATGCAAGGTCATGGCGTGACTATTGTGGCAGCCGAAGATAAACGTATTAATCAGGATATACTAATCCCTTACCACCTAGACATGGGCGCTAAAGTTGGACAAGTTGTGATTGTCCAAATGACAGAGCAGCCATCCAAACATGCGCATCCGATGGGGAAAATTGTACAGATACTGGGTAATTATGCTGATAGTGGCATGGAAATAGAAATTGCCTTGCGTAAATACAAACTACCATATCAGTTCTCACCAGCTGCAATTGCGCAAGCCGAGGCAATTCCAAAAACAGTTCAGCCTACTGACTACAAAGGGCGTATTGATTTACGTGAATTACCTTTAATTACTATAGATGGTGAGACAGCACGAGACTTTGATGATGCGGTTTACGCAGAGCCCAAAGGAGCTGGGTGGCGATTGGTTGTTGCTATCGCGGATGTCAGTCATTATGTAAGGCCTAATGATCCATTAGATAAAGATGCATTTGAGCGTGGAAATTCTATCTATTTTCCAAGACGCGTGATTCCGATGTTGCCTGAGGAGCTATCTAATGGCCTCTGTTCATTAAACCCTGATGTAGAACGCTTGTGTATGGTGTGTGATATGCAAGTGAATGCTAGTGGTATTGTGGATCAATATCAGTTTTATCCCTCAGTAATGCTATCAAAAGCACGGATGACCTACACCAAAGTAGCCGATATGCTGGATAACCCGGAGGGTGAAACGGCAAAGGAATATGCCCCCATAATGCCACATGTGCAAAACCTTTACGCGTTGTATAAAACAATGTTGATACAGCGTAAACAGCGTGGAGCAATCGAATTTGAGACCGTTGAAACAATGATGGTGTTTAATGAAGAGGGGAAAATTGACCGCATCATACCAACAGAAAGAAACGAAGCACACAAAATTATTGAGGAATGTATGTTGGCGGCAAATGTATGTGCAGCCAACTTTTTGGAAACACAAAATCATGAGGCTATTTTCCGTGTGCATGAAGGGCCAAGTGAGGAAAAACTTGAGCTTCTTAGAACATTTATGGCTGAATTTGGATTTAGTGTAAGTGGAGGTGATAAGCCGCATGCAAAAGATTACGCCAAACTAATGCAGCAAATTAAAGGCCGCCACGATGAGCAGTTGTTACAAACGGTATTATTAAGATCAATGCAACAAGCAGTTTATCAACCAGAAAACTTAGGTCATTTTGGGCTTGCCTATGAGGCTTATACTCATTTTACATCGCCAATTCGACGCTACCCAGATTTACTTGTCCATCGAGCAATTAAGGCTGCCATTAACAAGCAAACCTATAAAATTAAAGATTGGGCTGCAATAGGCGAACACTGCTCAATGACGGAACGTCGAGCAGATGATGCGAGTCGTGATGTAACCAATTGGCTTAAATGTTATTACATGCAAGACAAGGTTGGGGATGTATTTGAAGGCACCATTTCTGGTGTGACATCTTTTGGAGTGTTTGTCTCGTTGGATGATGCTTATGTTGAAGGCTTGTTGCACGTCACAGAACTAGGTAATGATTATTTTCATTACGATAAAGCACATCATGAAATGGTTGGCGAGCGCACACATGTAAAATATAGGCTTGGTGATCGTGTGAAGATAAAAGTCGCTAGGGTAGATTTAGAGACAACTAAAATAGACTTCACGTTAATTAACAAGTTAACATCCGCGAAAGATCCGCTAATAAAAGAGATTGTTGATCATAATCGGTTACAAAGGCAACCTAAGCCTAAACCACCTGCTAAAAAAGGTGCTAAGCCCAAAACTTCCGTAAACAAGAAAACTAAGAAATCGAACAGCAGTCGAAAAAGTAGTGTTAGAAAGAAAAGATAAAAGATGAGTGAACCTAGAATTTTATTTGGATTCCATGCCGTACAAAGTCGCATGCGTCAGCATGCAGCAAGCCTGCAAGAAATTCTGATTGATCAAGACCGTGTAGATCCTCGAATGAAAGACTTACTAAAACTCGCTGAGGCAGCAAATATACGCGTCATGCAGGTGGACAGATCAAGATTAGATGGTATAGCAGGTAAAAATGGGCGTCATCAGGGTGTGATTGCACGCGTGGTTGACTCACCAATGCCTTACAAAGATATCCATGATATTTTAGAGTCAAATCTGACAGAACCACCTTTTTTCTTAATATTGGATGGTGTTGAAGATCCTCACAATTTAGGTGCCTGCTTGCGTGTTGCTGATGCCATGGGTGTGCATGCCGTTATTGCACCAAAGGATCGTGCTGTTGGGTTAAACGCAACGGTGAGGAAAGTGGCAAGTGGTGCAGCAGAAACGGTACCTTTTATTGTGGTGACTAACTTAGCACGCACCATACGCGAGCTAAAAGAAGCAGGCGTTTTTGTCATTGGCACAACAATGGACTCAAAAAGCACCTTACTGAATACAAAATTAGATGGTCCGATTGCGTTGGTTTTAGGTGCTGAAGGCGATGGTATCCGTCGTTTAACCGCAGAAAGCTGCGATGCATTAGTCACCATTCCAATGTTTGGTTCTGTAGAGAGTTTGAATGTAAGTGTCGCCAGTGGTATTTGTTTATATGAAGTTCGCAGACAAAGGAATATGAATAAGGCTTGAGGTTTTTCTTAGCCCGAAAATGTAATATCTGAGTTGAACATTTACGCAAATACACACTCAATCAAATGCATCGTAAATCAACTCTCAGGATTTAGTTCAACAATAGTAAACTGAGTACGCACTGTTACTGCTTTTTTGTGCCTAATATTGAGTCTATTGAATCAATATTTGAATAATCAATTGGATATAAAAATGCGTTTTTTTTGGACACTTCTCACCTCATTTTGTATTTCGAATACAGCATTTGCTGTGGAAGAATGGTTAATTGTCTCGAAAAATGAAATTCTTGATCAATCTGGAAATATCTCGCTTGAGGTGATTAAACCTGATTCTGTTAATGTCTGGCCACAAGAGTTGCAAATAAATTTATCTCAAGATAAGTTGGATGAGCTAGTTACGTTACATTTGGTTAATGAAAAACAAGGCTCTTCACGCCAGCATTATGAGGGTATGGCAGAAAAGCAATTTGTTGGGAATGTATTGGTTTCGCTAGCGAAAGAGTCATCTAATAGGCTAATGCTAGTTCAAAATAAACCTTATGATAAATTACAGACTGCTAGTACAGATGTCATTGATGCGGAAGATAACTTCAGTAATGAGGCTAAGCCAGCTGAAGGTGAGTTTTCAAAAATTATTATTCCTGAGCCAAAAGAAGATAGAACAATTACGGCCAACGAACCACTCTATTTCATCGTCGGATCAAGTAATGAGCGAGACTTTGATGCGCGGTTTCAATTAAGCTTTAAATACAGGCCTTTTGACCCTGAAGCCAGAGTTGCGAAGTTTATTCCTTATGCTAGTAATCTCTACTTCGCTTACACACAAACAAGCATTTGGGATCTAGGTAGTGAGTCCAGCCCATTTAAAGATACCAGCTATCGTCCCAGCATTTACTACAATTGGAGTGAAAGTGGTAAGGGGTATAACCCCAATAGTTGGAAATTTGGCTTGGAACACGAGTCGAATGGGCGTGACGGTGATGAGTCACGCTCATTAAACATCGCGTTTGTACAACCAATTTGGAACCTTGAATACTCTGGTGGCAAAACGTTTACTTTTATGCCTAGGTTTTACTATTATTTAGAAAAATCAGATAACCGCGATATGCATCATTATCGTGGCTATGTTGACTGGACGGCACGCTATGGTCGTGATGATGCAGCGATTTTGACTGCCATGTATCGCCAAGGTACTGACGGGTATGCACAAGGTCAGCTGGACTTGTCTTATCCGATAAGTGATAAGATTTTTGGCCGCACAGGTACTTTTTTACATTTTCAATTGCTTGGCGGGTATGGTGAAACGCTGATTGATTACAATAAAAGAAGTGATACACAGCTTAGAATCGGTATATCACTAGCGAGGTAAACATCATGTTTTATTACCTATTCAGCAATCATTCTATTGCTTAAGAAACATTAACTATCTGTAATGGAAAGTTGCTGAACGCTTGTCTTTCATGAAAGTCAGAGTGTTGAATTCAATTCAGGACTCTACTTATGCTTAAAATGACAACTTTCTTAATATTTCTCTTACAAGCGTCTTTTGTTTTTGCTAACTGCTTATCCGATGAGCAAATAAAACAATTGGAAAAACAGGAAATTGAATATCTTTCTGAAAAAATTCCACCTGCTTTTAAGCACGGATTATCATCGAATAGCATCAAATTAGCCATTCAAGAAGTTGATAGCGATTGCAAAGCACGCCTGCTTGTTGAACTTCCACAATCCGATATTGAT
>JBFIGM010000052.1:0-13418 GCA_041602315.1 Methylophilaceae bacterium | reverse complement strand
AAGCCGTTTGCTGCTGCCATTTTAATGATGGTCTGTATTGCCGTACGATTATAAAAGCGTCCATCGCCACCTAAAGTTAATACTGCTCCTTCAGGCAACGTTAAGGTGTCAAAGATACTTTGAACAAAATTCTCAAGATAATGTGCTTGCTGAAACACCTTTACTTTTTTTCTAAGGCCAGAAGTGCCTGGTTTTTGATCTGAAAAAGCTTGTGTTGCTATCGTACGGAATTGCATAAGGTCTCTACTCGCTTAATAATAGATGTGGTCGGAACGGCAGGATTTGAACCTGCGACCCCTTGTCCCCCAGACAAGTACGCTACCAGACTGCGCTACGCCCCGAATGCACTCGCTGAGTGTGCGCCATTATTATAAATCAAAATAGCACGTCGCTCTGCTTAACGATATAACTTTAAACTCGATAGAAGATTGAATTGCTAAGAATTAATGCGCTTAAGCGCGCAATAGTTGAATAACTTCTTGAATTTGTGATCGAATAAAACCTAGGTTAACATTTTCATTATTACTGCTTGAAACCGCAGTTGTAACTGCTTCTTGTGCAGTATTTTCAGTGGTCTCAACTTCATCTGCCCCATCTAAACGATTGCGTGCGCCACTAATAGTAAAGCCTTGCTCGTAGAGTAGTTCTCTGATTTTGCGGATTAATAATACTTCATGATGCTGGTAATAACGACGATTGCCACGACGTTTAACTGGTTTAAGCTGCGTAAACTCTTGCTCCCAGTAACGTAACACATGTGGTTTTACACCACACAAATCACTCACCTCACCAATCGTAAAGTATCTTTTGGCTGGTATCGGAGGTAACTGTACGTTTTTAATAGTATCTGGCATACATTCAATAGTTACTTAAGTTATTTAGCGTAATGCTCTTCAACTTTGCTTTTTAGTTTTTGGCTGGCATGAAATGTAACTACACGACGAGCAGAAATTGGAATCTCTTCACCTGTTTTTGGATTGCGGCCAGGTCTCTCTGACTTTTTGCGGAGCTCGAAATTACCAAAGCCTGATAATTTGACACTATCCCCATTCTCTAATGCACATCTTAGTTCTTCAAAAAACGCTTCAACCATGTCTTTTGCTTCCCGTTTGTTGAGCCCTACCTGTTCAAATAGCAGATCTGCCAAATCCGCTTTCGTTAATGTCATAAAAACTCCCTGTATTGCTTTTCTTACATCGTCATTGTTTCAGTTAATTTCTTAACTGCGCATTAAATTTATTTTCTAATAATTTGAGCAGTTTGGCTATTGCGGCCTCTGCTTCAGAATCGATGAGCGTTTTGTTAGTATCTTGCATAAGTATAAGAAATGCAAGGCTTTTTTTACCTTCTTCAATTCCTTTACCCTGATAAATGTCAAATAACTGTACCTTTTGCAACAATGGTATCTTTTCTGCATTTACAGTATCGATGATCGTTTGCACTTCAACTGCCTCATCTACTACGATTGCAATATCGCGACGTATAGGTAAAAACTTGGAAACTTCTGTATATGAAGCAACCTTAGTTTGTAATATTAGCTCAGTATTTAATTCAAACAATATGGTACTTTTGGGTAAATCATATTGCTGTTGGTACTTAGGATGCAGTTTTCCTAACCAACCTACTGCAACACCTTTTAAATAAACGCGAGCCGTTTGCCCTGGGTGCAATGCAGGATGCTTATCTTGCTTGTAGGTGGCTTGTTGATGGGTTAGCGTGTCGACTATCGCTTTAACATCATAGAAATCAAAATCACGCTCAGTTTCACCCCATTGTTCTGGTGTCGCAGACCCATAGCATAAGCCTGCCACTTTTGCAGTTTCTTGATATCCATCATCTAGGCGGTGATAAGTGTTGCCTGTTTCAAACAACATGGCGCGATCTTGCTTGCGGTTTATGTTGTAGGTAAGCACATCCAATAAGCCAGCCCATAAGCTGCTGCGCATAACACTTAAATTACTGGCTATGGGGTTCTTAAGTTTGATAGGGGTTTGGTTATCTGATAGCGTACGCTCCCAGTCCTCATCCACAAAACTGTAAGTTACAACTTCTTGGTAACCTTTTACTGTTAAGATATCTTTTAGCCAGTTCAAACTACGCTTAGCTTCTGGCAACGGCAGCATTGTTACATTTGTGACGGGTGCAATCGCGGGAATTTTGTCATATCCATGTAAACGAGCAATTTCTTCTATCAAGTCTGCTTCACGCTCGATATCAAACCGATAAGTTGGCGCCTGCACAATAAAACTATCCTCAGCTTGGCTAAACGAAAAACCAAGTTGTTTTAGTATATTGGCAACTGCCTCTTTTGATAGACTGATACCAAGTACAGATGCGATGCGTGAATATCTTAGCGTCACTTTTTTACGCTCAGGTAGTTGTCCCACTTTTTCGGATATTGTCCCAGCTTGGCCACCACATATTTCTAAAATAAGTGCTGTAGCTCGCTCCATAGCTTGTTTGGTATTTCCATAATCAACTCCACGTTCGAAGCGATATGATGAGTCGGTACTTAACCCTAATCTTCGTGCTTTACCTGCCATCACCTCAGGAGTGAAAAATGCCGCTTCCAAAAATATATTTGTAGTTTCATGATCAACAGAAGTTGGTTCTCCACCCATAATACCTGCAAGGGCGATAGGGCCTGTATCATCAGCAATCACTAAGTCATCTTCTGCTAATTTTACTTCGGTTTCATTCAATAGCTTTATTTGCTCATCTTTTTGAGCAAACCGTACAGCAATATCACCGTGTAATTTATCTAAATCAAATGCATGCATAGGCTGGCCGAGCTCAAGCAATACATAGTTCGTAATATCGACAATCGCACTAATACTGCGTAAACCACTGCGCTCTAGCGACCTCACCATCCACTCTGGCGTAATAGCATTAGCATTAACATTTGCAATGACTCTGCCATAATAGCTAGGACATGCTTCTTCTTCATTTACATGAATTACACGTGCATCTTCAGAGCTGATGTTTACTTCAGTTGCTTCAGGTGAAACTATTGGCGCACCAGTAATAGCCATTACATCTCGTGCAATGCCCCAAATACTCAAACAGTCCGCACGATTTGGTGTGAGCTTAATGGTGTAGAGTGTGTCGTCTAAATCTAAATATTCACGCACATCTTTTCCAACTGGTGCCTCAGGTGGAAATTCGAGCAATCCATCAGCTTCTGCTGCTAAACCCAACTCTTTCGCTGAGCACATCATACCGAACGATTCAATACCGCGTACTTTTGCTTCTTTTATTTTAAAATCAGCAAGCTTTGCACCAACTCTGGCACAAGGTGCTTTTAGACCCACACGCGCATTTGGCGCTCCACAAACAATCTGCAATGGATCAGCTTCACCTACATCAACTTTGCATAACTGTAACCGATCAGCATCAGGATGTTTTTCAGCTGAAATAATTTCTCCAACAACTACGTTGGTAAAAGGCTGTGCAACGTAAGTCTGTTCTTCTACCTCCAGCCCCGCCATTGTTAAAGCATGACCAAGTTCATCCGCATCTAAAGGCGGATTAACGAATTGACGTAACCAATGTTCAGAAAATTGCATAATAAATTCTTAATCGTTAAGTTTATTTAGAAAATTGGCTTAAGAAGCGCAAATCGTTGTTAAAGAAGTGTCGTAAGTCATTCACGCCGTAACGCAACATTGCCAAGCGCTCAACACCAAGGCCAAATGCAAACCCCTGATATTGTTCACTATCTATATTCACATGCCTAAATACTTCTGGATGTACCATGCCACAACCACCAATTTCTAACCAACCATTATTCCAGCTCATATCCATCTCAGCCGAAGGCTCCGTGAATGGAAAAAACGATGGGCGAAAGCGCACCGTTATATCATCTCGCTCGAAAAATTTCTGCAAAAAGTCTTGTACAACACCTTTTAAATTGGCAAAGCTGATTGCCTGATCAACCCATAAGCCTTCTACCTGATGAAACATTGGAGAGTGTGTTGCATCTGAATCGACGCGATATACTCGCCCGGGAGCGATAATTTTAAGTGGGGGTGTTTTTTGTTCTTTAAGTGCATTTTCCATATAGTGCACTTGAACAGGAGAGGTATGTGTTCTCAGCACATGTGCATCATCGACATAAAATGTGTCGTGCATGGCACGCGCCGGATGATTTTCAGGAATATTAAGCGCTGTAAAGTTATAAAAATCTGTTTCGATTTCTGGACCTGTAGCGACATCGAAACCAATTGAATGGAATAATTGCTCTATACGCCGCAAGGTAAGTGTCACAGGATGCAATCCGCCTTGGCCTTGCCCGCGCGCTGGTAGCGTAACATCAAGTGACTCACTGGCTAGTTGTTCAGCTTGTGCAGCATCCAACAATGCGTCACGCCTTGCATTTAATGCTGCCTCTACTTGTTTTTTAACCACATTAATTGCAGCGCCAGCAGATGGCCTCTCTTCAGCAGACAGTCGCCCCAAACCTTTCAAGGCCTCTGTTATAGCACCTGTCTTGCCTAAATATTTTGCTTTTGCATCTTCCAGTGCAGCAGTTGTATGACAAGCTGCGAAATCAGCCTGCGCTTCTGTAATTAAATGGTCTAAATTTGCCATGCCATCCTAAAATATATAGTCTAAGAAAAAAAAAGAGGCCGCAGCCTCTTTTTTTGTTAGATAAAACTATGCTGCCAACCCTGCTTTTGCTAAGTCTACAAATTTTGCAAAAGCTTGCTTATCAAACACAGCTAAATCCGCTAGTACTTTACGATCTACATCTACTGCAGATTTTTTCAAACCATTCATGAATCTGCTATATGTTAAACCACATTCACGTGCACCAGCATTAATACGCGCAATCCATAATGTACGGAATTGACGTTTTTTCTGACGACGGTCACGATAGGCATATTGCCCTGCTTTCATTACCGCTTGCTTAGCAACACGGTATACGTTATTGCGACGGCCACGATAGCCTTTCGCAGCTTTTAATACTTTTTTGTGTCTTGCACGAGCGACGACACCACGTTTTACTCTAGGCATATTATTCTCCTTATCGTGTTGGCATCATTGCGCGAATGCGTTTGACGTCAGTTGCAGAAATAATCTCAGTTCCACGTAGCTTGCGCTTTTGCTTCGTCGTTTTCTTTGTCAAGATGTGACGTAGGTGTGAATGGGTACGTTTTACTTTACCGTTACCTAAGAACTTAAAGCGCTTTTTTGCGCTGCTCTTTGTTTTCATTTTTGGCATTTTTTTCTCCTTAAGAGTAATTAATGAGTGCATAGGCATGCCTTTTGGCCAGTTCACTCAGAAAACTTATACTGCTTTGTATTGTTATTCTTTTGCTAATTTGTCTGTTTTATCAGACTTCACTTTTTCATTCTTTTTAGGTGCCACCTTTTTCACAGGTGCGAGCACCATAACCATTTGACGACCTTCCATTTTTGGAAATTGCTCAACTACAGCAACCTCCTCCAAGTCTGCTTGCACACGTCTTAGCAAGTCTAAACCAAATTCTTGATGGGTGATTTCACGCCCTCTAAATCTTAAAGTGCACTTCACTTTATCGCCACTTTCTAGGAAGCGAGTGATATTACGCACTTTAATATTGTAATCACCACTATCTGTTGCAGGGCGAAACTTTACTTCTTTAATTTGAACCTGCTTTTGCTTTAACTTTTGCTCATGCAGTCGCTTACTTTCTGCATATTTAAATTTGCCATAATCCATGAGGCGGCAAACTGGCGGACTAGCATTGGGTGCAATTTCTACTAAGTCAATATCAATCTCTTCAGCTTTAGCAAACGCTTCTTCCAAGCTCATTATTCCTAACGGCTCACTATCAATTCCCACTAAGCGCACTTCTCTCGCTGTGATTTCTCCGTTTACTCTTGTCCCTTTACCTCTATCTTGAGCTATAGCAATCCCCTCGTGTTCAAATCTGTAATATCAAATCAAAAGCCGCGCATTACCAGACAAATAAATGAAAGTGCCCACTTAAGCTTTGTTTTCAATATCTGCTTTAATACGCTCTACAAACGCATCTACAGACATAGATCCTAAGTCTTCACCTTTTCTGGTTCGCACGGCCACACAGCCAGTTTGCATTTCTCTGTCGCCAGCCACTAGTATATAGGGCAGCTTTTGCATGCTGTGTTCGCGTATTTTATAGGTAATCTTCTCATTTCTCAAGTCAAATTCGCATCTAACGCCACTTTTCTTCAGTTTTTCAACTACTTGCAACACATAATCTGCTTGTGCATCTGAGATATTGAGTACAATTACTTGTACAGGGGACAGCCAAACAGGCAATGCACCTGCATAATTCTCTATCAAAATACCCATAAAGCGCTCCATGGAGCCAACGATGGCTCGATGTAGCATGACTGGGCGCTTACGCGAGTTGTCTTCTGCAACATACTCTGCCCCCAATCGCTCAGGCAAATTGGCATCTAGCTGGACAGTACCACATTGCCATAAACGACCTAAGCTGTCTTTAAGCGTAAATTCAATTTTTGGCCCGTAAAACGCGCCCTCACCTGGTAAATATTCAAACTCCAGGCCATTTGCTTTTAAAGCATTTGCTAATGAGGTTTCTGCTCTATCCCAGTCCTCATCTGAGCCAATACGCTTTTCTGGTCGTGTGGAGAGCTTGACTAAAACTTCTTTAAAACCAAAGTCTTCATATGCCTTGTATAGCATTTTAATAAAATCAGCCACTTCAGATTCAACTTGCGCTTCTGTGCAGAAAATATGCGCATCATCTTGTGTAAAGCCACGCACTCGCATTAACCCGTGTAATGCGCCAGAAGGTTCATTGCGATGGCAAGAACCAAACTCCGCTAAACGTAAAGGCAAATCGCGGTAGCTATGTAAATGACTATTAAAAATCTGAATATGCCCAGGACAATTCATGGGCTTGACTGCATAGTCACGATTTTCTGAAGCAGTGACAAACATATTGTCATGATAGTTTTGCCAATGACCAGATTTTTCCCATAACGTTTTGTCAAGCACAGCAGGAGTACGAACTTCTTTGTAGCCAAAATCAATAAACATTTGCCGCATATACTGTTCTATCTGCTGCCACAATGCCCAACCTTTTGGGTGCCAGAACACCATACCTGGCGCGTCATCTTGCATATGGAAAAAGTCCAACTGCTTACCTAGCTTACGGTGATCACGTTTTTCTGCTTCTTCTAGTTGAAACAAATAAGCCTTGAGTTCGTCTTTATTTCGCCATGCAGTACCATAAATTCGCTGCAACATTTCATTGTTGCTATCACCACGCCAATAAGCACCTGCAACTTTCATTAGTTTAAAAGCTTTCAGCTTGCCGGTATTTGGTACGTGCGGGCCACGGCATAAATCAGTGAAATCACCCTCTGTATAGAGTGACACTTCCTCTCCCGCAGGGATACTCGCAATGATTTCCGCCTTATAAGCTTCACCTATACTTTTAAAATAGGCAACCGCTTCGTCTCGCGGCATGACTTTACGCGTCACAGGCTCGTCTTTTTTGGCGAGCTCTGTCATTTTCTTTTCAATTTTTTCTAAATCTTCCGGTGTGAATGCGCGCTTGTAACTAAAATCATAATAAAAGCCATTTTCTATGACTGGCCCTATGGTCACTTGTGCTTCTGGGAAGAGCTCTTTCACTGCATACGCCAGTAAATGAGCTGTTGAGTGGCGAATTATCTCTAAGCCCTCGTCATTCTTATCTGTAATAATTGCCAGATCACTATCGGCCTCGATAACATAACTCGTATCTACAACTTGACCATTTACCTTGCCTGCTAATGCAGCTTTGGCTAGACCTGCGCCAATATCCATTGCTACCTCGGCTACGCTTACAGGCGCATCGAAGGTACGTTTTGATCCATCTGGTAATTGAATGACGGGCATAAACAATCTCTACAATTAAAAATAACAAAAGCCGTCAAATTATACGGCTTTTTTGTTTTTGGTAGGCAGTAGCAGATTCGAACTGCTGACCCCTTGGATGTCGACCAAGTGCTCTAACCAACTGAGCTAACCGCCTATACGCTAAGAAGGCGTGATTTTAGCTGATTGCGCTACGCCACGCAAACGGTGCAGCACATTTATTTTCCGCGACAGCAGAGTTCTATTCTTTCATTAGTCGATTAAATAAATCATAGGATGGATATCCGTCAGCTGGCAAGCCATTTTTTAGCTGGTAACTTCTGATTGCCGCCTTGGTTTTAGTGCCTGGATAGCCATCAGGTTCACCACTGTCATATCCTAATTTATTCAGTTTTTCTTGCATGGCCCATGCCTGACTATAGGTAATTGCAACATCATCAAGATTCCACGCTTTAATGATCGGTTTACCATCTCCCAATTGATCGGCCAGATGACTAACAGATAAAGCATAATTAACTGAGCGGTTCCATTTCATCACCACATCAAAATTACTGCCTACCATGAAGGCCGGCCCCTGCCATCCTTGCGGCAATATAATCGCTGTATTGTCTAGCTCTGGCAAAGCAGTACCATTTGCTTGTTTGACACCCAACATAGTCCAATTTTTTGATTGTTGCCTTAGGCCTAACTGCGCCTGATAATATTCGAAATTTTGCGGCAGTGTCACCTCTATTGCTACGGGTTCATGCTGTTTCCATCCGATCCTGGATAAATAATTTGCGGCTGAGGCCATTGCATCGAGCAAGTTATCCCAAATATCATTGCGTCCATCTTCATCTGCATCAACAGAATAATCTAAAAATGTTGATGGCATAAATTGCATATGACCTGATGCCCCAGCCCAAGACCCTTGCATGCTATCAGCATCATGATGGCCCGCATCAACGATGGTCATGAGATTGAACAGTTGTTGACGAAAAAAATCAGCTCGTCGGCCTTCATAAGCTAAGGTCAACAATGCAGAAGCTAGGTTAGTGCTACCTTTTTGTCGACCATAGTTAGTTTCCAAACCCCAAAAGGCAACCAGAACATTCCTTGGTACACCATATTTAGCTTCGATTTTATCCAAAAGCTCTACATGCTTTTGCAACATAAGTCGCCCGTCTTCAACACGCTGTCTTGTGACACGCTTTTGCATGTAGGAAAAAAATGTTGAAACAAATTCCGGCTGGGATCTGTCTAGCTCAATAACGCGCGGTAAAAATGTTGCATTTTGTAATGTATTTTCAATCGCCTGTTCAGAAATATTTTTATCTCTGGCTTCTTTTTTTAGTGCATCTAGCCACGCATTGAAAGTAGGGTCACCCTCTGCAAGCGCATTTGCGCTTAATAGCAAAAACATCACAAACCATTTAATCATTTTTATTCTACAAACCTTTAATTAACTCACCGTATCCTACTGTGTAATCAGGGTAACGCAATATGAAGCCTGTTTCGCGCAATTTTTGATTGCTTAATCGCTTGCCTGCAATTATGTTTGACTTATTAACCATATCTGGAAGACTTTTATTCAACTTATTAGCAAGCCATTCTAATACGTCATAAAGCAAAGCAGGCATATTATCTGTAACGATATAATGTTGATCTACTGACTCACCTCTCGTCACTTTGTTACACAAAAACACGACAAACCTAGCAGCATCATCACGATGTATACGATTAGTCCACCTATCGTTAGCAGGCCATCGATTAGGCTCATTTGCCATATTAATCAGATAAAGCCGCCCTGGGCCATAAATACCTGAAAGACGCAATGCACTACTATTGCAGGGAAGCTGGTTGAGCAAAGCTTCCGCCTCCAACAAGCGGTGACCTCCAAAGTCATTGGGCAATGCAGGTACGCTTTCGTTCAAAATATCATCTGTCGCTTGTCCATAGACACGTGTGCTAGAAACAAAGAACACATGTTGCAATTGGGTATTATCTGCCTGTGATACTAGAACATTATTTAGACCATCGACATAGTGTGCTTTATAGCTCTCATCTGTTTGCGCGTCAGCTGAAATGCAATAAATAATAATATTGGGTAAAAGAAGTTTTATCTCTTCAAGGGTTGATGCATCTGTTACATCGACCTGAATATGGGGTACACCGTTAGGTAGCTGCTTGTCGCTTACTCTTAGGCCAACAACCTCGTGTCCAACATCTACTAACAAACGAATGATCTCTGCGCCTAAATCTCCGCAACCGACTACTAATATCTTCGCCATACTATCTTGCGAGATACTTCTCGGCGAAAAACAGCGCAACAATCGTTTTACCGTCAGTAATTTCTCCGCGCTTCATCATCGACACACAATCATCAAAATCAAGCTCAAAAACTTCTAATGCTTCATCCGCATCTCTTTGATGCTGACCTGAGGACAACCCAGTTGCCAGGTAAATGTGAATAACCTCATTTGAATAACCTATACAAGGGTGCATAAGCCCCAGTTTGACCCAGTTTGTGGCGCTATACCCAGTCTCCTCTAGCAACTCACGTTGACCTGTGACTAATATGTCTTCCCCAGGATCAATCTTACCAGCAGGAAGCTCAATAAAGGTTTGGTGCAATGGATAACGAAACTGCCTTTCTAAAACGACTTTGCCGTTTGAGAGCAACGGTACGATAACCACAGCACCTGGATGCAACACATATTCTCTCTGGCTTTTATGTCCATTTGGCAAGCGTACTTGGTCACGTTTGACAGTCAGCATTCCTCCGTCAGCAATTGTCTCTGAGCTAATGAGGTGCTCTGTCAAGTTACTTTCTTTATTCAAAACAATCAGACCCTGCTAACACTAAAAGTATCACACTTATTTACATCGCCGTTAGTTAAGCCTTGATTAAACCAACGCATGCGCTGTTCTGAGGTTCCATGGGTAAAACTATCTGGCACCGCATAACCTTGTGCCTGTCTTTGTAAAGCATCATCACCAATTGCAGCAGCCGCACGCATTGCCTCCTCTACATCACCGGCTTCCAATATACGATTCTGCCCTTCCGCATGATGAGCCCAAACCCCAGCGTAACAATCAGCCTGTAACTCTAAACGGACCGAATACTGATTGGCTTCAGCTTCACTACGTGCGCTTTGCCTTGCTTGCTGCACCTTCTCTGAAGTACCCATTAAGTTTTGCACATGATGCCCTATTTCGTGCGCAATCACATAGGCTTGGGCAAAGTCTCCTGGCGCATTAAAACGATGTTTCATCTCATCATAAAACGACAAGTCAATATACACTTTCTTATCAGCGGGGCAATAAAATGGCCCCATTGCCGCCTGACCAGCACCACAAGCGGTAGTGGTGCGATCTCTGAATAAAACAAGCTTTGGTGCAGGATATTCGTATCCTGAATTTTGAAAAATCTTTCCCCAAGTATCTT
The DNA here is from genome assembly GCA_041602315.1 of Methylophilaceae bacterium. GTDB lineage: Bacteria > Pseudomonadota > Gammaproteobacteria > Burkholderiales > Methylophilaceae. The sequence continues at coordinate 2,133 of JBFIGM010000052.1, read as the reverse complement.
CAGTACTTCCCAATACCTTCGAAACAAAACGACCCATCTCATCATTTTCTGGAATTTGCTCAGCATTTTCGGGTGATGCTTCATTCAATCCCTGCCCAATATTCAGAATTGCTGAAGGATCTACACCAAAATAAAGCGCAATCAGTACCATTATAATGGTACCGATACCAATGCCGCGACCACCGCCTCTCAGTCGGCGCCTATCCTCTACATTTTGACTTTCTCTTTGATTATCTAAACGCATAGTCAACAGACCCTAGAATTAATTACCAAGTGCATGGAACTACCTTTAATCTGCGCTTGTCATTACGTCAATATTATAGCAGTGTCCCAAGATTTGGCGGTGCACAGCAAAATTTAAATTATTATAATAATTACATTTTATATATCCTTTTATTATTAAATACTTTCTCAATAGAATATTTTATTTGAATTCATTGACTTATAAGCATTTGATTTATTAATATCCTACACACAGGGGCAATTCAATATAAGGTACTATTTCGACTATGTTTAAGTTATCAACCGTAACGCACAAATCTCTTTTTATTATCCCATTTACAACCGTATTATTAATTAGCATTAGCGCTGATGCGGAAGTGTATAAATGGCGCGATTCAAAAGGCATTATGCAATATTCGGACAATCCGCCAGCAGATAAAAAAGCTAAAAAAGCATCAGCTGATGATATTGTTAATAGTATTCAGAAGAAAGATTTATGTGTAATCCCTGAACAGAAGCTTAGTCAGCTGACTGGGAAAAATAAAAGTCAAGATAAAAAAAGTCAAGATAAAAAAAGTCAAGATAAAGTAGAAACCCTAGGGTTTTATGCTACAGAAATCACATCAGAAATTGACAGATTAAAAGCCAAGCTAATTGAAGCAGAACAGAATGGCAATAGTGGTTTAGCCAGACGCTTGCAAAAGAGAATTGACAGGTTAGAAGCGCAAACAGCACCAGCACCAGCACCAGCTCCAGCTCCAGCACCAGCACCAGCTCCAGCACCAGCTCCAGCACCAGCTCCAGCACCAGCTCCAGCACCAGCTCCAGCTCCAGCTCCAGCTCCAGCTCCAGCGCCAGCGCCAGCACCAGCACCAGCACCAGCTCCAGCTCCAGCTCCATCTCTGAGCGTGATTGACTATTTATTTGCCAGTACACCGCCAGCTGACAAAGCTAAACTGGATTACATTCTTGCTAACACCTCAGATGCAGATAAAGCACAAGTGGAGCAAATTGTTAATAATATGTCAGCTGTCGAACAAGCTAGATTCGCTGATACAGTGAATCAAATTCTAGCTAGCACTACAACTAGTACAGCTAGTGATTACACTATTTTAGCAGGTAAACTTGAACAAGCAGTGACCCAATCAGCCAATAATACATCTGCACCAGCACCTGCACCAGCACCAGCACCAGCACCAGCACCTGCACCAGCACCAGCACCTGCACCTGCACCTGCACCTAGTGGCCCAGATATTGTTCAAAAAGACAATATGCCAGCTGTTGACTTAAGTCTGATACCAACGCCTGCTGTAGGTAGTTCTACTTTGGATATTAGACCAACTACGCAAACTACGCACTCAGGAACTGAAAATGGCGGTCAATTCCGGATTCAATGTAATTACAGCCATATGCTGAATGATGATCCGCTTGTGTACCCAAATCAACAAGGTGCATCACACAATCATACCTTCTTTGGCAATACTTCTGTTAATTACAAAACCAGCCCAGACACTTTACCGTTTACCGGTAACAGTACATGCTTCGGTGGTATAGCAAACCGATCAGCTTATTGGACGCCCAGTTTGATTGATACAACGACAAATAGACCATTAAAACCCAAGTGGGCGCTTTTCTATTACAAAACTGGTAAACCGGATACAGTTATCGCACCCCCTAAAGGCCTGCGTATGATTGCAGGTACATCATCTGCACAATCTACACAAAGTCCAGGCTGGAGTAGAGAAATTATTCGTTGGACATGTAATGAAGTTTATACAGGCAAGCAAGCATCCATCCCTGCTTGCAGTGGCGACTTATCTAAAATGGTGGTTTTCCCTAGTTGCTGGGATGGTAAAAACTTGGACAGCCCTGATCATAAATCACATATGGCGTATGATGAAAATGGCGTTT
>JBFIGM010000051.1:0-13929 GCA_041602315.1 Methylophilaceae bacterium | reverse complement strand
GCAGTTGGGCAATATAACGTTAGTCGGTTGCAAGCAGATAGGCAACTCATCAAAGTTACTGATCGGCTAGCTGAAGAAGTACCTATCGCTTTGGTTTATAACGGTGTTTCACATGCTGTTATGTTGGCGAGTCCGCAAGATTTGGAAGACTTTGCCCTAGGTTTTTCAATTACCGAAAGTATTTTGCAGGACAAAAGCGAGCTGTATGATGTTGAAGTCAAGCAACACGAGCAAGGCATTGAATTACACTTAAATATAGCCACTGAGCGATTTATGCAATTAAAAGAACGTAGACGTAGCATGGCTGGCAGAACAGGTTGTGGTCTTTGTGGGACGGAGAGCTTATCGCAAGTCTTTCATTTACCAGCTTCCGCCAATGGCAATAGCAAGCGACAAAATGTGCTTGATATTGATAGCGTTTTTAGGGCGCATCATGATATACAAGCCAAACAGGTGATGCAGAAGGAAACGGGAGCAACGCACGCGTGTGCATGGGCAGATGATACGGGCGCCATCCAATTTCTACGGGAAGATGTTGGAAGACATAATGCCCTAGATAAATTATTAGGTGCACTATGTAAAGCGAATATACGCGGTGGGTTTGTGCTGACAACCAGTCGTGCTAGCTATGAGATGGTGCAAAAAATAATTATGGCTGGGTTTGATACATTGGCGGCTATATCAGCTCCAACTGGCTTAGCAGTCAGGATTGCTGAGGCATATGGCGTTACACTGCTTGGGTTTGTGAGAGAACAGCAGTTTGTTGCTTATACGCATGTGAACAGAATTATTGAGTATACGGAATAATAATATGGATATTGAAAAACTAATTAAGATGGCCAATCAGATTGGGGACTTTTTCGAAGCGAATCCCGATGAAGAAGAGGCAAAAAAAGAGATTGCAAGCCATTTACATAAGTTTTGGAACTCTGTCATGATAAAGTCGATCGTGACGCATGTTAAAGAAAGACAGGGTGATGGTCTACACCCAAAAGTGATTGATGCCATCCGGCAACATCTAGCTTAGTGGCAAAACCAACAAACCATGTGCTTATTGGGTTTGTTGAAATAGACGAAATGATTCTTTACGCTCACTAATACGCTTACCTTCCCATATCTGTTGCCAATCGTTACCAAGATTGATTCTTTTGGGCTTACGTTCATCTTGAATTAAAAACAAATCGCAATTGATATTTTGACCACTTTGTATAGGGTAGGTTTTTATGTTTGCATAGTAATACAATAAATCGCGTTGAGCACTCCCAACATTTTCACTATTGATGCATGTATATTGAGTTGGAAGTGCTTTTTTTAAACTCATGAATGCATCGCCATAGCTTCGTGCAGAATCAATCATCGGTAGCCATAAGGTCATTAGCAGCGTCCAAACAAAAGTCATTCCAATCGCCCAATTAGTAGCGGCAGAGCGGTTAGAGTGTTTAGAGCGGAAAGCTGCGAACAGGAAAATAAGTGTCATCGCAGAGGCTACGCTAAAACTGATAATACTAAAATCCAGTTTTGTTAATCCAGATAGGAAAATGAGACGCTCTTTTAGCTTGGCAGGGTTTCCTGACATCATAGCGCCCCAGCCTAACCAGATTAAAAATCCTAAAAATCCAAATAGAATCAGTCCAAACCAGTTAAGCGCGCCAGCTGCACCGCGTCTCAACGTTTCTATGCTACCTCCGGCAACTGCTGTTAGAGGAACCAGTAATGGCATGGCATAGATGTCTTTGCTTTCACCATAAAGCCCGAGTAATAGGAGTGCAATGCAGAAAAAAGTAATGCTCAGTTGGAATTTACGCTCATAAAATAGCACTGCGCGGTAACGCCAAATTGCCCACAAAGCCAACGGTAAAGAGGGCCACGCATACCACAGAAGTAAGTTTATAAAATATAGATGTAAACTTTCATCGGCGAGCGTCGTAGATTTTGACCACCATGCGTTAAACAATGTAGGTGTTTCTTGGTATAAAAGCCACATCCAGCCAACGCTAATACTAATTGCAATCAATATTGCAATACCAATCACTTTTCCATAACTACGGTTACGCCAATCACTGAATAAGCAGGGTAATATTAGGCTGGTGAGTATTAAAATGCTAAAAGGTAGGACGCCGTTGGATAAAAACGCTATCGTCATGCCGGCACTCAAAAAAGCACTTGCTCTGTAGGGCCGTCTTTTTGCAAGTGCTAGTGCATAAAAGCCAGTTGCGATACCTGTTAATGCTGACACTTCAGGCGTGAGTGTATGGGCGGCAATGACTAGGCCGATGGAACTGATAAAAATGAATGATGTTTGTCGACCAAATCCTTTGCCCCAAAGTTCTCTGCCTGTCATGCCAATCATCAGTAAAGTGATGAGCATCCATAAGCCAGTCACAACTCTTGCAGCATCATGGCCAGGTAATATATTGTTCAGAGCTTGCGATGTTAAAGCTGCGCTTAAATAGTATAAGGGGGGGCTTGACAGTTGATCGTTGCTTGCAGAAACAGGTGCTAGTAAATTGCCAGTATCAATGACATTTTTTATTGTGCTAATCGCGTCTGACTCAAAAGGTTTCCATGGGTGATGTCCAATCAAACCCATTAATAGCCAGATTGCGCACAGTAGAATAAGCAGCCGTGTTTTAGCACGTTCACCTATACGGGCACGAGGTGTCGAAATGTTACCTTGCCAGTCATGGTCTAAGTCAAACCGCATAATATGTTGTGTACTGCTCATTCATATTGTTTAAAACCGATTTTAGCATTTTGAAATGCCGCATATGTAAAAAACCCATAAAAAAAGGCAGCTTAGCTGCCTTTTTAGTGAAGCATGTTTGTTGATTACATGCCATATTTCTTTTTGAACTTATCAACACGACCAGCAGTATCAAGGATCATTTGCTTACCAGTATAGAACGGGTGTGACTTTGATGATACTTCGATTTTTACCAAAGGATACTCTTTACCATCTTCCCACTTAATCGTATCTTTGGCTGCAATCGTTGAACGTGTTAGAAAGCTAAAGTCTGCACCAATGTCTTGGAACACGACTTCTCTGTATTCTGGGTGAATGCCATCTTTCATAATATAACCTTATCTTATGTGAGCCAGATGTTTACATCATTAACATCTAACTTAAATCTTTATTTTGAGAACTCAGCATTCTATTGTTTTTTATGCTGTGAAGCAAGTAAAAAAACAACCTTTTGCTGTGAATTAATCAGATTATCCGCCACGGCGCATGCTATCAAAGAAATCAGCGTTGTTTTTTGTTGCTTTAATCTTATCAAGCAAGAATTCCATTGCTTCCAAATCGTCCATTGGGTATAGCAATTTACGTAGTACCCATATTTTCTGTAGAACATCTTTGTCGATGAGAAGTTCTTCGCGGCGTGTACTTGACTTGCTGACATTGATAGCAGGGTAAATACGTTTTTCGGCCATACGGCGATCTAAGTGAATCTCCATATTACCTGTGCCTTTAAACTCTTCGTAAATGACATCATCCATGCGTGAACCTGTATCTACCAAGGCTGTTGCAATAATCGTGAGTGAGCCACCTTCTTCAACATTTCTGGCAGCACCAAAAAAGCGTTTTGGTTTATGTAGTGCATTCGCATCCACGCCGCCAGTCAGCACTTTACCTGAGGATGGTATTACTGTGTTATAGGCCCTAGCTAAGCGGGTAATTGAGTCGAGTAAGATAACAACATCTTTTTTATGCTCTACCAGTCGTTTAGCTTTTTCCAGCACCATCTCAGCTACTTGTAAGTGACGTGCAGCTGGTTCATCAAAGGTTGAAGCGACCACTTCACCTTTAACGGAACGTGTCATTTCAGTTACCTCTTCTGGACGTTCATCAATAAGAAGTACAATCAGTACAACGTCTGGATGATTAGCTGTAATGGCATGCGCAATGTTTTGCATCATCACCGTTTTGCCGCTTTTTGGGCTGGCGACAATCAGCGCTCGTTGACCTTTTCCAATCGGCGCAATCATGTCTATCACACGGCTTGTCACATTCTCCTCACCTTTAATGTCTCGCTCTAGTGTTAATGGTTCGGTTGGGAAGAGAGGTGTCAGGTTTTCAAATAGGATTTTATGCTTTGTATTCTCTGGTTTTTCATCATTGACGGTATCTACTTTTACTAAAGCAAAGTAGCGCTCACCATCTTTTGGCGTACGAATTTCGCCTTGAATACTATCGCCAGTGTGTAAATTAAATCGGCGTATCTGTGAAGGTGATACGTATATATCACCTGGTCCAGCAAGATAAGATGTGTCAGGTGATCGTAAAAAGCCAAAACCATCTTGCAGCACTTCTAACGTGCCATCGCCAAAAATATTATCACCTTGTTTTGCTTTGTTTTTTAGAATAGCGAAGATAAGGTCCTGCTTTCGCATGCGGCTAGCATTATCAATGTTATCTTCAATAGCCATTTCAACCAATTTGGTCACAGGTAAATGTTTGAGGTCGGATAGATGCATTAGGGGGGACTCTCTAGATGGGTGATTAATAAAACAGATTAGTTAAATTAAGAACATCTGGCTTGCTGGGAAGCCAGATGTGTAAGTTCGTTAAATGTTGCTATCAATAAAAGCCATTAATTGTGATTTGGATAACGCACCAACCTTAGTGGCTTCAACATTGCCATTTTTGAATAGCATTAATGTAGGGATGCCACGAATGCCGTATTTAGGTGGTGTTTGTTGATTATCATCAATGTTGAGTTTAGCAACAATTAAACGGTCAGCATACTCTTTTGAGATGTCTTCTAGAATAGGTGCAATCATTTTGCACGGACCACACCACTCTGCCCAGTAGTCAACTAATACTGGTAATTGTGATTGTAGTACTTGTTCTTCAAAACTAGCATCGCTAAGATGAATAATTTGTTCGCTCATGGGGACCTCAAAGGTTGAAATTATAGGTTAAATCAGAATTCAACAAGCTTTTAATGCGCAGCATTTTCGTTTGTTAATGGATTATTTAGTTAAATTTGTTCCAATTAATCTGGAATAATATTGATGTGACAGTATAACAATATCACAGCTGTTATATCAAGCTGTATTGATAACGCTCAAATGATGAGCTTCTTTCAATTAACTTGGTAATCAATATTGTTGTTTTTACATCATCCTCAATAAGTTCAATGGTCTCACCAGAGGTGAACTTTCCTCTAGGTAATATCAAGGTGGCCTGTTGCTTCAGTGCGCTAATTTCTGGCAGTGACAACGCTTTAAATTCTGATGCATTTTTTTTGGATTTTGTCATCACGGCCTTCACTTTTGGCGAGATTAACTCAAATCCAATATCAAGTTGTTCAAGTTCATTAATACTTGCCCAGCGAATAATACCAACTTCCCATGATAGTGTTTCATTGTTTTTAATAGCAGCTACATCACCTACTTGCATAGAGACTTGTGAAGAGTTGAATTTGCGTAGCGCATATCCACCTGCGCTTTGGTTTAAGATTTGCCAGCGGGAGGGTTTTACAGCAGCGCTTTTCACCACAAGGTTTTTATAATCATTGCCTACTTTAGGGGCAAAATAGTGCGCGTCATGAATGCCTATCCCAAGCTCCATGCCATCATTTTTTCTTGCTCTGGTGAAGGCGCGCAATGGTGATTTGCCAAAATGGTTGATTAAATGCAGGAGTAAGTCTTCATCATGATTGCTTATAGCATTTTCAGGTAAACTGCCGTCATTAGGCAAGATGCCGTCCGTCAATAATTTTAGGTGAGTGTGTATGCGCTTAGCAACTTTAATTGTGAGTAAAAGCAAGTCGGTTTCACTGTTGGGTTCATCACGTTTTTTAGCATATGCTTGTGGTGGTTGATTGCCATCCAGCTCAATAAGAAACACCCCTACACTACTTTCAATGAAACCAATAGGACTCAGTTCAGCATCTTTGGCTATTTTTTGTAAATAAGCATCTGTTTTAATAATATCCTGGCTACATAAGCGATGCGGGTGTGCTAATGCCAACAGCAAGGCTTGTGTATATATCGCATTTACCGAACTTTCTTCATCGTCAGATAAGTTTTCGTTAACAGGTAAATCCTGTGCGTTTTGCTGCAGCGCACAAAAGTAAAGTTGATGAAGTTCAGCCCAGGTAGCCTTATCTGGGGTGTGGTATGTGACGTAATTGATTAGAGCAGTTTCTTTGATTGCGTGTATGGCGCGTTGAATAATTAGTGCCGCTGCCTTGTCACTGTTGATATTGATAATTTTATTCTGTAAGTCAATCAGCGCCCACTTATAACCATACGCCATTTCTTGCCAGAGTTTGATAACAGTATCGGCGTAATTTTTTTGGTTTTTAGAAATTGGCAGGCTGGCATAACTGAATTGCGGAATAAGTGCTTGTGAAACTTGGTGGGCGGCTGTGCGATATGCTTCCAATGCATTTACTCTATTGGCATAAGCTATTTTTTGCCGATTCAGTGTTTGTAACTCTTCGATGAGGTCGGACGCTGCCCTGTATGGATCGCTAAAAGGCAAGTTACGAATAAACTCACTGATTTTACTCGTACGTGTTTCCGCCAATAATACTGGGTTTTCTTCTAACTCTGGAAGCTTAAAGCTGATTGCCATACATGCTCCGTATGTTTGGGTTACTATATTGCCTAGCGAGCTAGTTTATCATTTTATTTGCGTAGGGGAAATTAAAGATGTTGGCATCCATCAAAACGCTCCTTACTTATTGGTTAATGTTGTTGATTTCACTAAGTAGCTTGAATGCATTGTCACAAGATGCATTCACATTAACCGACCTGGAAGGAACGACACATCAACTTGATGCTTACAGGGGTAAGTGGGTGATTGTCAATTATTGGGCTACTTGGTGTCCCCCTTGTTTGGAGGAGATTCCAGACCTAGTTAATTTCTATGATAGCCGTAAAGACTCGGATGTAATGGTCATTGGTGTGGTTTTTGACTATAAAACGTTAGAAGAGGTTGAGACTTATGTGGATGATATGTTGATGTCATATCCTGTTGTGTTGGGGGGTGATCAAGCTGTAAAGCAGATCGGTGCGGCCCAGGTGTTGCCAACCAGCTATATTTATAATCCACAGGGAAAGTTGATTAAGGTTAAAAGAGGTATCGTCTCAAGAGAGTATCTTGAGACGATAATTAGAATGAAAGCTAAATGATTGAGCTAATCAGGCACGGCGATAGAAACACCGTCTTCATTCAAAATATTGAGCTGATTTTCTCTTGCAAACTCCATTAATTCTTCAAAGCCCTCTGGGTTGGCCGTTTTTAGTTGCATGTCGACAGCTAAGCAGCGAATCCCATCAATCATTTCTGGCTTTAAGTAAGGTGAATAGCGCAACTTGCGGTCTTCACCAAATGTTGCATAGCTACTACAAATTCTGTCTACCCAATCACTTGGTCTGAATCGTTTCCCTTCTCGGGTTAAGCTTTGAATAATGATTTCCTCTGGTTTGTTTTCCATATTACTTTAATTTCCTGATAAAACGATTGGTTTACGATTTGTATTCAAAAACCTTGACTACTTTTGCTACGCCATCTGTTGTGCGAGCGATTTCTGCTGCTAATCTTCCTTCATAATCACTGACTATACCCATTAGATAAACAACGCTCGCTTCGGTTACTATTTTAACGTTATTAGCGGCAAAATCTTTTTCAGCTACAAACTTTCCTTTCACGACAGATGTGATGTACGTATCGTTTGCTCGGTCGCTGATGCTACTTTTAGGGCCAATCACCAGTTCATTGGTAATGTTTTTAACATTCTCAATCGCTTTAACAATATTCTCAGCTTCCTGTTTGGCCTCTTGGGTCGGTACCTCTCCAGTCAAGAGTACATTCAGATTGTAGCTAGTGACATTAACATGCGCCTCTTCGGAGAGTGTTTTTCTGATTTGTTGTGATGCTTTGATTTCGACATTTTCATCTTCAATGTAAATGCCAGCAGTGCGCCGATCGGCTGCTATAGCGCCACCTGCAGCAGCACCACCAACGGCAGCTGTAAAACAACCGGATAGTTGTGTCGATGTTGCTACAATTAATGCAGTGCTGAGGAATAGTTTTGATAAAGATGGCATTGAGGTCTCCTATGATTTATTTTAAGCACAGTTTTTTGTGAATGATACGCCGATTATGCGTCAAATGCATTACGGATCCATTCAATATGATTCAAATCGGCTTTGTTCATTAAAACAGCATCAAAACGACAGTCAATATCATTATTTTTTTGTAAGTAATGATGGGCTGTCGCAATCAGCTTTCTTTGTTTTTGCAGTGTGATGCTCGCTCCTGCATCGCCAAATTGATGATTAGATCGCAACCGCACCTCTACAAACACTAGCGTATTGGCATCTTTCATAATCAAATCAATTTCCCCAAACCGGCAATGATAGTTTTGCGTCACAAGTTTAAGTCCTTTGTTTTGCAAAAAAGTTGCAGCTATTATTTCGGCGGCTAACCCGGCATTATTTTTATTGATTTTCATCTTTCGCACTTATTGTTGTTTTTTTATAGCTGTAATAAACGCTTCGCGTTAGAATTTCACTGATGACACAATCGATATTATATGTGGTCGCAACGCCAATTGGAAACCTTGGTGATATTACATTAAGAGCTTTAGAGGTCTTAAAAAGTGTAGATGTCATTGCCGCGGAAGATACTCGGCACACAGCAGGCTTACTGACACACTTCGGAATTACCAAAAAGCTCATTGCTGTACATGAACACAATGAACACAAATCAGCTCAGTTGTTATTGGAGCGTTTACAGGCTGGTGAGTGCGTAGCCTTAGTAACGGATGCGGGCACTCCTGGTATCAGTGACCCCGGCGCGATTGTAGTTGACACTTTGCTTCGTGCTGGTGTAAAGGTCGTGCCTGTACCTGGCGTTAGTGCAGTGATTACTGCGCTATCAGTATCAGGCATTATCAAAAATGGATTCACATTTGTTGGATTCTTACCAACAAATGGGTCGCAAAGACGCAAAGTTTTAGAAGCGCATATTAAGTTTGATCATACGCTGGTGTTTTATGAAGCGCCTCATCGGATTGTGGCATGTGTAGCTGATATGATTGCAGTTTTTGGTGTTGATCGCCGTATTACTATTGCGCGTGAGTTGACTAAAACATTTGAAACCATACACCGCTGTGCATTGAAAGATGCACAAGTATGGCTTGAAAGCGATGCTAATCAGCAACGTGGTGAGTTTGTTTTGCTAGTGGAGGCGGCGCCCGAAAAAGTAGAAGCTGCAGTCAGTGATGATGCAGAAAAAAAATTGAAGATGCTGTTGGCAGAACTGCCTTTAAAACAAGCGGTTAAACTGGCTGCAGAGATAACAGGCGCAAAGAAAAATGACTTATATCAGCTTGCGCTTTCTTTGAAAAATGAATCTATTTAGAAAGTTGACATAGCGACGAATGACAACACAAATTACTATTACACAGCCAGATGATTGGCATCTACATTTGAGAGATGGTGCAGCATTGAAGTCTGTGGTTGCTGATACGGCTAAATACTTTAGGCGAGCAATTGTGATGCCTAATTTAAAGCCACCAATTACAACAACAGCGTTGGCGATTGCTTACAGAGAGCGCATTATGCAAGCGTTACCCGCTGGGGTAAGTTTTGAGCCGTTGATGACGCTATACCTAACTGACAACACCAGTGCAGAAGAAATTAGAAAAGCCAAAGATAGTGGTCTTATTCATGCAGTTAAGCTTTACCCTGCAGGCGCGACGACGAATTCTGATTCAGGCGTTACTAGTCTGGACAAGTGCTCAGCTGCGATAGCAGCAATGCAAGAGGTCGGGTTGCCGCTATTAACACACGGCGAAGTGACGGATGCAGATGTTGATGTGTTTGATCGAGAAAAAGTGTTTATCGATCGTCATATGCAGCCACTGATTGCGCGTTACCCTGATTTAAGAGTGGTTTTTGAGCATATTACAACGAAAGATGCTGCTGAGTTTGTTGCTAGTGCAGGGGGGAATGTAGCTGCAACGATTACTGTTCATCATCTGTTGATGAATAGGAATGACATGTTTAAAGGTGGTATGCGTCCACATCATTATTGTTTACCTGTGCTTAAACGTGAAACCCATCGAAAGGCGCTAGTAGAGGCTGCGATATCTGGTAGCGCAAAATTCTTTTTGGGTACCGATAGTGCGCCACATCCGAAAAAAGCTAAAGAGTCAGATTGTGGTTGTGCTGGAATGTATACAGCCCATGCGGCAATCGAGCTCTATGCGGAGGTGTTTGAAGATGCGCATGCGTTAGATAAACTTGAGGGCTTTGCTAGTTTCTATGGCCCTGATTTTTATGGTTTACCGCGTAATACAGATACTATTACGTTAGTGAAAAAGAGTTGGCAAGTACCCGAAAGTTATCCTTACGATGGTGATGTACTAGTCCCGCTGAGGGCGGGTCAAGAAGTTCATTGGCAAGTAAAATCAATTTGATGCGATTTCGTGGCTCAGAAAAGTCGTTGTTTATACGAATAAACCTTTTTCTTTAATCACTTTGGCCACAGACTCAGGTACAGACTCTTTCCATGAGGCATCGCCCTTGCGGATTTTGTCGTATACGTCTTGGGAGAAAATGCCTAATATTTCTTTTCGATAGCCTTCTATCGCTAAAATCCGCTTTTCACCAACGAGGAAGTCAAACAGGTGTTTGTGTGGGCCCTCTATTTTAATATTATCCAACGTTGTCATGCTGCCGTCTGGATTGATAGTAGGGTAGATAAACATCCGGATATCATTTTTTAACAACCGACCAAATCCTTCTAGCATGCCGCCTTGCAGGTTGCTATAGTTTTCTTGGTTAAAGCGGTCAAAAAGAGTGGGTATTCCCATTGCAATGCCAATACGGCGTTTAGTGTAGCGAGAGATATATTGCGCTAGCTGATAAAACATAGTGAAGTTGGAAATCATGACGGTATGACCAGTTGCGGCAAGCACTTCAGCACGCGAGATGAAGTCTTTCAAGTCTAGCTTGCCATCGGCGCGTAGCATCGCCATGTTCATTTCCATAATTGTGATGGTCTCTCCCTCTTTGATGTCTTCTTCAGCCTCAAATTGTTTCAGTGCACATTCCAACATATCAACATTAACATGAGTAATTGGTCTAAAACGACCACGTTCGACCAGTACAGGTTTTTTACGCAAAATGGATGATGGTTGTAGCACTTCCCCGCTGGCTGAAAACATGGCTGCGTCAGTTAAGCCAAGCTCAACGAGATGTAACGACATAATGCGGTTATCAACATTTCTAAAGGCAATGCCAGAGAATTCAATCATATCAATTTCGATACGATTGGTGCTCAACCCATCAAGTAGAGACTCTAATAGTTGTTCGGGTTCGTGATGTAAAAAGCATGCACCATACACAAGGTTGGTGCCAACAATGCCTAATGCTTCTTGTTGAGCTTTGGCATCGTTATCCCACATGCGGACGTGAATTATAATTTGGCTTTCTTCATCACGGGGATGGGCTTGAAACTTAACGCCCATCCAGCCATGACACTCGTTAGTTCCTGCAAAATTTCTGGCTGATACTGTATCTGCGAAAGCAAAAAATGCTGTGGTGTCGCCCCTTAACGCTTTTAGGTTTTGGTGGTTCAGCCCTTGCTCAATATCTAGCATAGCTTGCAAACGCTCTCGTGAAACATAGCGCTCACAATTGCCGTATATCGTATCAGAGACTTTCATGTCATAGGCGCAGATGCTTTTTGCCACAGTGCCTGCAGCACCGCCAGCCCGAAAAAACCAACGTACTACTTCCTGCCCAGCGCCGATCTCTGCAAATGAGCCATAGCGTCTTTCATCAAGGTTTACTTTTAGTGCTTTTTCTTGTGTATCGGTTGGGCGTACGCTTATCATTGGTAACTCCATCATTGTTACTAATTGAATGATTTGGACTATAAGTCATGTGAGGGCTGACTAAACTTAATTAAAAGTTTGTTCAAGAGTATTTTATCGCTTAAAAGGGAAACGATAAATAAGCATTTGCCTGCCAATTTAAATTTATGATTATATTTCTGCCAATATTACTGATTTAGTTCAGGTTAGGTCTAATATTGAGAGGGGTTAATGAATGAATATGTTAAAATCTGCCATAAGTTAGCCAGACAGTCGCCGTCACACTTTATGTGGTATTGATTGCCACATATATCAAGTAAATCCATGCGATTTGCTTAGTGAGGGAGGAAAGTCCGGGCTGCAAAGAGCAGGATGGCGGCTAACAGCCGTCCGCCGTGAGGCGAGGAATAGGGCCACAGAGACGAGTATGCCGAAAGGCGGACGTGAAACGCGGTAACCTCCATCTGCAGCAAGACCAAATAGGCTGGCATAGGCGTTGCTCGCGCTGTCAGTGGGTAGGTTGCTCGAGCGCACAAGTAATTGTGCGCCTAGATGAATGACTGTCAACCTTTACAGGTTACAGAACCCGGCTTATCGGCTAACTTATTTCAACCGACTTAATGATTTATCACCTAATGAGATTGGGGAATACCTTCACGGTCTTGCTGGTGTGACCGACTCAATACTTTCGTATCCTCTCTTACCGCTTTTTTCACACCTTAATTTTGAACTGCTTTTTATTCAAAATTAGTCTTTTAGTCAATTCAGCAAGATAGTCAACTCTTCTTATATTTAACATTCAGTATTATATATAAGTGCATGATTTTTATGAAGTTTGTTTTTATGCAAAAAATAAGCTAAGTCTTTGACATATAAAGAGAAAAAGCTTGCTTTAAGCCATTTTTTACTCTAAAGTTAAAAATAGTGGGGAAAAGTGGTGTTTTGTGGGGAATAATTAACAAATTACTAAGGGGGTTAGTTATTCCTCATCTTTTACAGCAATCCTTGCAAGAATTTTAACAAACATAATGGGTGGAAAGTGAAAAGTGTTTAAGGGTGCGTCAAGCTTGAATTTAGATGCTAAAGGGCGTTTAGCAATCCCAGCTAAACACCGTGATGCATTGCAGGCGCATTCTGGCGGAGAAATGGTCATTACTGCGCACTCTCACCCTTGTTTGTTGTTGTACCCAGCGCCTGCTTGGGAGCCTATTCAGTCAAAAATCATGGCTTTATCTAGTTTTGAAAAAAGAGCGGCTGCTTTGCAGCGTCGTTTAGTCGGGTACGCAGAAGATGTGACTTTAGATAGTGCTGGCCGTATGCTTATTTCATCAGTTTTGCGTGATTTAGTTGGCTTGGACAAGGAAGTGATGTTAGTCGGGCAGGGTAGTCATTTTGAAATATGGGATAAAGAAGCTTGGGTTAAAGAATGCGAGAGTGCTGTGAATGCGGATGGTGAATTTGAGATGCCGCCAGAGTTAGAAGGTTTCTCATTATGATACGGGGCGCCACGCAAGCGCCCACAGCAGCATTAGTGTCACAAAATTCTGATCAGGCAGTGCATACAACAGTTTTATTGGATGAAGCAGTGGAAGCGTTAAATATTAAACCCAATGGTACTTACATTGACTGCACTTTTGGTAGAGGTGGGCACAGTAAGAAGATACTTGAGCAGTTGGGTGAAGATGGGCGCTTATTTGCTGTTGATAGAGATTTGGCAGCATATCAAACGGGACGGTCTATTTCAGATAGCCGATTCCACATCGAGCATTTACATTTCTCAGAAATTAATCAACTTACCGCAAATAATGGTTTGGCGAGAGTTGACGGTATTTTATTGGATTTAGGTATTTCATCTCCGCAGGTTGATGAGGGCGAGCGAGGTTTTAGCTTCAGATTGGATGGACCTCTAGACATGCGAATGGATCAAACGAGTGGGGAAACGGCAGCAGAACTGTTAGCCACAATTTCAGAAAAGAAACTAAGAGAGGTAATAAAAGATTATGGTGAAGAACGGTTTGCTAAGCAGGTTGCAAGGGCGATTATTAAGGAGCGCACTGACGGGAACGCCATCACCACTACAGGGCAG
>JBFIGM010000050.1:0-14141 GCA_041602315.1 Methylophilaceae bacterium | reverse complement strand
TAGGCGCTTATTCTTTGAATAACCTTTCCTTAGGGGAATATAAAATTGTAAAGAAATGATAATCCGTAAGGAATGATGCATGAAGCCAGTAGTTGTATTTAGACATGCTCAGTGTGAGGGTGCAGGCTATTTGGGTATTTTTTTGAATCAAGAAAAAATTCCATGGCAAGAGGTCCGTATTGATCTTGGTGAAGAAATACCGAATGAGGTCAGCCGATATAGTGGTTTGGTTTTTATGGGTGGGCCAATGAGTGTAAATGATGATTTGCCTTGGATACCGCATGCCCTTGAATTGATTCAGCAAGCCTTTAAACATGACGTTCCAGTCATCGGTCATTGTTTGGGTGGTCAACTAATGAGTAAGGCATTAGGAGCTAGTGTGACAAAAAACCCAGTTGAAGAAATCGGTTGGGGTGCTTTGCATGTTGATGAAAATGCTGATGCGAAAAAATGGTTCGGCAATACAAAGCAATTTTTAGGTTTTCATTGGCATGGCGAGACATTTGAATTACCTAGTGGCGCAAAACGGCTATTATTCAGCGAATATTGTGACAATCAGGCTTATGCTATTGGCAAACACCTAGCGATGCAATGTCATGTGGAAATGACAGATGAACTGGTGAGAAAGTGGTACAAATGTTGGGGGCCACAAGTTGAATCATCGATAAGTCCAGCAGTGCAAACAAAGCAAGAAGTGCTAGAAAACTTGTCTGATCGTATCAAGCAACTTAACCAGCAAGCGCATGCGTTATATGCTAAGTGGGCAACAGGTTTGAATATTTAGTTAATAAACTAATCTAGCAAAGCTATACCTATCAATAGCTACTATTGATTGTAATACAAGCCAATGTGGTAAAATCCATGTTTATTTAAGTCTTGAGATTTCACCATGTCAGGTAACACCATAGGTATGCTTTTTACTTTAACATCATTTGGCGAGTCGCATGGCCCAGCTATTGGTGGAATAGTTGATGGCTGCCCACCTGGCCTAGCTATATGTGCCGAAGACCTACAGGTTGACTTGGATCGACGCAAACCAGGTACTTCGCGACATGTTACACAGCGTAAAGAGGATGATTTAGTTGAAATATTATCCGGGGTATTTGAAGGTAAAACTACAGGCGCACCCATTGGCTTGCTAATTCGAAACACAGATCAACGCAGCCAAGATTACAGCAAAATCAAAGATACTTTTCGGCCCGGGCATGCTGACTATACCTACAGCCAAAAGTATGGTGTCCGTGATTACCGTGGTGGTGGACGTTCAAGTGCCCGAGAAACAGCAGTGCGCGTTGCAGCTGGTGCGATTGCAAAAAAGTGGTTGAAAGAACGATATGGCGTTACTATACGTGGCTTCATGAGCCAGCTTGGTCCAATAGAAATTCCTTTCCAGAGCTGGGACTACATCAATGAAAATCCTTTTTTTTCGCCCAACAATGATGTTTTGCCTGAATTAGAGCAGTATCTGGATACAATCAGAAACGAACGCGACTCTGTGGGCGCTCGTATTAGTATCATTGCAGAAGGCGTGCCGACAGGGTGGGGTGAGCCCGTATTTGACCGATTAGATGCAGATATTGCGCATGCGATGATGGGTATCAACGCAGTCAAAGGTGTTGAAATTGGTGCTGGCTTTGATTGTGTCTCACAACGTGGGTCAGAGCACTCCGACGAGATGACATCCTCGGGATTCGCTACAAATCATGCGGGAGGCATATTGGGGGGTATTTCAACAGGTCAGGCAATTAAAGTAAATATTGCGTTAAAACCGACTTCCAGCATTCCGCAAGCCCGCCGCTCCATTGATAAGGCTGGTAAAGATGTAAGTATGCAAACAACAGGTCGTCACGACCCTTGTGTGGGCATCCGGGCGACGCCAATTGCAGAAGCGATGCTTGCATTAGTATTAATGGATCACGCATTACGACATCGTGCACAAAATGCTGATGTGACGCGCGAAACGCCAACCATCTAGTCAATCATAAAATAATTTGCATAGCTTTTGACCAAGACGTTACACAGAAATCTAGCTAGTTTCTATTTTGTGTACTATTTTTTTGTAGGTGTATTTGTGCCTTATTGGGCCTTATATTTACAATCAGAACAATTTACACCAGTAGAAATTGGTGTGTTAATGTCTCTTTTCCAGATAAGTCGCATATTTGCACCGAATTTTTGGGGTTGGTTGGCTGACCATACAGCCAAGCGCACAATTTGGATAAGACTTAATACGATACTGGGAGTATTGGGCTTTATCGCTGTATTTTGGGTGCAGGGTTTTGTGCCAATGTTACTGGTGATGGGCGCACTGAGCTTATTTACCAGTTCAACCATGCCATTGTCCGAGTCACTAACACTTGCCCACTTGGCTAACACGAAAGGCCACTATAGCCGTATACGTATGTGGGGATCGGTTGGTTTTATTGTGGGATCCATCATATTGGGCTATTTGATCGATTGGGCAGGTATTTCTAGTTTGTTATGGGCAATTTTGGTTGTGCAGATTTCACTATTTATGCTCACCTTTGCTTTACCCGATGTAACTGTTGCCCCGCACCACTTGGATGACTTCTCGGTATGGAAGATTATACGCCAACCTGCTGTGATTGCGCTCTTAACAGGGTGTGCAATGATGGTCACAGCACATGGAGTCATGTATAACTTTTATTCCATCTATTTAGCGGAACATGGCTATAGTAAAGGTATGATAGGCTGGTTATGGGCAGTTGGGGTTATCTGCGAAATCATAGTCTTTATGTGGATGCCAAAAATCATGCTGCGTTATAGCCTTAAAACAATCATATTGGTCAGTCTCGCGCTGGCTGTCCTCCGTTTTACCTTAATAAGCGTTGCAGTAGATAACCTTGTATGGTTGTTAATTGCGCAGAGCTTACATGCTGCAACATTTGGCAGTTTTCATGCTGCTACAATTGAGGTAGTGACACACTTTTTTAATGGACGTCATCAGGCAAAAGGGCAAGCTATCTATAACAGCGTAACCTACGGGTTAGGTGGTGCAATAGGCGGTATCGCTGGGGGCTATGCGCTACAAGGCTTGGGCGGGCAAACGACTTTCTTGCTGGCAGCAATGTTTCCGTTAATTGGATTTGCTGTGGTAGCATTCGGGTTAAAGCTAACAAAAACACATGGCGTGCAAGGTATGTTTAGTTAATCCCAATTATATAGATGAGTAATATGATGAAATGGCTAATAGGATCGGTAATTTTGGTTTTCAGCATGCATGTGTTAGCTGATACACAAATAAATATAGTTGGCTTGTTTAACAACAAAGCGTTAGTAATGATTAACGGTAGTGGGCCACATCATTTGCAGGCGGGACAGACTAAAAGTGGCGTGAAATTGCTTTCAGCCAATAGTGATGCAGCTACATTAGAAATCGAAGGTAAAAGAAGAGTGCTGAAAATGGGACAAGCAGCTTTTGTTGGTGTTAGCCCCAGCGCTCCTGATGCAGTAAATAGTCCTGTGAGTTTGTACGCAGACCAAGCGGGTCATTTTTTCGGCAATTTAACGCTTAATGGTGGTAGCTTTAAATATATTATTGACTCAGGTGCGACCAATGTCACATTGAATAGTGACGATGCAAAAGCAGCTAAAATTGATTATAAGCAAGGAATAAAGGTCAATATGGCAACTGCTAATGGTGTAATACCTGCTTTCAAAATCACACTCAACACTTTAAAAATAGGTACTATAGTTTTAAATAATGTTGATGCAACTGTTATTGAGGGTAGCTCCCCGCCATTTATACTATTAGGGATGTCAGCACAAAACAGACTCAATATTAAGCGTGATAACTCAATTATGACGTTAACAAAAAAGTATTAAACGACCAAAAGCCTACTTAATTTTCAAGCTATCTGAAAACCTATTTCACCACAAAAGTAACTTTTAGTACGACACGATATTTTGTAACTTTGCCGTCTTTAACCTTCACGCTCTGATCCTGAATCCATGCACTCGTAATATTCTTAACAGATTCTGAAGCTTTTGCGATTCCTTTTTGTACTGCATCGTCAAAACCAATCTCGCTTGAAGCAATGATTTCAATGACTTTTGCAACTGAAGACATAAGTTAAATCCTTGAATAGTTGAGAATTAAAGTTTGATTAACTTAAATAATTAATCGCTAAATTAACCAGCATAACGACTGTAAAAACGAAAATAATAGCACCAATCACGCCAGCGGTAATTGCTTGCTTTGGGGTGATTTTGGCAATATCGTCTTCATAGCCTTTTTGACCTCTGACGCCAATCATTGTCCATAACACCATTCTAATCACTTGTAGCAATGACGCTTTTTGTTCTATGGCTTTCTCTTGCATAACATCTCCCTATAAATCGTTATAATATTTAAAGTATTTTACGTTTATCGTGTTCAATCAGCGCATACGCAGAATGGTTGTGTATAGACTCAAAATTCTCACTTTCTACGATGTATGCATCTATGCGGGCTTCTTCATTAAGAGCAGAAGCAACATCGCGAACCATATCCTCAACAAACTTAGGGTTGTCGTAGGCGCGTTCTGTGACATATTTTTCATCTGGTCGCTTGAGTAATCCATAAAGTTCACAAGATGCCTGCTTTTCTACTAATGTGATAATATCTTCTATCCAGATAAAGTCATTGATTAATGCAGTAACGGTCACGTGCGAACGTTGATTGTGTGCACCATAATCGGATATTTTCTTGCTACATGGACATAAACTTGTAACAGGGACGAGTACTTTGATTGTAATAGTGAATAGATCATCTTTAATTTCACCAATAAACGTAACATCGTAATCCAGCAGACTATTAACACCAGAGATTGGTGCGGATTTATTGACAAAATAAGGGAAGCGCATTTCCACATAACCGGAGCTAGCTTCTAAACGTTCGACCATTTCGCGTAAGATGGTTTCAAATGACTCTACAGATATAGCGTGCTCATTGACATTGAGAATTTCCACAAAACGGGACATGTGCGTCCCTTTAAAATTATGGGGTAAATGCACATACATATCGAATACGGCAACAGTATTTTGTTCCCCACCATTTTTATCTTTAACAATAACAGGGTGTCTGATAGATTTTATACCAACTTTATTAATGTCTAAATGACGGACATCAGGTCTGTTTTGAACGTCTTCTATACCTTCTAAGGTATTGTTAGGTAAGTTTGGCTGATTCATCTCGGCGTGTATTCTCCAAAGTTTTGTGTCTTTTACGCTGTATCAAAATTCTACTCGTATGAGACTGTGTGTAAACGGTTATTTTATTATTAACCGCAATCTACTATTCTAATTAATAGACTTTAATTTATTTTCAATTGATTGTGTAATGCCTACACTATCCAGACCACATTGCGCTAACATAGTTTCATGTACACCATGCTCCATAAATACATCTGGTAAACCCAAACACAGTGTAGGTGTAGATAAGTTGAGGGTCTGCATCGCTTCCATCACAGCTGAGCCAGCACCGCCCATAATACTATTTTCTTCGACTGTTACAATTAAAGCATGTGTTTTTGCTATCTCCTCAAGCAAATCGGTATCTAGAGGCTTAATAAAACGCATATCAACGAGTGTGGCATCAATCTGCCCAGCCGCTACAAGGCAAGGCTTCACCATGCTGCCGAACGCTAATATCGCAACTTTTTTATTATTTAGTGTAGATTCACGCAACAGTTTTGCTTTGCCAATTTCTAGAGGATTAAGGGTTTGTGAAATACTAATACCAGTGCCTTTGCCTCGCGGATAGCGCACTGCTGCAGTACCTTGGTAATAGTAGCCGGTGGTCAGCATTTTGCGGCACTCATCCTCGTCACTTGGAGCCATAATGATGATATTTGGTATACATCGTAAGAAAGACAAGTCAAAGCTTCCTGCATGGGTTGGCCCATCTGCACCCACCAGGCCAGCTCGATCAATCGCAAATAAAACGTCAAGATTTTGTAAAGCGACATCATGAATCAATTGATCATATGCTCTTTGTAAAAATGTGCTGTAAATTGCGACAACTGGTTTCAAACCATCGCAGGCCATTCCGCCAGCAAAAGTAACAGCATGTTGTTCAGCAATACCCACATCGAAATAGCGGTCTGGATATTTATGTGCAAAGGCATTCAATCCACTACCATCGCACATGGCTGGGGTAATGGCTACCAGCTGATCATCTGTATCTCCCATATCGACTAGCCAGTCAGAGAATACCTGCGTATAGGTTTTTTGTTCATTCTTGCTATGTGAAACGCCATTGCATGGATCGAACTTATTTACCCCATGATATTTGTTAGGGTCATCCTCTGCTGGCTCAAACCCTTTGCCTTTTTGCGTGACAATGTGCAGAAATTGCATGCCATTTAATGCATTGATGTTACGCAGTGTTGTAACCAGTGTGTCCATGTCATGGCCATCTATAGGACCTATATAGTTAAAACCGAGCTCCTCAAAGAGTGTGCCATCAGGATAAACCATGCCTTTCGCATGCTCTTCTGCACGTCTAGCAAACTCTTTAACAGGGGGTACGATATCTAAAACGTGCTTTCCAGTTTGGCGCACGCTATCATAAAAACGACCAGATAGCAGTTTTGCTAGATAGTTATTAAGCGCTCCAACATTTTTAGAGATACTCATATCATTATCATTTAAGATAACGAGTAGATTGGCATCGGTGTTGCCAGCATTATTGAGTGCTTCAAACGCCATACCAGCAGTCATTGCACCATCTCCAATAATCGCGACACTGCGCCGACCAGAGCACGCTTGCTTTGCTGCTACCGCCATGCCTAGAGCGGCTGAGATAGAAGTGCTCGAGTGACCTGTGCCAAATGTGTCATATACGCTTTCTGATTTTCTAGGAAATCCTGCGATACCATTTGCTTTACGGAGCTGCCCCATTTCTTCACGTCGACCAGTGAGTATTTTATGTGGATATGTTTGATGCCCTACATCCCAAACAAGTCTGTCCTCAGGGGTGTTGAATACATAATGTAGTGCAATAGTTAGTTCTACTACACCCAGATTAGATGCCAGATGACCACCAGTTTTAGAAACGCTGTCAATTAAGAAAGTACGCAATTCTGCAGCAAGTGTTACTAATTGATCTTTGCTTAACTTGCGCAGATCAAAAGGTGAGTTAATGGAAGACAATAAAGAAGTCATAAAAGGGTGGTGCGCTAGAAGCTTCGTTGGGTGATGAAGTTGGCCAGATATCTCAATAAGTCAGCTTCATGTCCGTAAAAGGAGAGTGCCGCCATTGCATTCGCATGCAGCTCAGCTGCAAGTTTTTTTGCTTCATGTATGCCAAGTATAGTTACGTAAGTTGATTTGTTTTGATGTGCATCCTTACCAGCAGTTTTACCCAAAGTCTTGGTGTCGGCTTCTGTATCCAGAATATCATCAATAACTTGAAATGCGAGCCCAATAGACTTTGAAAAATGATCAGCCGCTTTAATTTTTTCCTCATTATGCCGATAAGCACTGTAGGCGCCCATTAATGTGGCTGCGCGTATTAAGGCTCCTGTCTTGTGGATATGCATGGTTTCTAACTCAGCTTGTGTCAGTGGGATGCCTACGTTTTCAATGTCAATTGCCTGACCACCAGCCATGCCTCTTGACCCTGTTGCTAGTGCAAGCATATGCAACATCTTTATTTTTTGTGGGCTTCTTAAATTTAAGTCTTGTGAAATTAGCTGGAAAGCTAGGCTTTGCAATGAGTCGCCGACTAATAAAGCAATGGCGTCGCCGTATTTTTTATGTGTGGATGGCTTTCCTCTACGTAAATCATCATCATCCATGCATGGCATATCATCATGAACAAGTGAAAATGCATGAATCAGCTCTACCGCAGCCGCAGCCGCATCGACTTTTTCTGTATTGGCACCACAGAATTCACCTGCCGCATACGCGAGCAGTGCTCGCACACGCTTTCCTCCACCGAGCGTTGCATAGCGCATCGCATCATGAAGCCGTTCTGGTTTGATATTGGATGCTGGTAGGTATTTGTCTAATATGCCTTCAATGTGAAGCTGCATATTACCCACCCAGGTTTTAAAGGCTTGTGCTTGGTTTTCTGCTGACGTGGTGGCTTCATTTATCATGGTGATTTTTTTAATTCTGACTGTAATCTGTCAGTTTGTTTTCCTCTGAAAGCATTTGGATTTGTTGTTCTGCTGCTACCAGTGATTGCTGACAAATTTTTAAAAGTTCTGCCCCACGTTTATAAGCACTTAGCGATTGTTCTAGGGTGAGTTTTTCAGACTCCATTTGGCTAACAATTGATTCCAGCTCAGCAATTGCAGTTTCGTAGCTAAGCGGCATTTCACCTGTATTGTTTTGCATGCGTTGTTTGATTCTAACGATTATCGGCAGTAGGCTTATTTTAACAAAAATTGCAATCGCATGCTCTTTAAAAAGTAGTTAGATAATGACCTTAAGTAGAAATGTGCGTATTTCGTCTATTTCGTCGATAGAAACACTATGACCAATCGGAAAATCGTGCCACTCAATTGTATAGCCCTCATCCTTAAGTGCCTTGTAAGATGCTTGAGCTATGGGGAATTCGATGACTTCATCTAGTGTGCCATGTGCCATAAAAATAGGCGTATTTTGATTTTCTTCCGCTTTCTCAGTTGTTAGCTTAGGGCGAAGTGGTAAATAAGTCGATAGTGCAATTATTCCAGCTAGCTTCTTAGTAAAACGTAAGCCTGTCTGAAGGACGATAGCACCACCTTGTGAAAAGCCAGCTAAAATAATTTTGCTGCTAGGAATGCCTTTGGCTATTTCTATGTCAATTAGGTTTTCAATATAGGCCTGTGTCTTTCTAATCCCCGTCTCATCTTGTGCTGCACTTACACCTAGTCCGTATAAATCATACCAGGCACGCATCTCATAACCGCCATTTAGCGTTACTTTTAAGAATGGCGCATGCGGTAATATGAAGCGGTAATCTGGTAAGTCTAACATTTCAACTACAGGAACAAAATCATTGCCATCTGCCCCTAGGCCATGCAACCAAATCACACTGGCAGAAGGGTTGTTGCTGCTGCAAATTTCAATTGGAGTATCATGCATAAACTTTGTCACTCTTGAGTCAAATACTAAAATTATAAAGGATTAACTCAGAATGATATTACATTGTTAATGAATGCTTAATACGTGTATGTGTAAACTGGCAAGCTTATTGCTCCAATTAAAAAATACAGTAAAGTAAACATAAGAGACTAAAACGATGCAAATAAAAGTTTTGGGTTGCAGTGGAGGTGTAGGGGGTGACCTGCAGACCACTTCAATGTTAATTGATGACGATATTTTAATAGATGCAGGTACAGGTGTAGGGGCTTTATCATTGAATGCGTTACAAAAGATTGATCATATTTTTATCACCCATGCGCACATGGACCATATTGCTTTTCTGCCGCTATTATTAGATACCGTGATGGGGTTAAGACATAAGGCTGTCAATGTATACGCCAGTTCTCAGGTCATACAAATACTTAAAGAACACGTCTTTAATTGGTTGATATGGCCTAATTTTAATTTAATTCCAAATCGACAAAAACCATTGCTTACCTATAAGGTAATGAATGTAGGTGATACAGAGGTACTAGCAGGCAGAATCATTACAGCGCTGCCAGTCAACCATGGCGTTCCAGCTGTTGGTTACCAAATTGATAGTGGTAATAAAAGTTTAGTATTTACTGGAGATACTGCTGGTTGTAAGGCATTATGGGAAAGAGTCAATACAATAGAAAATTTAGAATATCTTATCATTGAGACTGCTTTTAGTAATCAAGATGTGGCGCTAGCAGCTGAGTCAAGTCATCTGTGTCCGATGACGCTTGCAGAAGAGCTAGACTATTTGCATAAAAAACCACAAGTCTACATTACACATTTAAAGCCAGGGGCGGGAGAGCAAATCATGCGTGAAATTGCGCACAATCCGAAAACTGCACATTGTAAAGTTTTGCTAAACGAGCAAGTTTTTGCGCTTTAATTAAAACAAAATGATATAAAGACAATATTATGGATCAGCAAAGCGACAGTAAACCATTAATGGCGGGCAAGGCGTTACTTGCAAACTTGGCACCAATATCCAAATTATCGCAAGGTAGATTGGAAGAGCTAGCAGATGTTGTCATCATAGAGCAAATAAGTAAGAACCTAGATCCAACACGACTCAGTGAACAGGGTATGGAGGCGCTTTACTTAGTAAAAGGCGATTTAGGTATCCGCTATGAAAATGGTAAAAAGCTAGTCTTGCGTGGAGGCAGCCCAGCAGCAAAATACCCAATTGATTCAGAAAAGTTACGCATCAAAGATACTATAGCTTTAACGCCAATTGAGGTGGTCAGAATAGATTTAGATTTATTGGATATTATGCTGACATGGGATCAAATATCAGGTTTTTCATCTGACGATCAAGCGGAAAAAACGGCAGATGAACAGCATCGTACACATATAGACGGCGAAACATTTAATGCCTTCAAGCTCAAAAATGGCATCTTTAGTAAAGTGCCACCTGCCAATATCGAAACGCTACTGAAGCGATTAACCAGTATAAATGTAGAGGCTGGTCAAACTATAGTCACGCAAGGGCAGGAGGGTGATTATTATTATTTGATTCATCAAGGCACGGCAGTGGTGAGTCGAATTTATGATATGAGCCAGCCACCAGTTGAATTGGCTGAAATATCGGTTGGTGAAGCCTTTGGAGAGGAGGCGCTTGCATCTGACACCAAGCGTAACGCAACTGTTACCATGAAAACCGATGGAGAATTGTTGCGATTGAAGAAAGAAGACTTCGTTGAACTGCTAAAAACACCAGTCGTCAACACGGTGAAAATGGAAGAGGCCAAAAAACGCGTTGCTGAAGGCGCGTTGTGGATGGATGTGCGGTTTGAATCGGAGTTTAGATATCACCATATAGAAGGTGCTGTCAGTGCACCAATTCATGAGCTGCGTGAGAAAATCGATTGGCTAGACCAAGATAAAGAATACGTTGTTTACTGTCAAACAGGCCGTCGAAGCTCCGCCGCTGCATTTATATTGGCGCAATATGGCTTTAAAGCACTAGTGCTTGAAGGCGGCACTAGAGCGACTACGTGATTAGCAAGTTGTCTGGTTAATTAACCTATCCATATGTTTTAGATTTAAGGGTTCATTGTGCAGCTTCCGCCATTGGCTGCATCGCAGGTGGTTGTTCCTGTTCCTGGAGTGTTTGGGACTGCTGTAATCACACCTAGCGTTGCAATTGTCATCCCTGCCTGACCACTTATACTCTGACATGCTCCCAAAGTTACTGCAGGGACTCCCTGGTTATCGTTTAATTGGTAAATTAGATTGGATGTGTACTCTTTTACCTCAGACATGCAAGCACGGTTAGCCGCTTTAATCGTGTAGTTGGAGTAAGCAGGTATGGCGATTGCGGCTAAAATACCAATTATCGCTACGACAATCATTAATTCGATCAATGTAAACCCTTTTTGGTGGTTTTTCATGTCTAATCCCTTTAGTAATATTGAAAAATCTCTATTTCTGTAAAGTTCATATCAATATAGTTTAGTTTTAAAAAAAGCTCTTTCGTGAAAGAGCTTTTTTATCTTGTTAAGTCTCGAGTTGAAGCAATTAACTTTTACCCGAGTTGGCTTAGATTAAGGTCCAGTACATGTGCCACTTGTGTCACACACAGTGTTTGTATCACCAGGAGTATTTGGAACACCAGTTACCTGTGCCATTGCTGCTGCAGCACTTAGGTCTGTAATGCTTGAGCAAGCACCAAGTGTTGGTGCTGGAGGTGCGCCACCGTCAGAGAACTCAACAATCGCAATATTGGCATATGCTTTTGTTTCTGCCATACATGCGCGGTTTGCTGATCTGATTGTATAATTTGAGTAAGCCGGAATTGCAATTGCCGCTAAAATACCGATGATAGCAACTACAATCATCAGCTCAATCAAGGTAAAACCTTTTTGTACTTGTTTCATATTTTTTCCTCTAAAAAATTTAGTATTACTAACAAAGTAAACACACACTAGACGTAGTAAATACCAGTGCTTGTAAGGCTTATTGCAATGGCTGTGCCAACTTTTATGTTATTAAGTTAACCATATGATATTAATAGGAAAAATATTTTTTATGAGGGTTGCGGTGTATTTTTTCTTGTTTTAATTAACAAAAAAGCGAGGGAAAACCCTCGCTTTTCAGCACATGGCGTGACACTTTTTGTCACTTTCTAAATGTCACTTTTGGTTCATGCATTTACCAAAATTTCCACCATGGTTTTTTTTCTACTGCTTTTTTGTTGCTTGCGCTGTTATTTTTAGTGTCAGCTTTAGAAGCTGCGCTAGCTCCCGAGCTTGCTACTTTGAGTTTTCAAGTACCTTTTTGAGGTTCTCTAAACCTGGACCGTAGGTGTCATTTACAAATTTAATCGCTGCTGCTTCATCTTGACCTTCAGGAATTGGAGGGTTTTGTGGGTAGTAGCGATAAAAACGGTGGAAATATCTTACTGTGCTTTCACCTGCATTAGGTCCTGCTTTCACAGAAATATATGGATTGTAGTTGGTGAATGGGCCGCCTTCCAACACTTCAAATTTAATTTTCATTCCATCATCATCCACTTCTTTAATGGACTCTTTGACTTTGCCACCACTTTTAAGCGTTAAGTATCTAAATACGTTGTTACCTTTTTTTTCAATTTTAACGCTCTCGACTGTGGGTAGCCATTTTTGTACGTTTTCATAATCTTTAACCATAGCCCATACTTTGGCAGGTTCTGCTTTAATGACAATTTTCTCGTCGATTTTTTGTGGTGTTGGGCCGTGAGCAGCTGCTGTTAGAGAAAATGCAGCAAGGGCGAATAGTGTTAGAAACTTCTTCATGTATGGTCTCCCAATAATATTTTTTAAATATACCTAAAGCTAGATAGCTGCTCATTATAAATCAAGCGGGCGTTAATTAAAACTTTAAGTGATTACTTACAAGCGCTTCTGTGATAGTTAACGTACTTTCATTTTATCGGTTGACCAGCACTATTAATTATCCAGAGATAAACTGCCCAAATGCGCGTGGTTTGTCACCAACTGATAGCGTATTGATTAGTGTGTTAGACGGTGCATCAATGATAC
Source organism: Methylophilaceae bacterium (assembly GCA_041602315.1). Lineage (GTDB taxonomy): Bacteria > Pseudomonadota > Gammaproteobacteria > Burkholderiales > Methylophilaceae. The sequence continues at coordinate 1,008 of JBFIGM010000050.1, read as the reverse complement.
TTACTGAATTACTGCCCCAATTAGCTACAAGGACTACTTTGTTGATTTTATCGTAATAGATCCCTTCAGGTGTGTCGCCTACTTCTATTGTTTTGACGATTCTATTCGTTTTGATGTCTATGACAGAGACACTCTCGTCTAACGTGTTTGTCACGTAAAGCAAATTATCATCAGTGTTTACAGCAACACAGTAAGGGTGATCACCTACTTCAGTGCGTGTTTGTTGCCATGTGCCGGTATCAATACTAGAAATGCTGTTGTCATAGACATTAACACTGTATAAAGAACTACCACTTTTGTTTGTAGCGATGCCAAAGGGGTGTTCTCCAACCGTTATTCGTTTGATAATTTCTAAAGACTCAGCATTCAATATGGCAATTTCATTGGAGTCCCTGGCTGCAACGTATAGGTGTTGATTGTCTAGGCTTACTGCGATGCCAGCAGGTGCTTTTTCTACTTTCGCTTTTTTCATCAGTTCATAAGTAATTGGATTAATTTTAATTACTTGGTTGCTATACCAGTCAGCTACATACAGCATCTTATTATCCGGAGAGGTGGCTATCCCAACAGGAGATCCATCCACTGGGATGTTGGCAATAACTTTATTCGATTGTGTGTCGATGACTGAGACCGTTGCACTTTCCACATTGGTAACAAAGACACGATTAATTTTTTCTGCAACAGCAATACCGACAGGTGCCTTATCTACCTTAATCGTATGCGTTACTTTTTGCTGTTTGATATCAATGACTGAGACAGTGTTGTCGCCTTGATTGGTGATATAGGCATAGCTATTTTTTGGATTTTTGATTGCACATGATGCAAGCATGATGCATAGCAGCATATTGAATAATGTTCGGAAAATATAATGCATTAAGACTCCTTTAATTCCACATTATTACATTTTAAATGTTCGTCACTACTTTCATTAGTGGCTAAAGTATGAAAAAATCATAGTTAAATTTTATATGGTAGTACAACTATGTTAGATCGTGACGGATTTCGTCC
>JBFIGM010000049.1:0-14205 GCA_041602315.1 Methylophilaceae bacterium | reverse complement strand
CACTTAGCACGGCAAGCGAAGTCCAACAAAGCTAATGAAGATTTTTCAATCATTCTAGCTCGCTCATGTAATGGTGATCGTCTGTCAGACACAACCCCAACCGCCACTCCATCGGCTTATCACCGTAGGTAAACGATACCCTTTCTATGCTTAGCAATGGGTGTCCCACCTTCAGGCCTAGTGCTTTAGCAACATCCGTCTCAGCGGCTACGGCCTTCAAGCGCTCTTCCGCCCTTACCATTCTTACCCCAAACTGCGACTCATACATGCTATACATAGAGCCACCACTTTCTTCAACTTTGGCTTTATTTAACCCTTTAAAAGCATGTGCAGGCACGATAATATGATCATGTATCAACGGCCTACCAGAAAAAGTCAGTAATCTTTTAATTTCTATAATGGTTGCGCTGGCTTTCATTTCTAAAATCTTTGCAATGTATGCACCAGCTTTGGATTTAGTACAGGAGATAAACTCATTGTTCAGCAATTCTTTTTGACCAGTTTCCGCAGTTAATCGCAAAAAACGCAACTTCGTATCATCTTCTTTATGTGTCGCGACAAAAGTGCCTTTGCCCTGACGCCTGATGACAATGTTTTCTGTTGCAAGGCTGTCTATAGCCTTTCTTACTGTGCCTTGGCTAACTTTATATCTAGCCGCCAAATCAACTTCACTTGGGATCATCTCACCTGGACGCCACTCACCACCAATAAGGCTTTGTGTAATCAAGACCTTAATCTGATCATAAAGCGGGCGATAATTTGGCGAATTTAGCTGTTTATCCATACTAGCAACCTATTAGTCAAAAAAGTTAAAGAATCAAAGTTATCAGCAATGGCTTGCGCCACTTAAATAATTGCATTTGTTACTTTATATCATACAACATTAATGATTGTCTATATATTTTATATCTTATATAAGACATAAGATATATGTTGACAGACATTTAATTAGCTATATAATCAAACATTATTAATTATTCAAACCGACATCATGATGAATAAACATATAAGACCTAGACGCTCAATGCTTTATGTACCTGGTTGCAATACACACTATTTGAACCGTGCGCGTACGTTAGCGGCAGATGCTGTCATATTGGACTTGGGTGACCCGATTTTGATTGACGCAAAAGAACAGTCCCGTATCAATATCGTAGAAGCTGTGAAAGCTGGCGGTTATGGTCAACGCGAAGTAATTGTCAGAGTTAACGACTTAAACTCAGAATGGGGCCACGATGACATCAAAGCAGTAGCTAATATTGGTGCTGATGCCATTTTATTCCCTAACATAGAGTCAAAAGACGATGTCCTCGCAGCACAAAAAGCACTGGATGATGCAGGCGGAAGTGACATGCCCATTATGGTCATGATTGAAAGTCCACTCGCTGTTTTAAATGCGAAAGAAATTGCATCAGCGTCTGACCGCATTATTTGTATGGTTATCGCTACATCGGATTTGATTACGCAACTACATGCTCGTTACACACCTGAACGAACGGCGATACTAACATCATTATCACTGGTTGTATTAGCTGCACGTGCTTACAAGAGAAGTGTTATTGACGGGATTGCGAGCGACCTTAAGAACATGCATGCATTTGAATATGCATGCCGATTAGGCAGAGATTTAGGCTTTGATGGGAAGTCAATTATTCATCCAGCTCAAATCGCCTACAGTAATGACGCCTATACCCCAAAAGCAACTGAGGTGGCGAATGCTAGAGAGGTTATCCAAGCGTTAAAAGAAGCGCAGGCTTCAGGCAGAGGTACAGTGGTTGTGAATGATAAGTTTGTAGAAAATCACCATATTGCTGCAGCAGAACGAATTATTCAGTTAAGTGAAATGATACAAGAATTGGAAGAAGAGTTTATCTAATGTCAAATACAGCTAAAATTAACAGCGGTCGTTTTTTTGAAGACTTTGTTTTAAATGAAGTCATTCATCATGCCACACCACGCACCATTACTGAAGGAGACTGCGCTTTATATATCGCATTAACTGGCGCAAGAAACCCATTGCATTGCAGTGTTCCGTTTGCACAAAGCCTGGAGTATAAAACCACGCCAGTTGATGACCTACTCGCTTTTCATATCGCATTCGGTAAAACAGTACCTGATATTTCAGTGAATGCTATTGCAAATTTGGGTTATGCTGATGTTCAGTTTACACAACCAGTTTTTGTTGGAGATACGCTAACAACATCCAGCGAAGTCATTGGCTTAAAGCAAAACTCAAACGGTAAAAGTGGCGTAGTTTGGGTTCGCTCCACCTCAGTCAACCAGAACAATTTACCTGTTATTAGTTGGGTACGCTGGGTAATGGTACACAAAAAGCAAGCTTCGTCAGAAGCACCAGCGACGGTCATCCCAGACTTACCCGCATTTGTTTCTGCAAAACAACTGAGTTTGCCTAACTATCTAGAGACACATGATGAGATCAGCAATGTGACAGGTGGTCAGTTCTTTTGGGAGGACTATCACGTTGGAGAGCGGCTGGATCACCCAGCAGGTATGACTATTAATGATAGCGACCATACTTTGGCAACAAAGCTTTACCAAAATAATGCCAGATTGCATTTTGATGCTCATTTGATGCAAAGCACAGCAATTGGAAAGCGTCTGGTTTATGGCGGTGTTGTGATTTCTGCTTGTCGCGCATTGAGCTACGAAGGCTTAGAAAACGCTTTGAGCATATTGGCAATTAATGGTGGCACGCATGTTAATCCAACGTTTGCAGGCGACACCATCTATACCATGACCGAAGTGCTAGAAAAATGGGACTTGCCAGGCCGCAGCGACATGGGTGCATTGCGATTAAGAATGGTAGGCATAAAAAACATGCCCCCTTCTGCACTCGAGAATATTAAAAACAACCAAGACTACCACCAAAACGTGGTACTAGACTTAGACTACACCGTAGCAATCCCTCGAAAAGGAAATGAATGATGGCTGTACATCCAAATGAAGCACTGTTTGGCGGAGAAAAACCGTTCCCTTTAATTCCAGCTTGTGAGCATTTTGCAGGTAGTGAAAAGTTAATTCTGAAAGCACTTGGCCTACAAGATAGTATCGGACCTGTCTTTGATATCACTTGTGATTGTGAGGACGGTGCTGCAAGCGGTCAAGAACGCGAACATGCAGAAATGATTGTGCGCGTACTGACTTCTGATGCAAACAAGCACAAAATGGCTGGCGCTCGTATTCATGACTACACGCATCCAGCATGGAAACAAGATATTGATATTCTTATTGCAGGTGCAGGTAATCTATTAAGCTACATTACCATTCCGAAATGTACCGACATTAGTCAGGCACAAGAAATGATTGCCTATCTACAAAAAATGGCAACATTCAATGGTATCGAGCGCGTTATTCCAGTTCATATTCTGATTGAAACTCACGGCGCATTGCGTCAGGTGCACGAGATTGCCAAGCTACCCTGGTTACAAGTGTTAGATTTTGGGTTAATGGATTTCGTCAGTGCACACAACGGTGCTATTCCTGCCAGCGCCATGCGAAGCCCTGGTCAATTTGAGCATCGTTTACTCGCTCGTGCAAAAGCAGAAGTAGCCGCTGCCGCCTTAGGTAATGGTGTTGTCCCTGCACATAACGTGACATTAGATCTTAAAAATGTAGAAACAACATACAGTGACGCATCGCGCGCGCGCAACGAGTTTGGCTTTATGCGGATGTGGAGTATTTACCCAACACAGATTCAGGCTATTGTGGATGCAATGAAACCGAATTTTGACGAGGTCGTGGATGCTGCCAATATTTTGCTATCAGCGCAAGCTGCTGAGTGGGGGCCAATTCAATATGCAGGCGAGCTACATGATCGTGCGACTTATCGTTATTTTTGGGAAATACTACAAAAGGCAAAACTAACTGGCGTTGCGATGCCAGAAGAGGCAAAAACAGCTTTCTTTTCTTAAAAGGGTCTACCATGAGTACAATAGTAACAGCGGGCATGCGCTTTCGCGCTGCATTAGCAGCTGAACAACCATTACAAATTATTGGTGCTATCAATGCCTACCACGCCATGCTGGCAACACAGTCTGGGTTTAAGGCCATTTACCTTTCAGGCGGCGGCGTGGCTGCTGGCTCTTTAGGTTTACCAGACTTGGGTATATCGACACTCGAAGATGTTTTAGTTGATGTACGCCGCATTACTGATGCAGTCGATACGCCATTATTAGTTGACATTGACACTGGTTTTGGTGGTGCATTTAATATTGCTCGCACCATCAGGAGTGTACAAAAAGCAGGTGCTGCAGCTGTCCATATTGAAGACCAAGTTAGTGCAAAACGTTGTGGTCATCGCCCCAATAAAGCCATTGTCAGCCAAGAGGAAATGGTTGACCGTATCAAGGCGGCTGTAGATGCTAGAACCGATGATAGCTTTGTCATCATGGCACGTACTGATGCATTGGCGGTAGAAGGTTTACAGTCAGCCATTGATCGTGCATGTGCTTGTGTTGAAGCGGGTGCCGATATGATTTTCCCCGAAGCCATGACTGAATTAGGCATGTACAAACAATTTGTTGACGCAGTAAAAGTCCCGGTACTGGCCAATATCACAGAGTTCGGTTCAACACCGTTATTCACAGTTGATGAGTTAGCAACTGCCGATGTCAGCATGGTGCTCTATCCACTATCCGCCTTCCGCGCTATGAACTTGGCCGCGCTGAATGTCTACCAAACAGTAAAAAAAGAAGGTACGCAAAAAAATGTAATAGACACGATGCAAACACGCATGGATTTATACGACTACTTAGGTTACCACGCATTTGAACAGAAATTAGATGCACTCTATCAAAAATAGGGAGATACAGATGAACACGACTACGACAACAGATACTCCAAAAAAGAAAAAAGGCGTTGCCCTTGCAGGCGTTTCGGCAGGGTCTACTGCTATTTGTACTGTGGGCCATACAGGCAATGACTTACATTATCGCGGTTACGATATTATTGAACTGGCTAAAAATGCAACGTTTGAGGAAGTCGCTTATTTATTAATTCATGGCGAGCTGCCAAATCAATCAGAATTGTCTGCTTACCATCAAAAACTGAAAAAACTACGCGGACTACCTGCAGCGCTCAAAACTGTTTTGGAGCAAATTCCTGCGAACGCGCACCCAATGGATGTAATGCGCACAGGTTGCTCTATGTTAGGCACGCTTGAACCTGAAGCTGATGACCACAACGTGGAAGATGCTAAAAATCTGGGGGATCGCTTAATTGCCTGTTTTGGCTCCATATTGATTTATTGGTATCACTATAGCCATAACGGCAAACGCATTGAAGTGGAAACCGATGATGACTCTATTGCCGCCCATTTCTTGCATCTATTACACGGCAAAAAACCAAAACAATTGCATATCGATGCGATGAATACTTCATTAGTTTTGTATGCTGAACATGAATTTAATGCATCCACATTCACGGCACGCGTAGTATCAGGCACACTTTCTGATATGTATTCTTGCATTACCAGCGCAATTGGAGCGCTGCGTGGTCCAAAACATGGTGGCGCAAATGAAGCTGCAATGGAGATTATCGAACGTTATCAAACGCCTGATGAAGCGGAAGCGGACATTATGGCACGTATGGCGCGTAAGGAAATCATTATTGGCTTTGGCCACCCTGTTTATACCATTGGTGATCCACGTAACGAATCTATCAAGTCCGTTAGCCGCGCATTAAGCGAAGATGCTGGCGACATGCGCTTATTTAATGTGTCTGCGCGAATAGAAGAAACGATGTGGCGTGAGAAAAAAATGTTCCCAAATCTGGATTGGTACAGCGCGTCCAGTTATCACATGATGGGCATACCAACTGGCATGTTCACACCTATTTTTGTGATTTCAAGGACGACAGGTTGGGTCGCACATGCGATTGAGCAACGGATTGATAATAAGATTATTCGCCCAAATGCCGAGTATACCGGACCTGATAACAGACCATTTGTCCCGCTGGATAAACGATAAATATTAATCGTTACGTTTTGTGCCTTTAGCAAGTGCTTTAAAAGAGGAAGCACAAGGCGCACGGCGCACAAAAACCGGAATGTACATGTAGTACATGAGGGTTTTGAGCACCGCGTAACGCAGTGATTCACTTTTAAACACTTAGATAAAGGTACATAAACATGTCAGCACACATCTCAAACGTACGCCCGGCTCCTGACCAAGTCATCGTTGATATCGCCAACTATGTCATGGACTATGAAATTCAATCAGATGAAGCGTATGATACAGCGCGCAACTGCTTGATGGACACATTAGGCTGCGGCTTTGAAGCTTTAGATTATCAAGCGTGTAAAAAGCTGCTTGGACCTGTAGTGCCAGGAACAGTAGTGCCAAACGGTGCTAAAGTGCCAGGCACAAACTATCAGCTAGACCCTATTCTTGCCGCTTTTAATATTGGTGCAATGATTCGTTGGTTGGATTTTAACGATACATGGCTAGCAGCTGAATGGGGTCATCCATCCGATAATTTGGGAGGCATATTAGCTGTTGCAGACTATATCTCAAGGAAAAACATTGCGGAAGGAAAAGCACCACTGAAGGTCAAAGAGGTCTTAACTGCAATGATTAAAGCGCATGAAATTCAAGGCGTACTGGCATTAGAAAACAGCTTCAATCGTGTTGGACTAGACCATGTCATCTTGGTCAAGATTGCTTCCACAGCAGTCGTCACAAAACTATTGGGCGGTACTAAAGAAGATGTAATCAATGCTGTTTCTAATGCTTTTGTTGATGGCCAGAGTTTACGCACCTACCGGCATGCTCCCAACACAGGCTCTCGTAAATCATGGGCTGCAGGTGATGCAACATCTCGTGCGGTTAGATTAGCATGGATGACATTGCAAGGTGAAATGGGCTACCCTAGCGCGCTAACCGCTAAAACATGGGGCTTTTATGACGTACTCTTTAAAGGAAAACCTTTTGAGTTCCAACGAGCGTACGGCTCTTATGTGATGGAGCACGTATTGTTTAAAATCTCATTCCCAGCTGAGTTTCATGCCCAAACAGCAGTTGAATGTGCATTTCAGCTGAACAAAGAAGTTGGGGATAAGCTACAGACCTTAGCGCAAATTGATGCGATAGATAAAATTGTGATTACTACACATGAATCTGCGATTCGCATTATTGATAAAACTGGTCCTCTAGATAACCCTGCAGACCGCGATCACTGTATTCAATATATGACTGCAATTGGTCTATTGAAAGGCAAGCTGACCGCAAAAGATTACGAAGATATTGTCGCAGATGACCCACGTATAGATCGCTTACGTGAAAAGATGACTTGTGTTGAAAATGCAGATTACACTCGCGACTATCTAGACCCTGAAAAACGCTCTATCGCTAATGCCATTCAGATTTTCTTTAAAGATGGGTCACAGTCAAGCAATATTGCTGTGGAATATCCGATTGGTCACCGCCGCAGACGTAATGAAGGCATTCCTGAACTAGTTAAAAAATTCCAAGTAAATTTAGCACGTCGGTTTGATGACAAAAAGCAAACTGAAATTCTTAACTTATGTTTAGACCAGCCAAAACTAGAAAATACAGAGGTAAATGCATTTGTCGATATGATTAGTTTTAGTTAAGTCCGTAAATCGGATATTTGTGTCATAGATTAAGTGGCATAAAAAGCGTAAAATGGCGTTTTTCTGATTTTTTGCTTTATATGTCACTTACTACCTTAAATGCCCTTTCCCCGCTTGACGGGCGCTATCAAACAAAACTCGATGCACTACGCCCTTTCTTTAGTGAATATGCGCTGATTAAACACCGCGCATTAGTTGAAGTTGAGTGGTTAAAAGCACTCAGTGCTGCGAAAGAGCTTGAAGAAATCGCACCATTTAGTGCAGAAACCATTAAAGAGCTTGATGCAGCAATTCAAGAATTCAGCGAGGCTGACGCTGCGCAAGTAAAAGCAATCGAGGGTCGTACTAACCATGACGTTAAAGCCCTTGAGTATTGGTTAAAAGAGAAATTTTTCGGCAATCCAGAGATTAAAAAAGCAAGTGAATTTATTCACTTTGCCTGTACTTCAGAGGATATTAATAACCTTTCACACGCACTCATGTTAAAAGCAGCGCGTGATGAAGTAATGTTGCCAGTTTTAAATGAAGTGATTAACCGTTTAGTTACATTATCAGTCGAGCTAGCAGATCAACCATTACTTTCGCGCACACATGGTCAAACAGCGTCTCCAACGACCATGGGCAAAGAGTTAGCAAATGTCGCATATCGCTTAAAACGCCAACAAAAACAACTCGCTGATAATGAAGTGCTCGGAAAAATCAATGGAGCAGTTGGCAACTTCAATGCACATCTTTCAGCTTACCCTGATTTTGACTGGGAGTCATTCGCGAAGCAATTTGTGGAAAGTCTGGGATTAGACTACAACCCAATGACGATACAAATTGAACCACATGACTATATGGCAGAGTTGTATGACTCTTTTGCACGCACGAACACCATTTTGATCGATCTCAACCGTGATATTTGGGGTTATATTTCTGTTGGGTACTTCAAACAAAAAGTTAAAGCTGGCGAAATCGGTTCTTCTACCATGCCTCACAAAGTCAATCCGATTGATTTTGAGAACTCTGAGGGTAATTTAGGTCTGGCGAATGCTATATTGCGACACTTAGCAGAAAAGTTACCCATATCACGCTGGCAGCGTGATCTAACAGATTCTACTGTACTCAGAAACATGGGTGTTGCACTTGGCTACACGCTATTGGGCTACGATTCATGTCTGCGCGGTTTAAATAAACTTGAAATCAACCCAGGGCGACTTCATGAAGACCTAGATAATAGCTGGGAAGTGTTGGCAGAGCCGATACAAACAGTGATGCGACGTTACGGTATTGAAAACCCATATGAACAGCTCAAAGAGCTTACGAGAGGCAAAGGCGGCATCAGCAAAACCACTTTGCACGCCTTTATTGAAACGTTGGAAATCCCAGCTGATGCAAAAGCGCGATTACTTGCCATGACCCCTGCAAACTATATTGGCAAAGCAGCTACGCTAGCTAAAAACAATGTGTGAACTACTGATTCTCTACTACTCTAGTGGCGGCGCTGTGCGTGATATGGCACAGCTCATTGCCCGAGGTGTGAATAGCGTTAAGGGTGCTAAAGCTAGCCTGCGCACAGTTCCAAAAGTTTCAAGCAATTGTGAAGCAACTGAGTCTGATATCCCTGAAGATGGAGACCCTTATGTTGAATTCTCTGACCTTGAATCATGTAGTGGTCTAGCACTAGGCAGCCCTACCCGCTTTGGCAACATGGCAGCACCAATGAAATACTTTTTGGATAGCACTTCTAATCTTTGGTTAAAAGGTGCTTTAGTGAATAAACCTGCCTGTGTGTTTACATCTAGCGGCTCTATGCATGGTGGCAACGAAACCACACTGCTCTCAATGATGCTACCATTACTTCACCACGGCATGCTAATACTGGGTATTCCCTATAGCGAGCCAAGCCTAGCCACAACACAATCTGGAGGCACACCCTATGGCGCTAGCCATATTGGTGGTGCAATGGATGACAAGCCAATCACGGATGAAGAAAAGAAGCTCTGCATTGCATTGGGCAAGCGTCTGGCTGAAACCGCTATGAAATTAAATGGATAAACCGATAGCACCTAATGAGTCTTAAACAAGAAGCACAACAGTTTTTATTTAGCTCACAAAAAGGCATTCTTTCAACACACTCTGTCAAATATGAAGGTTATCCATTTGGCTCGGTAACACCATTCGTTGTTAACCATCAAGGCATGCCGGTTATTTTAATTAGTAGTTTAGCCGAACACACAAAGAACATTATCCACAATGCACATGTCTCGCTAATTGTGTTCAACCATGAAACAGACTTGCAATCTAACGCGCGCCTGACCTTGCTAGCACAAGCCGAACAAACAGATAAGCAAAATGATTTGTTACGCGCTCGATATTTACGCTACATGCCGCAAGCAGAAACTTATTTTGATGCACATGATTTCAGCTTCTATACGCTTTATATCAAACATGCTAGATATATAGCTGGTTTTGGCAAAATGGGCTGGCTAGAAGCCAATGACTTTCAAATTCCATCTAGCCCACTCTTCACGGAGGAAGCTAACATTCTTGCACATATGAATGAGGATCATACTGAAAACCTAAAGGCTTATTGCCAATACTTTCATCAAATAGCACCATCTACCGTTAAAATGATCGGCATTGATAGCCTAGGGTTTGACATTCGCACCACGCCAGACCAAATCTTACGATTCCAATTTAATCAACCTATAACAAACGCGCAAGAAGCGAGAATGGCACTCGTTGCCATGGCCAAACAATGTCGAACTTAACGTCACGTCTACAACTTGGGGCCTCGATCAGCTTGATTGCCCTTATTTTTTTGTGTCTTACATGGGAAATATGGCTAGCGCCACTGAGTAATAAAGACTCCTTACTGTTCTTAAAGTCATTACCGTTACTAGCCCCGCTTTTTGGCATACTCAATGGCAAACGATACACCTATCAATGGGCTAGCATGCTGATATTATTTTATTTTATTGAAGGTATAGTCAGGGCATGGTCGGATAATGGGCTTTCTGCCAAGCTCGCCATGATAGAAATCACACTCAGTATTGTATTTTTTCTTTGTGCAATTTTTTATGCGCGGCTTACACGTAAGCCTCCCATGTAATTTATAATAACTAAATGCGTATTTTAATTTCAAACGATGATGGCTATTCAGCAACAGGCATCTCTGTGCTTGCTGAGCACCTTGCGAAAGTTGCTGATATTACCGTCGTTGCTCCAGATCGCAATCGAAGTGGTGCTAGTAACTCACTCACGTTAGATCGCCCACTCACGGTCAAAGAAGCAAAAAATGGATACTTTTATGTAAACGGAACGCCAACTGACTGCGTTCATGTAGCATTGACTGGATTAATGCAAGATATGCCTGATCTTGTTATTTCGGGCATCAATGATGGTGCAAACATGGGGGATGACACAATATATAGTGGCACAGTTGCCGCGGCAATGGAGGGCTATTTATTAAACATTCCATCTATCGCCATCTCTATGTCACAGCACGATGCCACACACTTTGAAACAGGCGCTTTAATTGCAACACAGCTAGTTAAACACTATATGCAGAATCAATTTGAAGGCCCGATGCTTCTGAATGTCAATGTTCCAGATGTTCCATATGAAGAACTAAAAGGTAAAATGATTACGCGTCTAGGTAAACGTCACAAAGCGGAACCTGTGATGAAATTGTTAACCCCGAGAGGTGAGCAGGTTTATTGGGTTGGCGCTGCAGGACAACCTAATGATGGTGGCGAGGGAACTGATTTTCATGCGGTAGCCAATAAACAAGTGTCTATCACACCCATTCGCGCAGACTTAACCAACCATGAACAAATAGCCTCCTTTAATAGTTGGCTAGATTAAGCAATGGCACTTAGTAATAGTAATATTAATAAAAAATCGGGCATTGGTATGACTTCAACTCGCACACGCGAACGCATGCTTTCGCGCCTGCGTGAACGCGGCATTAAAGATGAAGTGACACTGTCTGCAATTGGGGCTATCCCTAGGCACATGTTTGTCGATGAGGCGCTGTCTATTCGCGCCTATGAAGATGTCTCCCTACCCATTGGGTTTGGACAAACAATATCGCAACCTTATATTGTTGCTCGCATGACAGAAATACTCCGCAATGGTAAACAACTCAACAAAGTACTGGAAGTTGGTACTGGTTGCGGCTACCAAACAGCTGTGCTATCTAAAGTCGCACGCGAAGTACTATCGCTGGAACGCATTCGCCCATTGGTAATGAAAGCACGCGCCAATCTGCGCACACTAAAATGCAGCAATGTTAAACTAGACCATGCAGACGGGAGTGAAGGACTAGAGGCCTATGCACCGTTTGATGGCATTATCGTGACTGCAGCTGCAAGCCATGTACCAGACGGCCTATTATCACAACTAGCAGATGGTGGAAGAATGGTTATACCAATTGGCACAGACACGCAGACACTCTACTTGATTGAACGTGTTGGCAATGAATTTAAAGAAACGAAATTAGAAATGGTTAGATTTGTGCCATTGTTAGGTGGTTTAGGTTAATGAAGCAACGTTTAATTTTAATCAATCTACTACTTATCTTGCTTGCTAGCTGCGCTGGCACGCCGCCCGCACCCGTTATCAACCGTTCACCTCAAGCTAGCTCACCAACAGCAGACAACTCAAGCAAGCAGAGCACCGATACCAGTAATGACTGGCGTCCAGATAGCTATGTAGTTAAACGCGGTGACACCCTATATAGCATTGGCCTTAATCATGGCTATGACTACCGAGAAATTGCTGCAGCAAATAATATCTCAGAGCCCTATACCATTCACATTGGCCAGCGACTCAGTTTTGCGTCCTTAAACAATAAAGATAGCAAAGCTGATGACAAACCGACAAGCTATGAAAATGAAGATGGTGTGATTATTTCACCTATAGATATTGGAGAAAATGAAGTAACGGCTGTCACCACCACAACCAGCTCCGTGGTAACGCCAGTCTTATCAAGCCCTAAGGCTATTCGCGAACCCTACAGCTTAGAAGCATATAATCGCGCTACACCTGCTGTGCCTGCAGAACCACCCACAGCTGTAACAAAACTGCCCACCACAGCAGAAACACCATCCTCTACAGATGTAGCGACGCCTCTACCAGTTGCCGTTAGTGATACTGGCTGGTCTTGGCCGACTCAAGGAAAAGTCATTGCAGGCTTTAATGAGGCAACGAACAAAGGTGTTGACATTGCTGGTACTAAAGGCCAAGCGATTAACGCATCCGCCGCTGGTAAGGTTATTTATTCAGGTTCTGATTTGCGTGGCTATGGTAAATTGGTCATTATCAAACACAACCCAACCTTTTTGTCGGTTTATGCACATAACAGCAAAATTCTAGTTAAAGAAGGCCAACCTGTGAAAGCAGGACAAAAAATCGCAGAAATGGGTGATACAGACACAAATAGAATTAAGCTTCACTTCGAAATTCGCGAACGCGGTAAGTCAGTTGACCCTACTAAATATTTACCGCAAAATTAGCATCGCAACATAACTGATAAAGGAGCTGCAATGGATCCAAACAAATACAAAAAGAACGCAGACATAAAGCCTGACACCTTATTGCAGACCATCATTTCTGTGCTATCGATGCTACTTATGGTGATTGGCATTGTCGGCATTGCCACTGATTTTTTCAGAGAAGATAGTTGGATTATTAATATGTTCGCATTCTTTTTTGAGTCAACCGCTAAAATGCTACTGTTGCCAGTGCTTATTTTTGTACTATGGCTGCTTAACCGCTGGATATCGTCACCTAATAAAGATACAAAGAAAAAAAGTGGTAACCTGCCAATGTATATCATGATACTGATCGGTATTTATTACGTGTATCGCTTTACGCTAAGCTAATAAAATAGTTTATGTGTTTGTTACAAAAAAAGCCGCAATTTGCGGCTTTTTATTTGGAAAGAGCGAAAGGTCTTTAGGATTTCGTTTTGGCAGCCTCATCTGCATAATATTGACGTACCGTAGACATATCGTACTCACGAGCCCACTTAATAATTTCATCTAATGCAGGCGCGCCAATTTCACCTTGTTGCGCATGAATACCTGCTTGCTCGCGTACAACTAATATCGCTGGAATTTTCTCAACTTCAAAATAATCACTAATCTCAGGATCAGCTTCTGTATCAACCATGCCAAACACAATATCTGGATTTTTTTCAGCCGCTGCCTCGAATGTAGGCGTAAAGTTAACACACGGGTCGCACCATGGTGCCCAGAAATCTACAATGACAAAGTCATTGTTGGTTATCGTGTCTTTAAAATTTTCCTTTGTTAATTTTACAACCGCCATGAGATTTCCTATTAATCAGTTAAACCATTATTTTATCAGATGATCGGTTTATTCCACATACCATCAAAGAATATCTGACCTAACGGGTGCCGGCTTCTTTCTTTCAACTGCCTTTCTTTTATATCTTCAGGTAGTTTCTCTGCATCGACACCATAACCAACAGCAACCATAGACATCAAATCATACTGTTCTGGAATAGCAAAAGCTTCTCTCGCCTTTTCTACATCAAAACCACCCATTTGATGGGTAAATAGACCCATACTGGTTGCTTG
>JBFIGM010000048.1:0-14205 GCA_041602315.1 Methylophilaceae bacterium | reverse complement strand
TACGCACAGAAACACGTAGATGAAAGTATAAAAATTTTAAGAGAAACGCCAGGTATCCCAAAAGAAGTGATTAGATTAATTGCAGAGCACCATGAACGCATTGACGGTAGTGGTTACCCTTTCCACATAAAGGGGGATAAACTTAGTTTGCAATCACAAGCAGCAGGACTAATCGACACTTACTGCGCCATGACCAATCATAGAAGTTATGCACAAGGCGCCTATCACCAGCAGGCATTAGATGAAATTCACGCATTGAGCGGCAAACAATTTTCCAGTGAAATCATTGATCAGTTGATTCAATTTATGGGGATTTACCCTGTCAGTTCGCTCGTAGAGTTAAATACTGGAGAGATCGGTGTTGTTATTCAACAAAATCAAGTCCGTCGCCTGATGCCTCGGGTTATGCTATTGCTTGACACTGATAAAAGCCGCTATGAAGCGCCAGTTGTATTAGATCTTATTCACAAACCGATGGCTCCAAATGGTGAAGTGTATGCAATTACAAAAGGAGTTCCTGCAGACAGCTATGGTTTAGACCCTACTGAATTCTATGTTTAACTTACATCATGGCTGAGAATGTACAAGAAACACCCTCAACACTAGAGCTTGAGATTGATTTAGACAATCGAAAGATTATTGAAAAACTCAGCTGCTATAAACTCAGCGCTGAAATGGTGATTTCTAGATTGAATGTCGATACCGATTTTTTAAAATCACGGCAACAGTCATTTGATCTTTCTTCCAATTTATATCTACTCTGTGATGCTTTAGAAAGTTGGTCTCCAGGACAGAGCATCGACACGTTTACTGATTATATTAATCAAATTATTCATCTATGGTTAAATGCAATTGACGAAGGATCTAGGCTAGAAACAACACTCGAATTAATTAGTTGCTTTAGGTTAAAAAATCGTTTTGGAATGAATAAAAGTGATCAATTCGGACTGTTTATACAAAACATTTTGCTTGAAAGTCTGAACCGTTATCATCATGTTGTCGTTGATTATGTGATGAACTTTGACGAGTCAGTTCAGCTACCAAACACCAACTTACTATCCAACAACCTGGCACGGACCTTAGAAGAATGTACAGAAAATGAGATCACAGCACTGTTTTCAATTCACTTTCAAACTGAAAACAACATGCTGCTGCTCCCCAAGTCATCTTCTCAAGCACTAAACGCCCAAATTGTAAGCATCCTTAAAAAAAATATATTCCAAAACAGTCAGCTCTATTTTAATGGTGATTACCAATTTGAACTTTTAATTCCGCAAATAGAAAAAGTCACTCAACTTGATTTATTGGTAGCAAAAATATTCAGAGCGTTTGAAGAACTCATCTTTATTAACAGACAGTCTATACTCGTAAAACCGCATATCGGTTGCTCTTACAGTAAAAACAAAAAATTAACTGCAACTGAAATATCTAGGAATGCAAAAAAAGCACTTGAATATGCAATTAACAAAAGACAGTCTTATGTAGTTTATGGACTGGATTTAGAGCAGAAAATAAACGACCAGCTAGCGCTAGAATCAAAAATAATGGAAGCATTTGATAGCAATAATCTAACGCTTAATTTTCAACCAATAATCGATTTGAGTAAAAACCGATGTGCTGGTGCTGAATTGCTATTACGCTGGTCAGAAAAGTTTGGTCATATAGCGGCACCAAATATTGCCGTAGATGTATTAAACAGCATAGGTAAAGGTAAATTTTTTACCCGCTGGCTAATTAATACTGCGTGCAGATATGTGTTTGAAGTCAATAACAATCACAATCTAGATATTTATTTAACCCTGAATTTACGTGCTGAAGATTTATATGATCCTGAGTTACCGGCTTTATTTAGTAATGCGCTTACACTCTGGAAAATAAATCCTGAAAATCTAATACTAGAGATTACGGAGACTGGCTTTTTTGAGAATAATGAGCAAACTCAATCTGTTATCAATGCTCTATCTGAACTGGGCTTTAAGTTTGCGCTGGATGATTTTGGTACAGGATTTTCCTCGCTATCGCGCTTACGCCAATTACCAATTGACATTATCAAAATTGACCAATCGTTTATTAAAAACATTCATCATTCCAAAGAAGATTTTGAAATTGTGCAATCAATAGCTATGTTAGCGAAAAGCTTAGGAAAGGAAGTGTTAACAGAAGGAATCGAGGATGCATCAACATTAGCGATGATAAAAAAATTAAACATCGACAAAGGCCAAGGCTACTATTTCTCCAAAGCACTACATTATGATGATTTTATCAATTGGGTTCAGGCGTTTTAATAGCCGCCTGATATAATGACGGTTTTAGAAATTACCACCTTAAGTTGTTAGTATCATGCAAATCACTACACGTCTAGAATTTGATGCTGGTCACCGCATTCCTCACCACAATAGCCAATGTAAGAATTTGCACGGTCATCGCTACGCTATAGAAATCACATTAGAAGGTGAAATTATTAAGAAAGCAGAAACATCAGAAAATGGTATGGTAATGGATTTTTCGGATGTAAAGCGAATTGCACGCGACTACGTAGTAGATGTGTGGGACCATGCTTTTTTAGTTTACAAAGAAGATCACCCTGTATTAGATTTTTTAACCACACTGCCAGCACACAAAACTGTTGTTTTTGAAGAGGTGCCGACAGCTGAGAATATGGCAGCTGAAGCTTTTAGAATTTTAAACCATCAATATCAAGATATGTATGGTAACCATTTAAAGCTATCTCGCGTTAGACTCTATGAAACTCCCAATAGTTGGGCTGATGCTACTGGTTAGAAGGCATCGTTTGTATAACCTCTTTCAACCCGTCCTGCCAACTGGGCAATTCGAAACCAAAAGTCGATTTTAGCTTTGTATTATTTAAGCATGAATTTTCAGGCCGACTTGCAGGCGTTGGATAATCAGCAGTTGTGAGCGGCTTTATGTTTTTTTCAGCCACTTTCAAGCTAACTTTTGTATTGTATTGCTTTACAATTTCGCACGCAAAACCATGCCAAGAAGTTCTTCCAGTATTGGTAAAATGATAGACACCCGTCATCCGTTCTTCTTCGGGTAACCATTTCAACAGCAGCTTTGCCACGCCTTTAGCGATACTTAAGTCTGAAGTAGGTGCGCCAAATTGATCGGCCACTATACCTAACTCTTCTCGCTCAGTGGCTAACCTGACAATAGTCTTTAAAAAGTTTTTACCATAAGCGCCATACACCCAACTTGTTCTTAAAATGAGATGCGGAATTCCTACTGCTCTAATCGCATCTTCACCTGCCAGTTTAGTTTTACCGTAGATACTAATTGGGTTGACTTGATCAGTCTCCTCATAAGGAGTTGATTGGCTACCATCATAGACATAATCTGTTGAAAAATGAATAAGTGCAGCACCTAATTTTTTTGCCTCTTCCGCTATTACGCCAGGCGCTGTTGCATTGATAGCATAAGCAAGCTCAGGTTCTGACTCTGCTTTGTCAACTGCTGTGTATGCTGCTGGATTAATGATGATATCAGGTTTGATCTCCTGAATAACTCGCCTAATCATCTGAACATTTGTTAAATCGAGCTGCTGTCGTGACATTCCTACGCAGTCAAAACCTGTTAATTGAGACTGTAAAGCATGTCCTACTTGACCATTAATGCCTGTCAGGAGTATCTTTTTTTTATTCATTACTATGGATATGTTTCCACTTCAGATAATAATTTGCCTGCGGCATCTTTTGCGGAAAGCTCTGGTTGACCATCCAGTGGCCACTTAACACCAATCGTTGGATCATCCCACTTAACAATCCACTCATGATCGGGCGCATAAAAATCAGTGGTTTTGTAAAGAAATTCTGCGGTCTCTGATAGAACTAAAAAGCCATGTGCAAAACCTGCTGGCAACCATAAAGAGCGTTTATTGTCAGCAGAAAGTACTTCCCCTACCCACTTACCGAAAGTAGGCGATGAGCGCCTTAGATCCACAGCAACGTCAAACACTTCTCCTTGTGTTACGCGAACTAATTTACCTTGCGCCTGTTTTGTTTGGTAATGCAAGCCTCTTAAAACATTTTTTTTTGATTTTGAGTGATTATCTTGCACAAAATGTGCTTTGATACCTGTAGCCTTCTCAAACTCACGTGCATTGAAACTTTCATAAAAAAAGCCCCTATCGTCACCAAAGACTTTAGGCTCAAAAATGAGCACATCAGGAATATTTGTTTCAATTACGTTCATTTAGAATACCTGTTCATTCAAAATCCGAGTTAAGTATTCCCCATAACCGTTCTTAGCATACTTTTTAGCGACCTGTTTCACTTGCTCTGCATCAATAAAACCCATACGGTAAGCTATTTCTTCAGGGCATGCCACTTTCAAACCTTGGCGTTTTTCAATTGTTTGAATAAACTCACCGGCCTCTAATAAAGAGTCATGTGTACCAGTATCTAACCAGGCCATACCTCGGCCCATTACCTCAACATGCAAGGTTCCTGCCTCAAGATAGATTCGATTCAAGTCTGTAATTTCCAGCTCACCTCTAGCTGAAGGCTTGAGATTTTTCGCCATCTCAACAACATCGTTATCATAAAAATACAGACCCGTAACTGCATAACGAGATTTAGGTTTAGCTGGCTTTTCTTCTAGGCTAATGGCTTTTCCTTTTGCATCAAACTCAACTACACCATATCGTTCTGGATCATGTACTGGATAAGCAAAAACAGAAGCCCCTTTAGGTCGATTTGCAGCATTTTGCGTCATTTGTGCCAAGTCGTGACCATAGAAAATATTATCACCAAGCACTAGCGCACATGGGTCGTCACCAATAAACTCTTCACCTAGGATAAAAGCTTGTGCCAATCCATCTGGTGATGGCTGCACCGTGTAACTAATTTTCATACCCCATTGACTGCCATCGCCTAATAAGCTTTTAAATCGCGGTGTATCTTGCGGTGTAGAGATGACCAAAACCTCTCTAATACCGCCGAGCATGAGCGCTGACAATGGGTAGTAAATCATCGGTTTATCATAAACGGGTAACAGTTGCTTAGAAACGACCTCTGTCACTGGGTATAACCGCGTACCAGAACCACCTGCCAATATAATGCCTTTCATCGCCATTAAGCGCCCTCCCTTGCTTGATAGTTTTTGCCAATCCAATTTTTATATTCGCCACTGGTTACATTATCAACCCAATGCTGATTTTCCAAGTACCATTTAACCGTTTTTCTGATTCCAGTTTCGAATGTTTCAGCTGGCTTCCAGCCTAACTCACGCTCAATTTTTGTCGCATCAATTGCATAACGCTGATCGTGGCCAGGCCTATCTTGAACAAATGTAATTTGATCACGATAACTACCGCTCGATTTTGGTTTCTCCTGATCCAATATATCGCATAAAGTGTGTACAACTTCTAAATTGGTTTTTTCGTTCCAACCACCAATATTATAGGTTTCACCTATTTTGCCTGCTTCTAGAACGCGGCGAATTGCACTACAGTGATCGCCTACGTATAGCCAATCACGTATATTGCTGCCATTGCCATAAATAGGTAGGTTTTTGCCATTAAGGGCATTATGAATAACCAATGGAATAAGCTTTTCTGGGAAATGGTATGGGCCATAATTATTAGAGCAATTGGTTGTTAACATTGGCATATGATAAGTGTGATGATATGCGCGAACCAAATGATCAGATGCTGCTTTTGATGCAGAGTATGGGCTGTTAGGCTCATAGGGATTAGTTTCTTTGAATGCTGGGTCTGTAGCGGTCAAAGATCCATAGACCTCATCTGTAGAAACATGCAGGAATCGGAAATCCGCTTTGTCTTGTTCACTTAATGCGTTCCAGTAAGCACGCACCTCTTCTAGTAGATTGAATGTACCAACTATATTGGTTTGGATGAACTCACCTGGCGCATGAATTGATCGATCAACATGACTTTCAGCTGCAAAATTAAGCACGGCTTTGGGTTGGTGCTCGGATAATAAATTTGCAATGACTTTGTTGTCACCAATATCAGCATGCACAAACACATGGTTTTCGTCGCCTTGGATTTCGGATAAATTTTCCAAGTTACCAGCATAGGTTAACTTATCGACATTAATCACTTTGCCAAGACCCTGTTTAACCCAAGCATTCACAAAATTACTGCCGATAAATCCAGCACCACCTGTTACTACAATCGTATTGTTCATGTTCTACCTAAAATATTAATGATTATAAAATTGTTACGGTTACCAAGCCTTTTCAGAAGCACCTAAAGCCAGTAAATATTCATTGTGTTCCGCACACTCTTCAGCATTCGCCATTAGGACTTTTAACTTCTTGAGATTTGTGCTGGCTATATCCATATCGTGCATTGCATCTTCGTGATCCAAATCAATCATCAAGCTATCCTGCCCTCTAGTAAGTGCCATATACACTTCCGCGAGCAACTCAGCATCTAACAACGCTCCATGCAGAGTTCGTCTTGAGTTGTCAATCTCAAAATGTCGGCATAAGGCATCAAGATTATTACGCTGCCCAGGCCTGGCATCCTTTGCCATTTTTAATGTATCAGTGATTTTACCGCAAACTTCCTCTAGTGGCTGTAGCCCAAGTCGACCAAGCTCACTATTGAGGAACCCCACATCAAATGGCGCGTTGTGAATAATCAACTCACTATCTTTAACAAATTCAATAAAATCAGCAGCTATAGACTCAAACAAAGGTTTATCTTGCAAAAAATCTAAAGTAATCCCGTGCACCTCTTGCGCTGCAGGATCAATTTCACGCTCGGGATTGATATACTGATGAAAGTGACTACCAGTAAGTTGGCGGTTAATGGTCTCAATTGCAGCGATTTCTATGATGCGGTGTCCTTGATCAGGGTACAAGCCTGTAGTCTCTGTATCTAAAAATATTTGCTTCATGATCTGTTTTATTATTTATTGACGATTTAACACTTGTTCAACACCAGCGTTAGCAAGTTGGTCTGCACGTTCATTACCTTCATTACCTGCATGACCCTTAACCCATATCCATTCTATCTGATGCTGGTTTGAAAGGGTATCCAATTGTTTCCATAAGTCATCATTTTTGACTGGCTTCCTATTAGCATTACGCCAATTTTTGGCTTTCCATCCAGCCATCCATTCCATCATGCCTTTTTGCACATAGACTGAGTCCGTGTAAAGCTTTACCACGCTAGGCCTTTTTAGCGCTTCCAACGCACGTATGACCGCCGTCATTTCCATACGATTATTTGTTGTATTTTCCTCGCCGCCGAATAGTGATTTCTCTTGCTCCTTATACTTCAACCAAGCACCCCACCCGCCTACACCTGGGTTTCCTTTACATGCACCATCCGTATATATTTCGATTACCTTACTCATTGGAAACATCAATCATTATTTATATCTTTTTTTCTACTATGCTTAGTGTTCTTGTGACCACTAACTGCAATACTAGGCTGCAACAAGCTTCTCTTCCATTTTGGCTTGAGCAACGTTATGTTCACAACGCGTTTTTTCGCCACTATGATATATTGCCCTCCTATCATTGGCCACCATTTCTCACCTATTTTGTCGATGAATGACAAGCGTTTCAACCACTTTTGATTATTCAGCGGAAGCCCATGACTCAAAAACTCCACTTCAACAAACTCTAAATCCAGCAACGCCAGCCAGTCTTTGATGCGAGAAAGCGAGAAAAATGCGCCAAACCATGGGTAAGACTTTTTATTGCTGAAAATCCTTCGAATGCCCCACGCACTGAATGGATTAAACCCCGCAATGATTAAGTACCCTTCAGGAACCAATACTCTCGATGCCTCTCTTAACGATTGATGCGGATTTTCACTAAAGCCCAATGCGTGCGGCATACAGACTAAATCAACACTGTTACTTGCAAATGGCAGATAAGTACTTTCGCAATGTAAGTTGCCACTGCGATTTCCCGCATAAATGATATTTGGAATGCGTGAGTTTTTTAGGCAATCTAATTGAGGCATGCCAATTTGCACAGCATAAAATCCAAATACATTGCCCACCGCTAGGTCATAAATTGCCTGCTCTTGGCTGAGCATATATTTACCTAAAGTGGTTTCAAACCAGTTATCTTGATTATGTGGCTGCATTTAATGATTGACAAAAAAGACAATAAATCCAAAACTTGGAAGTAAGAAGCAACGAATGATCGCGCATGTATACAAAACAATTACACATTCTACCTATTCCTGCACTAGTCGATAATTATATATGGCTTTTGCATAATAACCATAACGCTGTTATCGTTGACCCAGGAGATGCAAATCCTGTGATTGAAACCTTATCCCGTCATCATTTAACATTAAGCGCTATTTTAATCACACATCACCATCATGATCACATTGATGGTGTTGAAACGCTATTAGCCCACCAGAATGTACCAGTATACGCACCAAAGTATGAGCAGTTCAAATTTGATCATATTGAGGTCTCAGAGGGTGACAATATACACCTAGATGCTATCAATCTTAACTTTACTGTATGGTGGTTACCAGGCCACACATTAGGGCATATAGTCTATCTTGCTGACTATTATTTATTTTGTGGGGACGTTTTATTTAGTGCTGGCTGCGGCCGCCTTTTTGAAGGCTCACCTGAACAGATGCTACACTCATTGAATCGACTAAAAAAACTTAACCCTGAAACCAAAGTGTTTTGCACGCACGAATATACCAGTAAAAATATTGACTTTGCACTTACACTAGAACCTAACAATAGTGCATTACTGAAGAGACAGACTGAAGTAATGCATTTGCGCAGTAAGGGCGAATCAAGCTTGCCAAGTACTATTGCACAAGAGCTCAATATCAATCCATTTTTAAGATGTCACGTGCCATCTATTATTTGCAATTCAGGTGCCGAAAATAATGATGAACTGTCTGTTTTCAGCAAAATAAGAACACTAAGAAATCATTATTAATCATAGTGATAATAAATAAAGGTAAAGTAAATCTTTTACTTGACTAGTTATTAACGCGCCGATACTATTTAGCATATTTTTTAATTAAAGCTTGCGCATGTATAGAGACAACGCCGATTCAAACAGAGCCTGCCAATGGCAGCAACTCGTGATAACTCTGCTAGGCTTTTTGAGCTGCTTCTTTATTTTTATTTTCTCTTCAGTATCTCATGCAAATACTAATGCCAAAGGTATCCAGTTAGAATTTTTAACTGATGCTGAAATAGACAGTACCATAGCTGAAATCAATAACTCGCCTGATCAAGATCAATTCTTAGCGCTAGAGCAAACGCTTGAAGTAATCCCTTTTGACAATAATATTTGGTTACGTATTCAAGCTGGCTATGCGATACCTGACATCACTTCAAAACACACAACAACATTCGAAAACTGGTACGCTTCACGTCCAAATTACATGGAAGCGATGATAGCAAGGAGCGAAAAATATTTGTTCTACGTTGTTGAAGAAGTAGAAAAACGTGGGATGCCGACAGAGATTGCTTTGTTACCGATGATTGAAAGTGCTTACAACCCAAAAGCTTATTCGCGCAGCCATGCTGCTGGTATTTGGCAATTTATCCCTTCTACTGGTAAGCATTTTGGTCTTAAGCAAAATTGGTGGGTAGATAATAGACGTCATGTAACGGAAGCAACGCAAGCAGCATTGGATTATCTACAGAAATTACACAATATGTTTGGTAGTTGGGACCTAGCTCTTGCTGCATACAATGCAGGTGAAGGAACAGTTGGGCGCGCTATCGCCAGAAATCAAAGAGCAGGCTTACCAACAGACTATCAAAGCTTAAAGCTTCCTTTAGAAACTGAACAATACGTTCCTAAATTACAAGCGATTAAAAACATTGTGACACAACCATCTCAATATGGTTTGACGATTGCAACTATTGCTAACCAGCCATATTTTGCCGAAATAGACCCACCCCATCAAATCGACGCAAAGCTGGCCGCAGAGCTAGCTGGGATTTCAGACGAAGAGTTTGCTTTTCTTAACCCGAACTACAATAGACCTGTAGTCGCATCAAAAAATAATACGCATAAGTTATTACTTCCAGTCAGCGCTATTGATACTTTCCAAACTAATCTTAGTAGTTATGATGACTCCCTGATTAGCTGGAAAGTGTACCAAGCAAAAAGTGGGGAATATATTAGAAATATTGCCAAAAAATTTAACATCAGTACAACGCAATTACGTAAAATCAACGACTTACCAAAAAATAACACCATACCAAGAAACATAAACCTACTTGTTCCTAATCAATCATCTCAAGCGGACACGATTAATGTCGCAAAGCTTGCTGAGCAAAAAACTAAAATTGAACGATTCGCATCAGGTACAGTCACACACAAAATTAAACGCGGTGAAACGCTGAGTACGTTAGCTAAAAAATATGGCACCAATACGAAAGCTTTAATGAAAATTAACCGTTTGAAATCAACTAAAATCAAAGCTGGACAAATTATTAAAGTGAGCGGTAAACCAATAAGAGACAAAACTAAAAAGATTTAGTCAGTAGTACATACGTTAATACTTCAAGTAGAATAGTTAATTATCTACGATCCACATTTATTTAATATAATGATTAATCCAATATTTCTAATCAGAAATACAGGGGTTAGGAATAGTGAATTGAAAACTATATTTCTCATACTTTTCTTTATCGCTTTATCTGCATGTTCACAAAAAAACGAACCCAGCATTGACTATAGTCAGGCCTATCCTAGTGTTGAAGGTGGAGAGTTAATTAATGCGACGGTTGGCGAACCAAGCAGTCTGATTTTCATGGTCGCAGGTGAATCAGCTTCAGCGCAAATTGCGTCAAATATATTTAACTCACTACTGAAATATGACGCTAATTTAGAGCTTGAAGGTGAATTAGCGGAAAGCTGGCATGTCTCAGATGACAATAAAACCATCATATTTAAGCTTAAGCCTAATTTAAAATGGGCGGATGGCCAACCTTTAACCAGTGAAGATGTCTTATTCACTTGGCAATTAGTCATTGATGAAAACACACGCAGCCCTTATGCCTCTGACTATCAGCTTGTCAATCAAGCTGAAACCCCAGACCCACAGACGTTTAAAGTAACCTACTCTAAACCATTTTCTCCTGCACTGAGCAGTTGGGCTAGCCTCCATATCCTACCCAAGCATCTTTTAGCAGGGCAGGATTTACGCAAAACAGCATTTGCCAGAAAGCCTGTAGGCAGTAGTTACTATCAATTGGATCAGTGGAATGCTGGGGAAAACATCAAACTTTCTAGAAATCCAAACTCTGTGCTAGGCCAAGCTTATATTCATCAGCTCGTCACTCGCATCATACCGGACACATCGGCCCAATTTCTGGAACTAATGGCTGACAATATTGATAGCATGGGATTAGACCCTATTAAATATTCGCGCATTATCCCAGCAAGACCAGAGTTGAAAAAAAATCTTAACTTGTTCAAAGAGTTAGGTAACAGCTACACCTACTTAGGTTTTAACCTTAAGCATAAGCCATTCGATGATATTCGGGTAAGAAAAGCAATAAATTATGCCATTGATAAGCAAGAAATTATTGACGGTGTGTATCTGGGATTAGGCATCAATATCGCCTCACCATACAAACCAGGCACCCGCTGGAGCAATCCTAACCTAACACCAACCTCATATAATCCTGATAAGGCTCGTAGCCTACTTAAGGATGCGGGCTTCACAGACATTGATAATGATGGCATTTTAGAACGCGAAGGCAAACCATTCTCCTTTGAAATTATTACCAATCAAAATAAAGAGCGTGAGAAGTCTGCTGTGATTATCCAACGACGACTTAAAGAAGTTGGTATTGAAGTCAAAATTAGAGCAATCGAGTGGGCAAGTTTTATTAGCCGATTTATCAATACTGGCGATTTTGATGTCGTGATTTTGGGCTGGGGCTTAAGTTTAGATCCCGATCAATACAACATATGGCATTCCAGCCAGCAAGCACCAGGTCAATTCAACTTCGTTGGTTACAGTAACCCAAAAGTGGATAAACTGCTCGAGCAAGGTCGCGTAGAATTTGACCCCGAAAAACGTATGAAAATTTATCATGAATTTGCCGAGCAGCTTTTAGAAGATAGCCCTATTGTCTATTTATCAGCTGGCTACGGGTTAACAGCTATGCATAAACGTGTGCAAGGTATTGTTAGCCCAGTACCAGCTGCGGGTGTGGGGTATGATTCACAAAAATGGTATATTCCTAAGCCGTATCGTAGAAACCAAATAAGCGCTGAATAAGAATGCTCAAATACTTGATAAAACGTGTGTTATGGATGATACCGATGCTAATTGGCATCAGTCTGATTTCATTTTTCATCATGCATTTAGCTCCTGGTGATATCACCAGCACAGAATCAGCATTTGATCCCAAGAGTAGCGAAGAATCACGCCAAAAGCTTCGTGAATTATACAACTTGGATAAGCCGGTTATCGAGCAATATGGGCTCTGGTTAAGGCGCATGGTGCAATTTGATTTTGGTAATTCATTTAAATCACATCAAAAACCAGTTTTTTTAGGATCTACGGATGAAGATGGCAACTACACAAAAGGTATGATTGAGCAAGCACTACCTATTACCTTGATGATTAATGTATTGGGGCTGGCCATTACGCTCACACTGGCTATTCCATTGGGTGTCATTGCTGCGCGTAAATATCAAAAATGGCAAGATAAATCGATAACGCTTTTTAATTTTGTTGGCTTCTCCATTCCAGGCTTCTGGCTAGCATTACTCATGATGTATTGGCTTGGCGTGGCAAACAACTGGCTACCTATTTCGGGACTACACAGCCTAAATTATGAGCAGTTGGATACTTGGGGAAAAATTAAAGATAGCGTCAGTCACCTTATTATGCCTGTTGTTATCCCATCAATAACAGGCCTTGCTGGAATCACACTATTCGTTAAAAACGGTATGTTAGATGTGCTGCACCAAGACTACATCACGACAGCGCGCGCAAAGGGCCTCAATGAACACACCGTCGTATACACACATGCTCTCAGAAATGCATTGTTACCGCTGATTACTATTGTTGGTTTGTCTATTCCTGGCTTAATTGGTGGGTCTGTTATCTCAGAGACTATTTTTGCAATAGATGGCATGGGTAAACTGTTTTACGATGCTGTGATGAGTAGAGATTTTCCGGTAGTGATGGGTATACTAACTATAGGCTCAGCTCTCACTTTGGTTGGTAATTTAGTCGCCGATGTTGCTTATGCATGGGCCGACCCTCGTGTACGCCGTGGGGTAGCAAGAGACTAGTTTATGCAAAAAAATCTATTATTTAAAGCATTAGCCAACCCCCTTGCTTTGACCGGCTTTGTCATTATTATCATCATGTTCTTACTTGCGATGTTTGCGCCAATTATCGCTCCTTATGACCCCGATGCTTTCGATGTAAAAGCCATTCTGCTAAGCCCATCATGGGAACATTGGATGGGTACAGATGGTCTTGGGCGTGATGTATTCAGCCGCATGCTTTACGGTGGACGTATTTCATTATTAGTTGGTATCGTCGCCGTAGGCATTTCGACAGCAATTGGTATCGTATTGGGGGCGTTGGCTGGATTTTATCGCGGATGGATAGATACTGTGATTATGCGTGCAGTGGATGTCATGCTGTCGATTCCTAGTTTCTTTTTAATTTTAGCAGTGATTGCCTTTCTCACACCGTCTATCTACAACGTCATGATTGTGATTGGATTAACATCATGGATGGGTGTGACCAGACTCGTTCGCGCCGAATTTCTGAGCTTGGGCAATCGAGAGTTTATTTTAGCTTCCCGAACGCTAGGTGCGAAAGATTTCCGCTTAATTTTTGTACATTTACTCCCTAATAGCTTAACGCCCATCATTGTAAGCGCAGTGCTAGGCGTAGCTGGTGCGGTGTTATTAGAGTCTGGATTAAGCTTTCTTGGGCTTGGCGTTCAAGCGCCGCAGGCATCATGGGGAAACATCCTAACCGATGGTAAGGATTATATTCAGTTTGCATGGTGGCTATCACTCTACCCAGGCATGGCCATTTTATTGACTGTGTTAGGGTATAATCTGCTTGGAGAAGGGTTACGCGATGCACTAGACCCAAGGAGTGAATCAAGCTAAAAAGCTGATTGCGCAAAAAATTAAAACAATTTCTATTAGGATTTATTATGGGATTTTTAGCTGGGAAAAAAATATTAATCGCTGGATTACTGAGCAATCGTT
>JBFIGM010000047.1:0-14490 GCA_041602315.1 Methylophilaceae bacterium | reverse complement strand
TCGTGTTAAAGAGAATGAACCGTTTGACGTAGCGCTACGTCGGTTCAAACGCTTGATTGAAAAAACAGGTTTAATTAATGACTTACGTGCACGTGAGTATTATGAAAAACCAACTTGGGAGCGTAAACGTAAGGCTGCTGCAGCTGTAAAGCGTCAGTATCGTCGCTTACGTAGCCAACAGCTTCCAACAAAACTTTACTAGTCCATCCAAATAATGACATTAAAAGCCCAAATATCTGAGGATATGAAGGTTGCGATGCGTGCCAAAGATGCAGAGCGTCTTGGCACGATACGTCTGTTGCAGGCGGCGATTAAACAGCGTGAGGTTGATGAGCGTATTGAGTTAACTGACGCAGATGTTATTGCTGTGATTGAAAAAATGTTAAAACAGCGTAAAGACTCTATTGCAGCATATGAGTCAGCGAACAGAACTGATTTGGCGGATGTTGAAAAGGCTGAGGTCGCTGTTTTACAGACATATTTGCCGCAACAACTCTCTGAGCAAGAGATAATAGATGTATTGGATAAGGTTGTAACTGATACAGGTGCGACTAGTATCAAGGATATGGGTAAAGTGATGGCAGTGATTAAACCATTGGTTGCAGGCAAAGCCGATATGGGAAAAGTTTCTGGTTTGATTAAAGCGCGTTTAGCTTAAATATCGAACACGACTTTACAATTAAAAAAAGGAGCAATTAGCTCCTTTTTTTAATTTTAAGCTATTATCTACACATATGATACCTGAGCAATTTATCCAAGAGTTACTAAACCGCGTTGATGTGGTTGATGTGGTTGATAAAAGTGTTCCGCTAAAAAAAGCTGGGGCTAATTATGTAGCTTGCTGCCCGTTTCATAATGAAAAATCACCTAGTTTCACAGTTAGTCCAACAAAGCAGTTTTATCACTGTTTTGGTTGCGGTGCCCATGGCACAGCCATCACTTTTCTAATGGAGTATAGTGGGCTCAGTTTTGTAGAAGCAATACATGATCTAGCTAAGCAAGTTGGCATGATCGTGCCTCAAGAAAAACCAGACGCGGTCAAACCAACAAAAAGCACCGTAGCAGGTTTGCAAGAGGTTTTACAGCAAGCGGCTGTCTATTACAAAGCAGAATTAAAAAAATCTCAGCGGGCGATTGAATATTTAAAGGGTCGAGGCCTCAGCGGACAAGTAGCAGCCAAGTTTCAAATTGGTTATGCGCCAGCTGGTTGGCAGAGTTTGCAGGCTATTTTTCCTAATTATGATAATGAAGTGCTGAAAACAGCTGGCTTGGTAGTGCAGAATGATCAAGGCAAGCGCTATGATCGATTCCGAGATCGTATCATGTTCCCGATTCATAGCCAAAAAGGTGAAGTGATTGGGTTTGGTGGCAGGGTTATTAATCCTGAAGACGCCCCAAAATATTACAACTCACCTGAGACACCAGTTTTTCAAAAAGGCCATGAGCTATATGGATTATTCCTTGCTCGGCGCTCAATTAGAGATGTAGGGCGAGTGTTGGTTGTAGAGGGGTATATGGATGTTGTTGCACTTGCTCAATATGGGATTGATTATGCGGTGGCTGCGTTGGGAACGGCAACAACACCTTTCCATATTGCTAAGTTAATGCGGCAAACAGATGAAATAGTTTTTAGTTTTGATGGTGATAACGCGGGTAAAACAGCTGCCTGGCGTGCGGCTATGAATGCTTTGCCAGCCTTAACGGATGGTTTGACGTTGCGATTTATGTTTTTGCCTAATGGATACGATCCTGATTCTTTTGTGCGTGAGTTCGGAAGGGAAAAGTTTGAGCTAGAAATGCAGTATGCAATACCGTTGTCACAGTATTTGGTTGAATATTTAACACAAACGAACAAGCTCAACTCACATGAGGATAGAGTAAAGCTTCTTAACGATGCTGAGCCGATTCTGAGACAAATAAAAGCGCCTGGCCTGAACTTAATGTTGAGAAAGCGTATCGCAGAACTGGCAAAAGTTTCTGATGTTGAGATGCAAAGCCTCCTCAAACTGCCCAACTCAGTGAATGTGCAGAAAAAGCCCATGCAACGTCAGACAAGAGCGCCATTGTCAATCAAAAAACAATTTATGTTGCTCGCACTGATGCAGCCGAACTTGATCGTCGAAGAGGATTTGGCATTGGATACGGATGATGTGTTTTTTACGAAATTGCTAAAAGTTTGTTTGGAAAACCCAGACTATAAAGCGCCAGCATTGTTGCAGACTGTTAATGAAGTCGACGCGCAAGAAAAAGCTGAGATTGAACTTGAGTTGCAACGATTTGAAGAAGACGTAGACTTTTCGCTTGCAATTCATGGGGCTCGTACCCAATTACAAATGAGTATGCAAAAAAGAAGAGAAATAGAACTGCTTGAACAAATTAAAGAGAAGCCGATTAATGCATGGACAGAAGAAGACAAAATGGTTCTTAAAAAGCTAGGTAGTAAATAAAACATTGAGCAAATTTAAATTCAATCAAAACCGTATGTAATAGAAGTTTTAGTCACTTTGGGCGTATCAATAAACGTAAAAATAATGTATAATCGTCGGTTACCTGAAATTAATCGTGATTCTTAAAAAATCGATTAACGGCGATTAACAGCCAAGAATTAAAAGGACTCGCATGGCTCGACCTAAATCAAAGAAAACGCTAGATAAAGAAAAGAAAAAGCTAGAAGCAGAAGCAGCAAAAGACCCAGATGTTATTGCTTTAGATGCTGAAACCAGACGTACTCGACTAAAAACCCTTATTGTATTGGGTAAGGAACGTGGTTATTTAACATACGCAGAAATTAATGACCATCTGCCTGACGATGTGCAAAATACTGATCAGATTGACGGCATTATCGGCATGATTAACGATATGGGTATTAGTGTGTATGAGCAAACGCCTGATGCCGAGTCTTTACTGATGAATGATGCGCCAACTCCCGTTGCTGATGATGATGCCGCAGAAGAGGCAGAGCAAGCACTAGCGACTGTTGATTCTGAGTTTGGACGGACAACGGATCCTGTGCGCATGTATATGCGCGAAATGGGTACGGTGGATCTATTAACGCGTGAGAGCGAGATTGAAATTGCACGGCGTATTGAAGATGGGCTAAAGCATATGGTACAAGCCAT
Organism: Methylophilaceae bacterium; assembly: GCA_041602315.1. GTDB lineage: Bacteria > Pseudomonadota > Gammaproteobacteria > Burkholderiales > Methylophilaceae. Next base: position 11,371 of record JBFIGM010000047.1, on the reverse strand, counting down.
TGCGGCATGTCCAACGACGATTAGTGAGTTGCTTGCAATTGTTGACCGTGTTGAAAAAGATGAGATTAGTGTCGAAGAGTTGGTTGATGGGCTTATTGATAATGATATTGGTCTTGATAAGAACTTCGAGACAGATTCGGTTAGTAGTAAAGAGTCCGATGAGGATGATGAGTCTGATGAGGGCGATGATGACGACGATGATTCTGATTCAAAGGCAGAAGCAATTTCCAAAGAGGCTTTATTACGCTTAAGAGAAGAGGTGCTGGCCCGTTTTGCAGTGATTCGTGAACTTAATGCCAAGATGAATGATATTCGTGAGAGCAGAGGCTCACAGGATCCCGAATACAAAGCGTTGCATCAAGAGGTGTTGCAAGAGTTAATGGTGTTCCGTTTTTCTGCGAAACAGGTTGAGATTTTGTGTGGACAAGTGCGTGACTTGGTTCAAGACGTGCGCTCGCACGAGAGAAAAATTCTCGAATTCTGCGTTAACAAATCTGGAATGTCACGCCAGTATTTTGTAAAAAGCTTTGTAGGAAATGAAATTAACTTAGAATGGTTAGATCAAGAGCTTGCAAAGAACGAGCCGTATACGGAAGCATTGAGTCGCTACAGAGATTCTGTAATTGATCAGCAAGACCGTTTGATTGCACTGCAAGAAAAAATTGGTCTACCAATTAAAGAGTTGAAAGATATCAACAAGCAAATGACTACAGGTGAGGCCAGAGCCCGCAGAGCGAAGCGTGAAATGATTGAGGCTAACTTGCGGCTGGTGATTTCTATTGCTAAAAAATATACTAACCGTGGGTTACAGTTTCTTGATTTAATTCAAGAAGGTAATATTGGTTTAATGAAAGCAGTTGATAAGTTTGAATATCGACGAGGCTTTAAATTTTCTACTTATGCGACATGGTGGATTCGACAAGCGATTACAAGATCAATCGCTGATCAGGCGAGAACAATTCGTATACCAGTACATATGATAGAAACTATCAATAAGATGAACCGGATTAGTCGCCAAATTCTGCAAGAGTCTGGTGTAGAGCCTGATCCTGCATTGCTTGCAGAGAAAATGGAAATGCCAGAGGACAAAATCCGTAAAATTCTGAAAATCAGTAAAGAGCCAATCTCTATGGAAACCCCAATTGGGGATGATGAGGATTCTCATTTAGGTGACTTTATTGAAGATACGACGACGCTGGCACCAATGGATGCAGCGGTCTATGGCAGTTTGCGTGATGCAACCTCAGAAGTGTTAGAATCGCTCACGCCACGCGAAGCGAAAGTGCTTAGAATGCGGTTTGGTATTGAGATGAATACTGACCATACACTAGAGGAAGTAGGAAAGCAGTTTGATGTTACACGCGAAAGGATTCGTCAAATTGAAGCGAAGGCGCTAAGGAAATTGCGTCATCCAACACGTTCAGAGAGACTCAAAAGTTTCCTTGAAACGGGTCAAGATTAAGTTTTAAAAAGGTTTCTGGCCCTCTAGCTCATGCTTGGTTAGAGCAGCGGACTCATAATCCGTTGGTGCCGTGTTCGACTCACGGGGGGGCCACCAGATTTAAAAGCAATGCAGTTATTGTTTTTATAACAAATATTATTAGAGGAGCATGAATTGACTACAAAATTGGTACTCGACTATCTTAAAAAGCACGGGCAGAAATTAGATCGTGAAATTGCTAAAAGTACTGGAATCTCCCTAAAGGAGGTGCACGACTCTATCGCTGAGTTAGAAACGAATAAAGCCGTTTCTAGTTGCAGTGTAACTAATTTTGAAAACGGTGTGGCGATTGAAGGACGTTTGTGCAGAATTTCTGGCTATATACCGCCAGCAGCACCAGGCAGAAAATCATCTCCGCAACCCGCTTCCAATTGATAGAGTATGATAAATAAAAAACGGCTTACATATGTAAGCCGTTTTTTATTGCAAGTCATATTTAGTTTAGTTAGGTAAAAGTCTTTCATGATGTTTATAAATAAGAAAAAATGTAGATTAGTAGAGCTAGTTAGACATTATAGTTATATAGGTACTTTAAAAATAGAAATAGGAGTAGTATTTTTATTATATTAACCTAAATTTATATAACTTAATTGTTAGGCTTTTAAAATAACTCAATAATATCAATAGCTTGCTATTATATAGTTGTATAGTATTTTGTTGTGCTAAGCCTAATTTATGGTTGCATCTAGATAAAAAAGTAAAGTCTAAATGTGAACAAAGAAGAGCTAAGAAAAAAGAACCCATTTTTATTCGTAACTATTATTTTAGGAGCTTAACATGAATGCTATCGTCGACTTTAACCAACTTAACAACACACAATACGAACAAATAGATACAAGGTTTGATGATGAGTACGGTGTTATTTGGTCTATTATGCACCCAGCGCCGCGGCCTTGCTTTAATAAAGTTTGTTTGTCTGAGCTTCTGCACCACCAGAAACAAATTCGTAAAAATAATGGCCTAATTACTGAAAAAGGCAAAACTAAACAAATCAATTATCACGTATTTTCATCCAGTATAGATGGTATCTATAATTTAGGTGGAGATCTGTCTATTTTTAAAGAGTTAATATTAGCTAAAGATCGAGATAATTTGCTTGAGTATGCAAAGTTATGTATTGATAATGTTTGGACTTTTTATGATATGCAAGAGCCTATTACAACTATTTCTCTTGTACAAGGCCAAGCCATGGGCGGCGGGTTTGAGGCGGCATTATCAGCTCACATTATGGTCGCAGAGAAGAGTGCAGTGATGGGTTTGCCAGAGGTGCTCTTTAATTTGTTCCCAGGCATGGGTGCGCTAAGCTTTTTATCTCGCAAAATTGGCTTGCCAGAAGCTGAAAGATTCGTGCGATCAGGAAAAACATATACTGCTGAAGAGCTCTATAAAATGGGTATAGTTGATGTGTTAGCCGAGGATGGGCAAGGCGAGTTTGCTATGTATAACTGGATTAAAAAGAATCATAAGGCCTTGAATTCAAATCAAGCCATAACACGAGCTGCTAAGCGTGTGAATCCACTAAAATATGAAGAGCTTTATGACATTACACTTACTTGGGTTGATGCAGCCTTAAATTTAGATGAGCGTAATCTTAAAGTGATGGAGCGTTTGATTAGAGCGCAGAATACGAAAGCTAGTGCTGATGTTGCAACGATTACGGATCGACAAACAGCATAATATTTTACTTGGATACTACGTCTGGTCTCCTCAGATAGTCTTCAATAGCTATTGTCAATCTTGAAAAGTCTGAGTTAACAGTATCAAGTAAGTGATTAGATTCATGGGTTGAGGTAGAGCCGCTAATTTTACTTAGCGCCTCTACTGAATTTGCCAATTGTAATGCGCCGACACTAAGACTGTTTCCTTTTAGCGCATGGCAGTGGTCTTGTAATTCGCCAAAATGTTTTTTCTGTACAGCATAAGATATATTCTTGATCATTTTTAATGAATCTGCCAAGTAGTTCTTTAATAGCCTATGCATAAACAAATCATCACCTGCCCCGATTTTCTCAAGGTCTTGTAGTGTTTTTATGTCTAATGAAACATTATCCTCAGCTAAGTCGCTGATAATCTCAATTGGCTGATTACTACTAAATGCGCTGTTAACCCATAACTGTGCTGTTTTTGAAGGAAGATTCAGTATTTTTTCAATTGAATTAAATAGTGAAGTAGCTTCAATTGGTTTTGTCAGAACACCATCAAACCCAGCGTCAATAGCGGCTTGCTTTGTTGGCAGAGTAACGTCGGCAGTGAACAAGAGGAAGCGCGTAGTCTTATCTGCCGGTTGCGTAAAACGGTAAAGTTTTATTGCATCAATACCATTCATGCCCGCCATGTTAAGGTCTGTAATAACCAAATCAAATTTGTTGGTTTCCAGTATGTCAAGCATATCTTCGCTACTATCAACCACACTAACAGTATGACCTGGTAATGAAAGGAGTCTTGTGATGATTTTTTGATTAGTTACTTCATCTTCGCAGACTAAGATATTTAGTGGTGTAATATCGCTGACTTCCGCTATAGTATTTGAGTCTGTGTCACTTGAGGCATTATTGAGGTTATTAGAAAAATCTTTATCCAGTAGCAAATCAAACCAAAACCGTGTACCGATACCTTCTGCGCTTTCAAATTTAAGCTCACCGCCCATGGCTTCTACCATATCTTTTGCAATGGTAAGCCCTAGGCCGCTGCCCCCAAACTTTCTGGTAGTGCTTGCATCAGCTTGAGTGAAGCTTTCAAAGACTTTATCTTGCTTATCTTTAGGTATGCCAATGCCAGTGTCAGCCACCTCAAATCTAATTTTAGATTGCGTTTCAAAATCTTCCATCAATGTGGCAGATAGTGTCACACTGCCTTGCTCAGTAAATTTGATTGCATTGCCCATTAAATTAGCTAATACCTGATGCAGTACGACAGTGTCGCCTTTGATAGTAGTAAGTTTGTTTGAGGTGTTTCCGATAAGTTGGATGTTCTTTGATTGCCCCTGTGCTTTAAATATTTCAACAGTATCGTTGATTGTTTCATCAATTGACAGCGGGGCATTTTCTATATGTAGTTTTCTTTCTTCAATTTTAGTGAAATCTAGTACATTATTTAGTAAAGATAACAGTAACTTTGATGAGCTCTCTAATGTTTTAAGTAAGTCAAGTTGGTCGCTATTTAACGGGGTGCTTCTAAACAAGGTGCTGATTCCTATGATGCCATTTAGAGGAGTGCGTATTTCATGGCTCATGTTGGCTACAAATCTAGTCTTGGCTGAGTTTGCCTCTTCGGCACGTGCACTAGCGATCTCTGCCCTGTGTTTTTCTTGATGTAAGCGCGTGATAAGCTTGCCTACATATATTGGAAGCGCTACTAACATTAAAATAAAGCCAGCCACTATAGGCTGATGCGCAGCCCAAAAAGGGTTTACTTGTGTAGCAAACATAAAGCCGATTATGCTAATAATCTGTGAGTGGTATAAATATTTAATGCCAAAGCGGAATCCATTTCCGAATGTCACCCATAGATATACGCCAATCAATACAACTGCTATGTCTCCAGCTAATGACAAGAAAACAGAGGTGCCAACAACATCTAGCCAATTCCCTAACAATCTTCTATTTCTAGAAGGTGTTTTAGCTTTGCTGATGACTATAAACAATATGGCAGCGAAAATTTCAAATACTATTAAGCAATAAAATCCTGCTATTTCACTTTGTGTTATGTTTGGATTGTTTGCAAATGAAAAAAGTAAATAAATAGTAAAAAAAGTACCGATTGCCAGTCTGGTCAGACCTTGCTCTAATTCAAGTGTATCGCAATGCGATTGTGCTTCGTTGTACCAATTCTTTATTTTTAATAGCATATTATTGTGTTTCTAGATATTTATGGTCGTAGAATTGCTTACTACGATCAAGCAAAAAATACGCCATATTTGCCAGACTGGTTGGATTTACTGGTTTTGTAAGGCAGGCCGAGGCGCCAGCTGCGATAAGCTCTTTATGAAGCTTTTTATCTTTAAGTACAGATATGACAATAATTGGCTTTGGACCAGCAGAATTTGTTCGGTTGATCGTCTCAACAAATTCTATGCCATCCATATTCATCATTCTGAAGTCCGATACTATTAGGTCTACTTGACGCTTGCTCATCCAGGCGAGCGCTTCAATAGGGTCTGTCATAGTGACTATGTTAAGGTTTAGTTTGAGTGATTTGATGATAGCTGCATGAATTGATAACACTGTAGGTTGATCATCGATAATCAAAACTGTTTGTTTGAATTTGGATGCACTACGAATATTGCTGACGACCATGTTCATATTGTTATCTAATGCAGCTTAATACCTTGATTTTCAAATATCGCATCAATCGTTTTGCGGATAGAAAATACGACATTGACGATATCTGGGTCAAAGTGTTTACCGCTTTCAAGTTCTAAATAAGCTAATGCTCTATCCATTGACCATGCCTCTTTATATGGGCGCTTGGTTGTAAGTGCATCTAAAACATCGGCTACAGCGACAATTCTAGCTGATAGGGGTATTTGATTGCCCCTAAGTTGATATGGATAGCCCAATCCGTCATAACGCTCATGATGTGCAAGTGCTATTTCCCCGCCCATTTGCAAATATTTTGATGGGCTGTTTTGCAGAATTTCATAACCAATGACAGGGTGTTTACGCATAACCGTTTTTTCTTCTTCTGTTAGCGGACCTGTTTTAAGTAAAATATGGTCTGGTATACCAATCTTGCCAATATCATGTAGTGGAGCTGCTAGTTCAATAACCTCTGCATCTTCTTCTGTAAATCCTAACGCTTCGGCAATAGCCTTGCTGTAAAGCGACATGCGTTTCAGATGTGTAGCAGTTTCAGAGTCTTTATGTTCTCCAGCGCGCGCGAGACGCATAAGTGTTTCCTTTTCCCTTGCGCTGATTTCAGCTGTGGCTTCCTTAACTTTTTGTTCTAATAGGTCACCACGGTTTTGTAATTTAAGCTGTTGTTGGCGCATGGTTAAGAGATTTTTGCTTCTTGCCGTACATTCATAGACGTCTACTGGCTTACTTAGAAAATCTGCCACACCTGCATCTAGCGCAGCATAGCGCGTTTCAGAGTCTCGCTTGATGGTAATCATTATGACGGGCACATTTTCATAGTTTGGAATTGCTTTTAGTAGACTGGTGAAGTCGACACCGTTCATTTCTGGCATCACATAGTCAACGAAGACAAGATCAGCAACATGTTGAGTCGCCCACTCGAGTGCTTTTTCTGGATCATCTTTCTCAATAATTTGAATTTTTGGGTTGATGCTCCTAACAACGTGCGAAAGTATTGTTCTACTTGTAGATTGGTCGTCTACTACCAAAATCGAACTATGGTTAAGTAACTGCTGATCTATCATTAACTTATCCTATGATTTGTTGCTTTTCTACTTGTTTTGTCGCCTAGAATACCGTCGCAAAATTAATGTAAATAAGTATACGCTTGAAATAAATGAAGCACTATAACTAGATGACTAATTACCAACTAGATGTGTAATCTAAATGTATGAGCCGCTAATTCTGATTTATACTGGGCTTTAAGTCAAATGCAATACAGATGCGCTTTTCATCTGCCTGAAAGGGTATAGTGCGATGAAAAAGAGATGAAGGAAACAGGACGATATCTCCAACTTTGGGTAACGTATGTGCCAAAGGGAAGTCTTGCTCAGTATGTGGTGCTATTATCGGATAATTGTCACCATGGGTGCCATATTCAAACGCTCCCTCTTTACCATCACTCTGTGGTATTGATAGATAGACAGCGCCGCTGATCCAGCCTATTTCATGAATGTGAGAGCTTAAATTGCCACCTTTTTGCATAATGACATACCAAGAGCTAGTAAATTCCAGTGTCTCAGGGAAGGACTTGATTAATTCAGAATCGGAAGCAGTAAAATGCGCTTTGTAATTTCTGAACTCTTGTTTAACAAGTTCGCCAAGCTTTCTAAAAGAAGCTTCAGGCCGTTTAAATAAATTACCTGCTGACTGCTTGCCATAATTAAGCATACCCTGAACACGCTCGGCTATATCAGCATGTTCAATGTCATATAACAGCTGTTTCAGAAGGGGGCTGTCAGGTTCTGCTAACTCCTTGATGCTTTTTTGATAAACAAAATCCCAGCCATTTTTGCAAAAATTGTATGGATTTTGTTGATTGAAATTGATTGCATAGTGCGTGGAGAGTGTGGCTATAAAAGGAGAGGTGTGCCGCGTATGGCGAACTACATGGTCTAACGTTGTTTTGAAGTCGTCATAGCGTTCTGCTTTGTATAGGCAATACATCTGACGCGCCTGCCAATCATCTAGTTGAGAGCGTTCAAAAAAATTAGCCGCTTCGCTATATTTTTTTGCTAAGTATAAAAACTCTCCCATATTGTAGTTGGCGTTCGGGTGATTTGGATTTCTTGCCAAGGCTTCCTGATAACTTTTAACGGCTGCGTCCATGTCGCCAGCGTCACGTAATGTTTCACCTAAATTGTTATAAGCATCAGTATAGTTTGGGAATGATGCGATTGCCTTTTTATAACTGGCGATGGCTTCAGTCAAACTACCTTTGTCACGTAACGCTGTTCCAAGGTTAAAATAGCCCCTTGCATCTTGTGGGTTAATTGCTAGTCCCTTTTGATAGCTGTTAATTGCTTCATCCAGCTGACCAAGGCGTTGATACACAGTACCTAAATTACCATATGCCTCAAAAAATCTGGGGTTAATTTCAACAGCTTTTAGATAATTAACAATAGCTAAATCGAATTGGCTAGTCTGTGTATAAGCAAATCCCAAATTAAAATACAAATCAGGATTTTTAGCATCTAACTTGATAGCATTTACATAACTGGTAATAGATTGATCGAATTTTTGCTGCCCATCCAAGGCTAGTGCTAGAACGTGATGTAAGACGAATACATTTGGATGCTTACTAATAAGCGTCTTAGCCATTGTCTCTGCATTTGAAAGTTGCCCATTATTTAAAAGATTAATTAATTGTTGGGTTTCTTGTTGGGTAGGTTGAGATTGGTTGTTCATATGCTATTCATCAGGCGAGTAACTATTTTTTTCTAATCTTTCAGCTAGACGTTTTAATATGTGCATTGCAACTTTTGGGTTGTCAGTTAACATGGCGTCAATATTTTCTGCATGTATAACAATGATACGCGCTTCTTCAGAAATAACGATTGCGTTCGTTGTGCTTGGTTGTTTCGTCAGGATTGCTGTTTCTCCAAAATAATTTCCTGCGGTTACCTTTCTAATGATGCCATGTTTATTTGTTAAATGCACCTCTCCAGAGAGCAAATAATAAAGGTTATGGTCTGAATTGCCAATTTCGAAAACAGACTCATTTTGATGCAAAATCATCCCGTAACGCTGCATTAATGCTTCAATGTAATTGTGCTTATCCGGTGATTTGTCAAACAGGCCTTCTAGTAATAAAACATCTTGCTTTCTCAATGTAGCAATGAGTACTGAGCCGAGTAAAAAGACGGCAAAGTTAACATACAGCCAAGTGATGGAAACAAACATATTTTTCATGCTGCCAAATACGGCACCAAAATTTTGGTTAACGCTCAAGAACAGGCCAAATGCTGGTCGCATCAGTACCCATAATACTGCAGTTAATAATGCCCCGATAAAAATATGGCGTGTTGCAACGCGCATAGGGAAGAATAGTTTATAAAAAATGGCGATAAGTGATGTGGTGATTGCCAGCGTGATGCTGCCCCCTACATAGCTCAAAATATTTTTTGGTAGATGGGTAGCAAGATATTTGATAATTTCCTCTACAACAAAACCAGCAGCCGTAAACGCAAAAAACAACAATAAAATTCCCAGCACTGAGATAATGTCTGTGAGTTTCCCCTTAAAAAAAGAGGGGATTTCTTCAATCGATGAAATACTACAAAAAGATGAACGCATCGCTCTTGCTAGGGGAGTAATTGTCCACAGCAGTACAAATAAACCTACAGCACCCCAAGCCGCCTTAGAGTTGGATGCTTTGTATACTTCGGTCATAATTTTGCCACTGAAATCCGGGATGATATTACTCGTCAAGATAGCCAGTTTTACGATGGCATAATCAGATGAAAAAACGAGATGACTAAGTAAGTAGAAAATCAAAAGTACGAGAGGAATCAGTGCAAACAGCGCGTAGAATGACAATGAAGCCGACAAGCCCAAAATATTGTGCCTTGTAAAGCCAGCCAGCGTTTCCCTCATTACAAATAACAGTGTGTCGTATTCTTTCTTTGAGTAGGCAACAAGTGGCTTGCTTATCACAGGATGCTCTGCTAGCAGTTTTTTAAAGCTTTTTTTCTCGCTTTGCTTGCTCATGGTTAAATTGTTTTTTTGCGCTTCAATAATTGTTAACTGGTTACTCTACAAAGACTTAAACTTTTCTGTACTTGCAATGAGTGCAGAAATGACGCCAGGTTCCATTGCGGAATGTCCCGCGTTTTGTACAATAATATACTCTGCTTGGGGCATTGCTTTAGATAGTAGCCAAGAAGTTTGAGGCGGGCATACCATATCATAGCGGCCTTGGACAATTGTCGTAGGAGTTTTGGCAAGATTTTTAGTTGCCTGCAAAAGACTTTCACCATCAACAAAGCATTGATTACGTATATAGTGGATTTGCACACGTGCTCTTGCAACATCTGTTAATTTTTCTTCGTTGCTAACTTTGGTAGTGGCTTCGTTGGCTGGTTTTGTGCTGGCAGCGGTTTGGTCTAGCCGCATGATACTGTTCTCATAGTTATTCCAGGCAACTGCCGCGGCATGGCTAATCGTGATATCTTCAGATGCAATACGTTTCTCGAATGCACTTAATACATCGTCACGTTCTTTAAGAGGCAGATATTCAATAAGTGTCTGCCAAACATCAGGATAAAAATATTGAATATCGCCTAAAAACCAATTCAACTCAGTGGGCCTACTCAAAAAAATGCCGCGTAATGTGAGTGATATAACACGATCTGGATATTGCGTTGCGTAACTCAATGCAAGGGTGCTTCCCCATGAGCCCCCAAAAACATGCCATTTCTCTGCGGCTAAATGTGTGCGTAATGATTCTAGGTCGCTGACAAGATGTTGTGTGGTATTAGCTGTAATTTCGCCTTGAGGACGACTTCTATTGCAACCTCTTTGGTCAAGCAAAATAATTCGGTAATGCTTCGGATCAAAAAAACGGCGTTGCCCAGGGTTGCATCCACTGCCAGGCCCACCATGGAGAAAAACAACGGGTCTTCCGTTAGGGTTGCCGCATTCTTCATAGTAAATTTCATGCGTATTATCCACTTTTAACCAGTTATGATGATAAGGAGCAATTTCTGGATATAAATTGTAAGCCGGCTGACACATTTTGAAAAAGTCTCTTTCTAATTGATTTATAACTATATTTTATTTTTTTGACGCATATGAAAATATTTTTTTTTGAAAATTGTAAATAAATTGTAACCAAAGTGTTGCAATTGGAAATTAATTGTTTTATATTTCAATCCTCACATGCAAATGTGAACAAAAAGTTTTTTTAAGTCTGCGGTGATTAGTATATAGGCAACAGCCTTTTTACTAAAGAAGTGTAAAGATTTAAGAATGCTTATATTTAAAACCCTTAGTAATAACTTTGGAGATCAACATGCAAGTAAATAAAATTAAGCTAGCTTTAGGTTTAGTAGCTGCATCAATGGCAATGCCAATGGTTGCATCAGCTGCTGCTGACCAAGAAGCTGCAATGAAAGATGCTAACAACTGGGCACATCCACGCGGTCAGCATAATAACCAAGGCTACAGCTCATTATCACAAATCAATAAAGGTAACGTAAAAAACCTAAAAGCTGCTTGGACATTCGCTACTGGT
>JBFIGM010000046.1:0-14515 GCA_041602315.1 Methylophilaceae bacterium | reverse complement strand
TTGGTACATTTTTTAATATGTGCCACTCTAGAATAGTTTTGTGTCAGGAATAATGCAGGATTATGAAGCTTTTTTTATAGCAGACCTCACTACTCACCTTTTTTGGACAATCAATGTTTCTGTAATATTACTGGCATAACCGTCTGTTCCTACCTTTACAAGGTTCAAACAATTTAGATTCAGCATGCTCTATGTAGTAAGCATCAGCATTTAACATGACATAGCGTTCTTGGTGAATAATAGACGTGGTCAATAATAGTTCCACATTTGTTTCACCAGGATTTTCTGCTTTGTAAGCATCATACGCACCAGCCATACCAACAGTTGCTAAACCATTAACAAAATTTAAGTGTTCAAAGACATCTCTTAAAATCCATAAACTTGTCACTCCTACTGTAGCCATCCCCGGTTTGTACCCAAATTCTTCTGGATTCAGTGTTTCAGCGTGCTTAATAACTTGCGTATCAAACGATAACTCCAAGGCTCCTTCTTTCTTAGTTGAAACAACTGCACCTGCCTTAATAAAATTAGCAATCAGATATTTTCTGAATGCATGGTTAAACACTGTTTTTGTATTCGGCAATATGTAAAGCGGAGTATCAGCTGTAAATCCTTTTTCAGCCAGCACCGCCCTTGTGCGCGAAACAGCATCTTCTGAAACCAAATTCCAATGTTGTGCCGCCATTAATTTTTTTTGCTTCGACTGCGAAAAATTCTCTGCTTGCGGCCTATCGCTAACACAAGCAGACAATAAAGCTAAACCTAATATAATCGTTAGTAATTTCATTAGTAATCCTTGCCTGAACATTTACCACTCGCTCTCTGTTAATGGTTCTATTACATCTCTTGATATATCATCCGACTCATGTGGCGTATCAATGATGTGAGGTGTGATTAGCAAAATGAGCTCTCGCTTGCTCTTCTCTTTTACTGTTCGCTTAAAAAACTCTCCAATAATGGGGAAGTCACCGATAACTGGAACTTTTTGAATATCCTCACTATCACTAGCATCAATCAAACCGCCTATAGCAATCGTAAGCCCGTCCTTGGCTACAACCGTCCCCTGAATATTTGAAGTTCGTACAGAATCTACATTAAAACTTTGAACGGTATTGCCAACAGGAATCGGAATAGTACTACCGCCACGTACAAGCGAAGATGCATCTTGTTGAATTAGTAAAGTGACTGTTTTATCACCATTGATATTTGGCATTACTTGCAGCGTATTACCAATATCTCTAATTTCTGTTATTGGAACAATAGCTGGATTTGTCGCGACCAATCCGTTTGTTGTTCCCGTCACCGCTTCAAAGCCAGTGGTCACCACTTGCTCTGTACCAACAAATACACGCGCAGGCTTTTTATTCGTTGTTAATAGAATTGGGGAACTCAGTGTATTAATACGATTATTTTGTTGTAACAATTGAATTCTGGCGCGAATCTTGTCACTTAAAAATTGATAAACAAAAGTGCCGCCCTCTAGGGCAAAATTTCCAAGTCCCAGAATGTGGCTAACACCTAAAGTAATTTCTCCGCTTTGTGTTGTTGTCGTTCCTCCCTGTGTATTTGTGGTATCAACTTGGATTGGCGACTCAGAGAATAATGGGTTTCTATCTTGATCTGTAAAAGGCCCTCTGACCGGCTCTGAGCTGGGCATATAATCCAAATCCATTGCCCGACGATAAAAATCTCCTACGTCTAATGACAATATTTTCATTTCCAGCAATACTTGCTTGGTAGGTAAATCTAGCTCTTTAACAAGCGCTTCAATATCTTTCATCACCGTCACATCACTTGTTCTAACAATCAATAAGTCTTGCTCTCGGTTTAACGTGACATAAATCGGTTGCTCGTTAGCTGTTAATGCACCAATCTTATCGCTTCCAATTACAGCTTGATTGCCAACATCTTCGGCCAAATCTTCAAGACCTTCTAGCTGAGAGGCAGTTACTTCCTTTGCTAAATCTTCTTTGGTTTCAAAAATACTTTTAACATTTTGGTTACCAACACGCCCACCTCTTGAGTTATTGTTCCTGTTATTTTGGTTACTTCTACCTCTGGTATTATTTGTTCGCCCAATTCCTGAGTTTCCACCGCCAGAAGTCAGGGTTTGCATCACAGTGTCATCAAACATCCCATAAGACAAAATGACTCTTCTCCCGTATAAATCTTGAATAGTTGTTGCAATCAGCATTGGATTAGGATGGAGTAATTTAAATACACGTGTCACATCCTCACGATACACAATTAAGTCACGTGCATATTCATCTGTACTCATAATGCGATACGTTCCGCTTTTTTTATCCTTCCGATACCAAAGCCCACTATTTTTTGTAATAGTCTCTAACGCATTGATTACAGATATATTTTGCAAAAAAACTGTGACATTTTTCTTGGCAGCCTTATCAGTCGCAACAAAATTCAAACCTGAAATATCTGCTAACGCTCTAGTGACATCTAAAATATTGGCTTGATTAAATTCCAGCTTACTAATCATGGCGCCCTCAGCGCCATGCATTTTGCCTTCTGGTTTACTTCTTTTTATACTCTCTAGTTTGGGCTCATCAACCAGCTCTTCGTTTGGCGTTAAATTTAGTTTTTGCTTTTGTTGTACTCTCTCTTTAGCAACCTTGATTTTATTTTGCCTATCGAGCTCGTTAATCGCATCATCTTTGGTTTTAACAACAAATTCATTTTGCCTACTAAGTTCAGATAGTTTTTGCTCAGATAACTTAGAGTAGTTGGGTATTGCTATAGATGGATTATTAGTAGGAACAAACTCTGTTATGTTCAGGTCAGCCAGATTTGCTGTCACTTGTGACTGCGCTGCCTGAATATGATTATTTTCTGGTGGTACTGAATTGGTTGGCTGACTGATCGTTTCAGACCTTGTCTTAGTATACTCAATAGTGGTGCCAGCCATTGGATTGGTTTTAATGACTTTTGTTACTTGAATACCACCTTCCTCCACCCCTACTGGGATAGATTCTTCTGCTATCACCTGGCTTGAAAATGCAATCAATCCAATATTGATACTCAAGAATAAGCCTGTTGAAATTTTATAATTTAATCTATTTTTTTTCACAACACTCTCTCAACTACAACCGATTTTGATTTAATGACTTCTCTGCATTAGCGAACAATAATGACTTGATTGACTCTGCCAGACTGCACCTTGACTCCGTTAGGACCAACATCAATTATCTTGAGCACGCCACTATTGCCAATCGCATGCAGTCCAATCTCATCACCTTCGCTGACCATATAAACGCCTGCGCCTTCAATTTCTAATAAAGCTGTCGCTTTCTTTGTATGCTTAGTGACATAACCTTTTAATCGCATTTTTGGTGCATTTTGCGCACCAGCACCATAACCTGGAATAAAAGAGCCGTAGGATGCATTTAATCGCTGAGAGGGTTGCATTCCCGCCTCTGCATACATCTTGTCACTGGTAGTAAAGGGATCACGATTCACTTCACCATTTTCATATACGTTTAGTGGCTGTTGCCTGCCCGCTGCTTGTACATTAAAGGCCAGTGTTAACACAAAAACTATCCATATCTGCTTCATTTTTTTCCTTTATTTAGCTAGTGCGAACAACGCCATAAAGAATGCGTAGTAAACAAACCCTACTATCGTCCCTATCACTAATATCAGCACTGGTTCTATGAGCGAAGTCATCCGCTTAACACCAACCTCCAAACGTTCTTCATAAAAGCCACCCAACTCATGGAGGATTTGATCTAATGATCCCGTTTGCTCCCCTACAATTGTCATCTGCGGTACCAGCGTAGGAATACCTTTGCCAGTAATGCTTGATGACAAATCCCTACCCACTTTTATTTTTTCTGCTGCGGCTGACAAATGGTTTGAAATCAACCGATTACTAATCACTTTGCTCGTTATTTTTAGTGACTCAAATGCAGTTAAACCACTACGTAACATCATTGAAAGCGACCAACTAAACTCAGCCATCGCACTGTGATTTAATAATTTTCCAACGACAGGTAACTTTAATACCCATGTATCAATTTTTAACCGTCCTGTCGGAGTTGCATAAATCAAGGCTATGATGATCACTGTTAAAACAATCCCACCAAAAATTAGTAGCCCATTCGCAACGACATAATTAGAAAGATCGATTAAAAACTGAGTCTCTTCTGGCAGTTTTTTTCCTCGTCCTGATAAAAATTTCGCAAACTTCGGAATTACTGCCACTAATAAGCCGATAACAACAACAATAGCTGCCAATATCACGAATGCTGGATAAATCATGGCATTGATAGTTTGCGACCTGAGTGCTAGTTTTTTTTCTAGATGTTCAGCAATTCTCAGCATAACGGCGTCAATAGCACCAGTACTTTCGCCTGCAAAAATCATGTTTGCTGCTATTGGTGGAAATACTTCTTTTTTCTGCTTCTGCATTGCAGTCGATAGTGCGCTTCCGCTTTCCACCTCAGCGATAAGTTCAGGAATCACATAATGTAAGCGCCCACCAAATTGATTAGTAGAGATTTTAAGGGCGTGTAGCATAGGCAAACCTGCACGCAACATAAACGCCATTTGTTTAAAGAAAAAAACCAAATCGCGTTTAGAAACTGATCGATTATTGGCAATAAAGGCTTTAAATCTATTATTACTTTTACTATTGGAGAGAAGTGTTCCTTGGGTAATGTTCACCACAAACAAGCCTCTTTCGCGCAATAAAGCAGTAGCCGCATTTGGGTTTAAAGCATCAATCTCCCCTTTTGTCTCTTTACCATCAACACTGAGCGCTGTATAGATGAAGTTAGCCATTTAAGTTCCTCTTAATGGTCACTTTTTGTACTTCTTCTAACGTCGTAATACCCTGCTTTACTTTGGCTACGCCATCATCCCACATATGCCGCAAACGCTCACCAGCCGCTGATTCCAAGGCCTCTTCGGTACAACAACGCGCCACCATTTTTCGTAAATCATCGTCAAACCAAAGCGACTCAAACAAGCCAACCCGTCCTCGGTAACCACTTCCCTGGCACATTGCGCAGCCTTTGGCATGATGTAACTGTTGTGATTCCCCCGGCGCAATACCAAGCAACGTACACTCTTCATCTGTAGGCTGTTCAATGACTTTACAGTGGTCACATAGCCGTCTAACCAAACGCTGTGCAATAACTGCTGTCATGGTTGAGCCAATTAGAAACGGCTCACAACCAATATCTGCAAGCCGAGAAATACAGCCTGCCGCTGTATTGGTGTGCAATGTCGAAAATACCAAATGTCCAGTCATGGCCGCTTTTAGTGCCGTATCGGCTGTTTCTTCATCTCTAATTTCGCCGACCATCAACACATCGGGATCATGGCGTAAGAATGAACGCAGCGCACTAGCAAAAGTCACTTTTGCGCCAGTTTGAATTTGTGAAACACCGTCGATCACATACTCAATTGGATTTTCAACTGTCATGATATTAACGCTGGGAGAACTAATTTCACGCAGTGCTGCAAATAAGGTAGTCGACTTACCACTACCAGTAGGTCCCGTAATTAATACCATGCCAAAAGGCTGTCTGATAGCCTTACCAAAACGATGCAGCTCATCCGCAGACATCCCTAGTTTTTCGAGGGTTAAATCTTTGGCATCCTGACCCAGGATACGCATTGTGACGCGCTCTCCTAAACGCGTTGGGGCAGTGGCAACCCGTACATTAAATTCCAAGTCTATAGGCGCGCCTAATGTGTAACTCATACCGCCATCCTGAGGCTCTCGCTGCTCTGCAATATCCAAATCTGCCAACACTTTAATCCGTGAAATAAGCCCATTCGCAACAGACTCATCCATAGGGGTATCGCTCACAAACTCTTGTAATTTTCCATCCACACGCAAGCGTACTCGCAAGCCATATTCATCTTGCATAATATGAATATCTGACGATCGCCTGAGATACGCCTCTTTAAAAATCGCATCCAATAATGCAACTAAATCTACTTCACCTGCATGTTCATGGCTGCTAGCTGTACTTTGATTCATTAACTGATAGGTACGGCTAATTGCTGTATCCAGCATGGCTGGTTCACCCAAGCCAACCACCAATGGTTTATTTAAAAGCCTTCTAACCGTGTCAATGCTGGCGCGATCATCTGGATCAGCAGTCGCAAGCAAAATACTGTTATCGTTTTGAGAAATAGGCAGATATTTTTTTCTTTTGACTAATGCTGCAGGCATCTTTTTGAGCATGTCCACATCTGCTTGCATCTCATCAAATTCAACATAAGGCATGCCTCTTTGCTCGGCAGCGGCACGGTAAAACGCATTTATGGGTAAACGATAATTCACCATCAACATATCCAGCACATCCACCCGTTGTCGCCTTGCTAATGTACGTAATTTTTCTAATTGATCGCGTTGAATCATTTCACGCTTTAGTGCTGCATCAATTAATTGCTCAGTCCCCAGTGCCATCATTACATCCCAATTATCATTTTTGCGGACAGCAATTGCGGAAGTCCTTGTGGCATTTTTTGCTGATCTTTCACATCGACATCTAATTTAACTATCGTCACCTGCCATGGAAGTGCATGAATCGCCTCAATAAATACTTTCAAATTGTCAAACGGTCCTTCTACCTTAACCTCTTGCAGTGGCCTCGCTTCTTCAAAATCATTGACGAGCTTGTCCATCAGCTCACCTTCTCTGGTGAGCGCACCGACTACACCACCATACTTTTGTGTATCTTTGCGTGCTCTTTTAGCTTGCTTGCGCAGCTTTTGTTGTTGCTTTCTTTCTTCTGCCTTACTTAATTTTTTATTTGAGATTTTTCCTGTTTGTTCATCAATAGCCACTCTACGCTGTACCAAATAAGGTAGGTTTTGTACCACTTTCACTCTTGAAGTGCGCGCCACTTCAGATATCTTCAGCAACACTTCTTGGCTATCAATAGGTGCCAATCGTTGCTTAAAACTATCCGCTTGACCTGCCGCACTTACCAGTACCTTATTCAGCTCATCTAACTCACCAGATAAATATTCTGAGTCTTCCATCGGCTCCTCTGGAATATTAGGGTTTTTCAATAGCTTCTCATCAGCGTTTAATTGTGTATTTTGTGCCGCGATGTCTTGATAAAATGGGATGAACCTGAGTTTTACATAGGTAGCAAATACACATAAAAATACAGCGCCTAACACTATCCACTGGTATTGCTGGAGAATCCGTTTAAATTGCATCTTCATCCTATCTTAGCGTGTTAGCAACGTTGGCCGGCAGGCTGGAAATTGGGCGATTACCCAGCTGTTTTCTTAAATTCCACTCTTTATCATTTAGAAGCGTAATGCTGAAATTAAGGGCATAGCCGATTAAACCCAAGCGGCCTGTCTCCTCCGTAATCGTCATATCTTTCACTTGAAAACCCAAAGGGTGAATGGCAATCTGAAAATACTTCACAAACTCTTGTGCTGACTGTTCACTTAAAGACCATGCTGATAATTTGAAACCAAGAATAGTGTCTTCAGAAATCTTTTCCATCACTAGGTCTTCGGTCACTGTTTCTTCCAGTGCTTTTAATATTTGCAACAAGTGATCGTTACGCTGAGGTAACTCTTTAGACACAAGCTGCACAATCGTATCCGCTTGTTTTTTTTCTAGCTTTTTCTGCTTAATCTCGGCTTTGAGCGTATCTACTTTTTTAATCTCATCCTGAATACGCTTAATGCTGTCTCTAATCTTGCCAACATCCGCTGCGATACTGTTTGATTTTGCTTGGATATAAAATTGACTTAAATACAAACCCGTTTCAGATAACACGATGACTGCAAACAGTGCCATTACCGCTAGCACTGCTCTTACGGCAAAGCGTTGCATTACTGGTGGCAATGGCTCATGTGCTGAAACGGACACAACATTAACTAGCTGGCTGGCATCCAAAAAGTGCAATGCTGCATTACGCATCGCTACACTGACTTTCTCAGATGGTTTATCATCTTTGCTTATTGTGCAACCAAGTATATTAGTCAAATCATCTTTATGTTGTTCCGCTTGCTCTGTGGTCGAGCTCAAACTATCAATCAATGTGATTGATTGCATCTGATCTGCACCCAAGAGCTGATAAAGCTCTGCCGCATGTGTCAACAAGGTATCTTGGCTACAAGACATGGTCTGTATTTGCCGTGGATCACCATGCTCTAAAGCAACCCCTGCAATCACACCATGATGTAACTCAAGCTGCATGTGTTGCTCAGCGTTTACTACTGGCTCAACACGTCGCTTACCTTCACTTCTTGGTGTTACACCACTACCTACCAGTGGGTAGCACGCCTCGAGTTGCGCACCATACTTGGCAAAAGCAGCCTGCCACTCTCTTAGCAAACCTTGATTCATGCCAGCCACAAGCCACTTATAAACTCCCTCAGCTTGCAAAGGCTGATGTTTCAGGGCACGCCAGCCACACTTAATGCCCTCACTTTCACTCACAAACCATTTTTGCCGCTTTAAACAGTTTGCTAAGTCAGCTTGTTTAACCCCAAACATTTCCCTAGCTAATTCACCAAACACCTTATAAACAGCAGCACTGCCTTTTGCATTCGCAAGCTCTGTTTGCTTATGCAAAACCTCTTCTAGCTCTGCTGCCTTCAAATGCCCATAAAACTGTAAAAGCTGTCCAATTAACATCACCCGCTGGTGTTGATTAAATGCTGGCTCCATTTCCCACTGCATACTGTCAGCCATCTGGGCGATTGGTAATTTATTGTTGGTTGGAATATTCAAATCCAATACCGTTAAACACACTGCAGGTGTGACTAGAACAACATGCTGGCCTTTCCAACCCTTTTGCCGCAATTGCTCCATCACATCAGCAACAGCATCACCCAGTTCAAATTGCGTACTGCTAACCTCTTGCGCCACTGTGAGGTTATCGCCTTTTTTATTCACTGCCGTTGCGCGTAAACCAGTAAAGCTCGCTTCACATACCAGTACATGATCAATGGTATTAAACGTAGTGATTTTTTCTAAAAACGACTCAAACGACATCGGAGGCTTTCTAAGGAAGATCCCAAGTGAGTGTGACTTGGGAAGTATTATTGGTTAGGGTGAAATAGACGGGGCTGTGTTTTATTGGATTAGTTGTAGGATCATAATCACAGTCACCGTCATAAACCACATCATCACTTGCATCACCAGATGCTAGAGGATCTGTTGTCAAGGCAGAGGCAGGAATACCAGTACAATAAATTAATGCGGTGTATTGACCAACTGGCAAACCTTGAATTGGTGTAATCGTTTGCACCTTCAATGTTGGATCATCTTTTTCCACTGTAAATGTGGAAGCAGCAGTCAGCACCTCAAAATCATCATCAGGGTCATCTAGATCAATATATTCAGCAACAGCATCCCCGTTATCGACGTACCGAAAAACTCTTAATACCAATTGCTCTGGACCAGTTGCTGTAGTTGACCTCAAAGGCAAATTTCCAGGATCAGGCGGCACTGCAAGTGGTTCTGATTCGCGGAAGGGCAGACTAAAATTAATATTAAATGTAATAGGTGATGTACTTAACGTCCACTCATTTTCTTTAACAATTGCTCCATCTGGGAATGGGCCATTAATAACTGGAAAATCCTCGGTAAAGTCACCTGCTCCCCCAACTTCTTGATCAGAACCAAAACTTTGAACAACTAGATCAGTTACCTCACCAACCCGATCACCATCTGTATCGACAACCCAACCAAAATTAAAAAAATCTTGACCAAGGTCTACGTCCTCTCTACCCCAGCCATCTCTAAATTGTCGGCTACCCGCGGTATACAAATATGGGCCTCGCCAACCACCATTTATTGCTGATGTAAAACCATTTGCCACATCTGCCGTATAAACATTCACAACAGGCGCCCAAGCTGGCTGCTCGACCACAATCATTGGGGTACCTCCATCACCATCATCGTCGTAAAGTAGATTAATTTCTGCTGTTGCATCATTATCATCATGATCATAAGTAAACGGGACTTCTGGTGTTGCAGGATTATCATCATGGTCAACCGTTGCATTTAGGCTGATTAATTCATAGATGCTCACTGGCAAGCGCCCCATATCGGCCACATAACCCCTAACATAAGGTGAGCCATTTAGATATAAATTGGGTGGACTAATAATGGCATCGTGAATTTGATTCCAACGCGCTTCTGTTTCTAGTTGGCGTTTTAAATCGCCGTTATCAATAATTAAGCTTGTTGAAGCAAGCGCCACAATACTGAGCAGCGCAATAACAACGACCAACTCAACCAAACTAAATCCACATTGTTTTCGCGCACCAATAGCCTTAGCTAAATCTAATTGCAGCGTATGGCGTGCGCAAGCGCAGGCACTATACCTAATTAGGTTTAGATAAAACGACTTCACAGAAATTTCTCCAAGATACACTTGTTGATAACGCCAAAAAGACAGTGCTAACAAGCACTGTCTTAAAGGGTTTTATGAAACTAACTTAAGTTACCACTCAATTAATTTTGCTCTTCATTATTAGCAACAGCGATACTTTCGTCGATTACATTACCTTCAGTATCAAGTACCGCTAATAACCGTGCTTTATTAAATACCTCAGTTGTCTCAATATCACCATCACCATTGTCGTCCGCAGCAACATGGAACAATGCGACGTAGCGAGCATAGTTTTGACTTGGATTAGTATTTTGACTAATAAATGTCGGTGCTGATGCAATTGCTACTGAAGAGTTTGCCGTGCTATGTGCCGCATCATGACCAAAACCTAAAGCAATAACTAAATGACATTCATCATCTTCAATTGCATCATTGATTTTATTCATTGCTTGTCCAGCAGCAGCTGTAATTGCAGCTGGAGCACCTTCTAGAGCACCATCTTCATCAAGTGTATCTAGGAAAGTGGTAACGCCCGTTGTGCCATATGTACAAGTACCGTCATTTGTTGGCACAATTGCGACATTTGACAAGCTGCCTAATGTCACTTCTGCTACACCAACACCACCAGCTTCAGCAACAGCACCTTCATTATGCTGAAGATTAGGCTCAACATTCGCGTCATTTGCAAACTGTAAACGCGTTTGAATCTCTTCAATCCCCACTCTTTCAAACGCTTCTTCGATATTAGGTTGTAAAGCGTTAGCTGCCAAAGGCAATGCAGCTAACCATGAACGACTTTCGTTGTTCATCATTGCAGGCGCTTCACCGTCGTTATCAATATTTGCAACTGCATTACCGTCCTCGTCAGCACCGCCCGCAGCTAATAAGTTATCAAACTGATCTGGGTAAGACTGTGTAACAGCACGGTAATTACGTATCGCCTGATCTGCTGTAGCTGTATTGTTAGCAGCTGTTGCTGCTTGTGCTTTATCTGTTAAGCCTTCATAAGCGAGTAGTGCCCCTGCGGATAAAATCCCAACAATAGCAACAACCACTAGTAACTCTAAAAGGGTAAAACCTTTTTCTTTCATCATGAGAGTTTGTTTCATTTTACTTCTCCAAAATATTGTGTAATTAACAACTTATATTTATATTCCAGGCAATAGCTTCCTCACCTGACTTTGTACGCGTTTTTCAGCTTTTATAATTTAGCCTTGTTTTAATCATGGCATTTAGTAATGGGCTATCCGCATACGTGAAGTCATCATATAGAGCAGCTAAAAAGCTCAACACTCT
This sequence comes from Methylophilaceae bacterium, assembly GCA_041602315.1. Taxonomy (GTDB): domain Bacteria; phylum Pseudomonadota; class Gammaproteobacteria; order Burkholderiales; family Methylophilaceae. The sequence continues at coordinate 2,873 of JBFIGM010000046.1, read as the reverse complement.
AAAAATCCCGCATTTTTATAGGAGTTTTTCCCGACAGTGCAAATTACCACTCAGCAATCGCCTTGCACTTATAAAGCTACTTATTACAAAAAAAACACCGCATAAAAATGCGGTGTATGCGGGGAAGAAACTTCAGGAGTATTACTATTTAATAACCACCATAATTATTGTTGCTTTTGCTATGGCGGCTAACGGTTTAGTTACATGCAAGCAACTGGAGAGTAGAATAGCCATATTGACAAGATAATGCTTGTTGTTTAATCCCGAATTAAGCGGGAAAAATTCCCGACATGAAGTTTTAGATAGAAAATAGTTTAATCTGGTGTTTAACTGGCAATAACACCATGCCGAATAGCTAGCCGTACCATCTCGATTGGATTAGTCACGCCCAGTTTTTGTTTAATCATCGTATGGTAGTTGGCAACGGTTTTATGACTGATTTTTAACCTTTCACCGACTTCTTCCGCACTAACGCCTTCCGTTAATAGCCTAAACACTTCAAACTCGCGCGCTGACAGCATTTTTAGTGGATTCTCATCCCCCGACATACTTTCAAGGGCAATCTTTTGCGCCACTTCCGAACTTAAATAGCTACGGCCATTGGCAACTTCTTGTATGGCTTTTAATAAGTCACTATCAGAACCAGTTTTCGTCACATAGCCTTTAACACCTGACTTAAGCACCTGTGATGCAAAAGTAGCATTGTCATGCATAGAAAAGATAATAATCTTTGCCATAGAATAGCGACCAAGGATACGTCTGGCGGATTCAAGACCACCCATACCGGGCATTGATAAATCCATCACGACAACATCCACTGGCGCTGCTGAATACAAGTGATAAGCCTGATCACCATCGACGGCTTCAGCCACCACCTCTATATTGGATTGATTTTCTATCAACCGTCTTAGACCTGCTCTCACCACGGCATGGTCATCAACTAGCATTACTTTTATTGTCGGAACCTGCATTTCTACACCTTCATCATCAATCCAATACGGGTAATCTGACCACAATTCGCGTGCCCATGCCTACTGCACTATCTAATTCAAACTCTCCGCCCAACCCTTCTATTCGCTCCCGCATACCTAATAATCCGAACCCTTTTTCAACTCCACTCTGGTCAAAACCATTACCATCATCTTCTATCATGATTACTAAGGTATTAGCCTCTTCGAAAACACCCACGCTGATTTTTTTTGCATCCGCATAGCGAGCAATATTGGTGAGGCTTTCTTGTACAACGCGATAGGCGGTTATGGCGAGCATTTCTGGTAATGCTTTAAAATCACCAGCGATATTTATAGAACACTCAGCACCATTTAATTTTGGTCCCCACGATGTAACCAAATCTTCAAGTGCGTCTTTTAATCCCAATTTATCTATCGTCTCTGGACGCAACCGATTCAAAATTTGATGGGTGATACCCATCATTTTTTTAGTTACCGACACGATTGCTTGGGCACTGACTCTCAATTTTTCAAAGTTGAATGTATTAATATCTTTAATATTCAAAATCGCTTGTGCATCAACATGAATCGCCGTGATGCTCTGACCTATCTCATCATGTAAATCTCTGGCAAGAGTTTTCCGTTCTGCCTCTTCTAAACCAATAATCTGTCTGGATAAGCCTAAATTGCGTTTAATACTTTGCTCTAGCGTTTCTGCCATGCCATTAAATTTTTCGCCGATACTTGCCAGTTCGGGCAGCTCAAAACTTGGCAATCGTGTATCCAGTTTTCCTTCTTCCAAGCCATTCAATGCAGCCAATATTCGATTAACGGGCTTTAAAGCACTTTCTATCGCCCAGTACACCATTACGTTGACGGCTATAAAAAATACAAATACCAAGGCCAATAAGCCTTTAGTATCATCCCAAATTTCCTCAATTTCATAAGATGGGTCTGGCGTAATAATCAATCGTCCCACTGGTTGACCGCCAAAAATAACGATACGCGTCGTCTGCATCATAGGTGCAATATTCGTCATCACACGCACAAACCAGTCTGGCGCGATATGCTTGTCACTTCCTGCATCTTTAGTCTGATTGGTGTCACGTACGTTGCCTGACATATCGACAAACTCAATACGCAAATGGCGAATATGGCTAAGACTAGCCAAATTAAATGGCATGGCATGCGGACCACCGACAGGTGTTCTGGCAAATGTTAATATCTCTCTATCCAGTAGATGCAGCGCCAAACTAGCAGTGGACTCAATTTCAGCTCTTACATTCTCTCTGGCATTAAGCAGCATAAACCCAGAGCCAATAATCAATACAATGATTAGCAGACAGGTAATCATGATATTGAGTCTTAGTTTTAAACTAATATTGTTTAATTTCATTTTTCGCTGAGATAGTAGTCGTTTATTGTGTTCAAGTATTGGGAAAATTTCCCGAATGGTGTGATTCACAGTACCTTTTGATTACGCAAGGATTGTTTTTGACAAAGTTGAGTTTTAATAGCAATCAATGTGCCAGCAAGCCATATTGTTCAAGCCATTGATTAATAATTCTATTTTTTTAATACACAAGAAACGATTGGTTAATATTAACCAATATGGTGGTGGTTTAAGAATTAATAGATTGCTTCAATTTATTCGCAATCACTAACAAGGTGAACAGAAAAATACTATCCATAAAAAAAGCCCTCTTTTGAGGGCTTTTTCTTAACTTGATTGACGATGAATCTTATTCAGCACCAATTTGATAGCTTTCATAGCTGACTTCCACGATTTTTCCTGTCGTCGCATCAACTTCAACTTTTACTTCGTCGTTATCCTTTTGCAATATATCGATCTCATATGAAACCTTACCATCTGACTCAACTTCATATTCCACTTCTACAACTCTGCCTGGATGCGCTGCTAGA
>JBFIGM010000045.1:0-14620 GCA_041602315.1 Methylophilaceae bacterium | reverse complement strand
TAACTATCCGTTTTTAACTCATTGTCTGCGGTGTTGTTCTGTGCAAAGGCATGTAAAATATCAAAACGCGCACTAAAACCATTTTGTTGATACTGGAGTCCAGTCCCCAGCCTTAGGGGCGAGATTCTGGGTAGATAGTCGTTATTGCGTCTGTCTTTGGCATGTACATAATCGCCACGTACAGTCCAATCTAAGTTTGAAGTCAGATTGAATTTTCCTTCAGCCTCTATGCCTTTAAATGTAGCGGGTACTGCAATAAATTCTGCTTCTGGTAAAAACTCACCTGGCTCTACTTGAATATCTCTACCTGAATTAAACAACCCAATAAAGTTGCTAAAGCGTGTGTAGTAAGCACCTAAACTAAAGCTATTTTTTGCATCTTTCCAGCGTATTTGCGCATCAATACCGTTAGAACGCTCTTTACTCAAGTTGCTGTCACCCACTTCAAACTGACCAGTCGCCACGTGCGCGCCATTGGCATAAAGCTCGAAATATGCAGGTGCGCGTTCATTATGGGATAAATTACCAGTAAGCGACCAATTATTATTAATGCTATACAAACCACCTAGCGCAAAGCTGTTTGGATTAAAGCTATTGTTTTGGCCTGGGCCAAAATTAGCACTATCTTTTGAGTCAACTTGTGTATGACCTAAACGACCTCCAAAAGTAATCTTATGTGGCGCGTTTTCATTGCCTCCCAAAGGAAGCTCTTCGTATAAATAAATCGCTTTATTTTGCGTATTCACATTTGGCACAAAAGCTTCTTCACCTAATGCTTCAAAATTAGTGTTGCTAAATTGATAACCAATAACACCATTTAGCCCGGCAATCGGTGCATGACCAGCTTCAAAGGTGCCTTCTAGGCCTCTATTCTTAAAAGTGGTGCCTACTTCAATGCCTTCAAGTTCACTGTGTTCGTAATCAGTATGTGCTACACGAAATTTCACACGATGAATCATGGTGCCTAAATCTGTAAATTCAGACGCTAAATCCCAACGATCGCTTTTCATATCAATGCGGACATCCTCTTCTGCAACGACACCATAATTGTTATCTAAGGTTGAGAAAGATGCGCCAATGTAGCCATTATCAAATGTTAGTGATGCGCCCAATGCACCACCATCGCTTTCAGCATCGCTGTTCACGAGTTGGCCATTGTTTTCTCTTGGTGTGCCATCTGCTTCACTTTTACGACGAGAAACAGCATATCCTGGTATATTTAAATCATTTGTTTTGCGTTTGAAGGCGTCAATGTGCATAGCAAATTGACCATTGCCGATATCGATGACAGCCGCACCATTACGCTGATCGTTAGCACCACCAAAGCGTGCTTCGGCACGACCAATGATGCCCTCAAGTGATTCGGTAGGAATGCGGTGATCAATTGCGTTTACAACGCCACCCATAGCGCTACCGCCATACAATAATGCAGCTGGACCACGGACTACATCAATTTGTTCAATAATGAGCGGGTCTACGCCAACGGCATGATCGAAACTTAGGCTAGACGCATCTAAAATGCCAACACCATTTTGCATAATGCGAACCCGCTCAGCATCCAGGCCACGAATTACTGGGCGCGAAGCATTGGGTCCAAATTGTGTGGCTGTTACGCCTGGAATGCCATTGAGAGTTTCGCCTAAGGTGCTTTCGCGGCGTAGGCTTAATTCACGGCCATTAAGCACTGAAACAGGTACAACCAGTTCATCAGAACCTACCCCAAGTGGGTTGCCTGTGACAGCAACAGGATTTAAATCAATATTAGCTTCTTCAGCATAAGTGCTAGTTGCATTAAAGGTGATGCAGTTTGTAAAAATAGCAGAGATAGCTAATAGTATTTTTTTACGCGTTAAGTTTGGCGCCGCATTGATAGCGGGCATTAGTTGTCTTTGAGACAGCATTTTAAAATCCTCACAATATAATCAAAATATAGCCTTACTAGCCATATGCTAGATAGGCGCTATGCAATTAGGTTTGTGAGTGAGATGGTGGCGCACGAGCGCTGTAAGATGTAGTTGTGCGCGACCTAGTGTTAACTATAAGGTCGTCGAAGAAGTTTTGTGAAGTAGATGAACTGACAAAATTAAAGCTATATGCCAGTGGTGCATTCGCTGCGTGACTTAATACTAGACATTGTTCACACTGACTATTTTGATGCTTCTTGTCTTGTTGATGTTGTTTTTGGCTGTCTGTGTAGTGACTAATTTCATGCGTAGCAACGCCCATTTGCGTAAGAGCAAATAGTAAAATAAGGCTAATATGAATAAGTGCGCGCTGCAACATAGCTAGAATATTAACATGATTTTATACTTGTAATTCAGCTAGAAGATGGCTAGCAAGCTGTTCAATGCGATCCAATCCTGCATCTGCTTTGTCTAAAAATTCTTTATCCATGCTTTTGGGATCAGCCCACTGTTTACCATTAATAGAACAACGCTTTGCAAGTTTTGGCACATTAATATCCTCAAGCTCAAAACTTAATTCCGTCCATAATCTCGCTAATTCATCTTCAGTTGGATAATGACGCTGCTTCGTATCATCCAGTTGACGAACATAAACAGTGGTTTTTCGTGCAGCCAAAATCACTTTCCGTAATGCGGAAATGGATTCAAGCTGACGTTTTTTGCTTGCGCGACGTAAATTAACTAACCACTGGCTAGCATGCTTAATCAGTTTCCAGATTGCTGTTGGCGTTAACAGATCAACCATTATTTGTCGTAAAGTACATCATTGAAGCAATACTACCATGATGCTTGCAGTGCAATATATAGTTTTAGTTTTCTGTACTGTTTAGATTTTTAATATGCAGAGCAGGTGCTTTGCCATCAAGACCCACACCCTGATACACGGTTAGATGCGGGAATGGAATTTCTATTCCTCTTTCATCAAATGCTGCTTTCACTCGTTTAAAATACTCACGTCTGACTCCCCATTGTTCAAGCGGTAACACTTTAAAACGGCAACGAATCACAACAGATGAGTCAGCCAATTGATCAACACCAGCCATTTCCATGTCGTCAAGTATTTTATGTTTGAAGTCTTTATCTGCTCTTAATTCTTGACCAACCTTTGTCATTACCTGCATTACCTCATCAACATTTTCACGATAGGCAACACCAATATCGATAACTGATTGTGCGAATTCACGGCTCATGTTCGTTACTGTAGAGATAGTGCCATTTGGGACATAGTGTACGTTGCCATCGTAATCGCGCATTTTGATGTAGCGTAACGTAACCTCTTCTACTAAGCCGCTTTTCCCCCCAACCTCTGCCACATCACCTTGGCGAACTTGGTTCTCAAGCAAAAGGAAGAAACCAGTAAAGTAGTCTTTTACCAGGCTTTGCGCACCAAAGCCTATTGCTACACCAGCTACGCCCGCCGCAGCTAATACAGGTGCTATAGAGATGCCAATTTCGTTAAGAATTTGGATGCCAGCAATGACTAGAATCGCTATTGTGACGATATATCGAAATACTCTACCAATGGTATCTACGCGTTTATATTCTTCAAGATCATCAATCGATCGGTTTTTTAAGTAGTTTTTCAGGCTGATGATTAAGCGACCAGAAAAAAATTTGACTATTAATGCAACGGCAATAATGATGATTATCCGCATACCTGTTTTGGTAAGCGTTAAAATTTCATTATTATCAGTTAGACCAATAGAAACCAGAAAATCCTGCATATATTGCTCCTATAATTAATAGATTCAAAAAAATATATCAAACCGTCATATATGATATTGTGACTTTAAACGCTGTAATTTTGAAAGCGCTGATACTGGATAGTTGAAAGCTTAATGCACTATTAAGTGAATGATTATGTTGTGAAAAACAATTTCTCTATAGAAAGACTAATTATTAGAAAAATAGTTTAGGTTTTGTATGTGGAATATAAATGAAATAGCCAAGTGTAAACACTTGGCTATATTCAGATAGAGCTAAAAATGATTAAGCTGAGAAATTTTCACTTGCAAAGTCCCAGTTAACTAAGTTGTTTAAAAACGTTTCAACAAATTTTGGGCGTGCATTGCGGTAGTCAATGTAATAAGCGTGTTCCCATACATCAATGCAAAGTAATGGTGTATCACCTGTTGTTAACGGTGTGCCTGCTGCACCCATATTAACAATGTCTACAGAGCCATCTGCTTTCTTGACTAACCAGGTCCAGCCTGATCCAAAATTCCCAACCGCAGAAGCTTGAAATGCTGCTTTAAAATCATCATAAGAACCCCATTTTGCATTAATTGCATCAGCCAATGCACCGCTAGGCGCTGCTCCACCATTAGGCTTCATGCAATTCCAGAAAAAAGTATGGTTCCAGATTTGGGCAGCATTATTGTAAACACCACCTGATGATTTTTTAATGATGTCTTCCAAGCTAGAGTTCTCAAACTCTGTACCAGGAATGAGCTTGTTTAGGTTAGTAACATATGCATTATGATGTTTACCATAGTGGTACTCGAGTGTTTCTTCTGATACATGCGGTGCTAGTGCATCTTTTGCATAGGGCAGTGCTGGTAGTATGTGTTCCATGATTATCCTTTTCGTGAACTGTAAATTTTGAATTATTAATTATGATTAATTTAATTTAAGCTTTATTTTGACATATTTAATAAGACATAAAAACCATTAAATAGTTGCGGTTAAATTGTTTTAATAGGCTTTTAGCATCTCATGAGGATTCGATTATTCATACTGTCTGTTATTTGTTTCGCCTCTTTTTAGCTCTTGGATGTGCAGCATCATAAATTTTCGTCAAATGCTGGTAATCTAAATGCGTATAGACTTGTGTTGTACTGATGTTTGCGTGACCCAGCATTTCTTGAACAGCCCTTAAATCACCACTCGATTGTAAAACATGGGAAGCAAAACTATGACGTAACATGTGAGGATGCACAGCAGTATTCACTCCCTGCTTGATTGACCAATCTTTTAAACGGTATTGAATATTACGTGCAGAAATACGCTTACCTTGTTTCCCAATAAAGACAGCGACTTCCTCCAGATTGTTTTTTAATATTGTGGCACGTAATGCTAGCCATTTTTTTAGAGCATCAATAGCATGACTTCCAATAGGGACGATGCGCGTTTTGTTTCCCTTGCCATGAACCATTACGGTTCCTTCAGAAAAGTCAATTTGGTCAGTATTGAGATTTACCAGCTCACTTAAGCGTAGGCCAGATGAATAAAACAACTCTAGTGCCGCATGATCTCGAATACTTAATATATCATCATCTTTGATATCCACTAGCTTGATTGCTTGCTCTATGGATAGTGCTTGCGGCAATGATTTTACTGATTTAGGTGCACGAATACCTAGTGCAGGATTTTGACTAAAACCTTTTCGTTGAATGAGAAAGTCAAAAAACCCGCGCCAGCTAGAAAGCATTCTTGCGATGCTTTTACCACCAAGGCCTTTACTGTGTAGTTTTCCCACTATTTTGCGTATGTCTGTGATGCTAATTTCTTCTAGCGGCCTGTCCTTGCTTTGCTCGAGTAACTGCTTAATGTCACGCGTGTAATTCTCTCTCGTGAGCTTACTTAAACCACGTTCAACGTTTAGATAATTCAGATATTCAGATAATAAATCCACGGTTTAAGTAATAATATACCTTGAAAAAGCAGCACTCACGTGGTCATCTAGCTTTTGTAAAAAGTCTGTACCCATGCCAACATAAAAGCGTTTTTCTTCATGACTGCCAAGCGCTAAATAACCATAAACGTTATCTTTTCTCAGCGGCAAAACAGCTACCGATTCTACAGGTTGCATGAACCAATCATCTATATCAATGCTGGTTGGTGTCTCTCCGCAATAGACATTGTGAATCGTGTTAACCCATTTTTGAATGGCTTCTGGTACGGTATCAAAAATAAAATTTTCTGGATCATTAGTATGATCTGGTTTGGCCCAAACCCTTAAACAGGTGTCCGTAATATTGAAAGCATTAGGTAATTCTTTAGTCACTAGCTGTTCAACTGCATCAAAACTATTTGCTTGTTGTAGCATTACGAAAAAATGGTGCATTTTGTTTGCAATGGCATCATTTTCTTGAGCATTGCGGACAAGTTCTGCATAACGTTCTTCCAGAGCAGTAATTTTGTCACGTTGGGCAAGCTGCTGCCGCTCAGAGAGAGAAATCGTACCATTACCATGTGGGCTGGGCAGGTGTATATCGGCGAGTAGGCTCGCATTTTTTTCGAAAAACTCTGGATGTTCTTTTAAATACGCACCAATTTGGTCTTCTTGCATCATTAATCCTAATAGTCTAATTTATTCAATGTTAATGCTACCTTCAAATACTATTTCTGCAGGCCCTGTCATCATGACAGGAGCTGTAGCATCAGGCCACTCAATTTTAAGCTGACCGCCACGAGTATTAACTAATACAGGCGATTGTAGCAAATTCAAGCGAATACCACTGACCACCGCAGCGCAAGCGCCAGTGCCACAGGCTAGCGTCTCTCCGCTACCTCGTTCATAAACGCGCAACTGGATTTCATGTGGACTGATAATTTGCATAAAGCCTGCATTCACATGATTTGGAAAAAGTGGGTGCGACTCAATTTGTGGTCCTATTTCTGCAATATTGGCCGTTTCAACATTATCGACAGTGACCACTGCATGCGGATTGCCCATGGAAACAGCTGCTATTTGCACAAGTGAGTCCTTGAGTGCTAAATCATAGAGTAGTTGCTGTTTGGTCACATCATAAGGTAAGGCGCTTGGACTGAAGTTAGGTTTTCCCATGTTAACAGTTACTTGTCCATTTTCAGCTAAGGTTAACGTAATGATGCCGCCCGCTGTTTCTACTTTGATTTCGTGTTTATTGGTGAGTCCTTTGTCGACCACATAGCGTACAAAACACCTTGCACCATTACCACATTGTTCTACTTCACCACCATCAGCGTTGAAGATGCGATAGCGAAAATCCACGTTGGGGAGGTGCGTTTTCTCTACCATCAGTAGTTGATCACAGCCTACACCAAAATATCGGTTAGCGATATGCTGGATTTGTGTCTTTGTCAGCTTGACCACAGATGTGTAACTGTCTATCACCACAAAGTCATTTCCTGCACCTTGCATTTTTGTAAAGTTTAGTTTCATGCAGTCGATAATACTTTATTGTGATGATTTTGAGTATGTAACAGCATTAAATTTTTGTATAGTTTGAACTTATTATGCACTACAATAGCCAATTCTTTTACTCGATACACTTGCTTTAGCCTTTAGTCGGTGTGTCATTTACTACAACTTTTATACTTTCAAGGCATACAATGAGTGAATTTCTTTTTACTTCAGAATCCGTTTCTGAAGGTCATCCTGATAAGTTAGCAGATCAGGTTTCAGACAGTATTTTAGACGCCATTTTAACCCAAGATCCAACAGCACGTGTTGCAGCAGAAACTTTAGCGAATACGGGTTTGATTGTGTTGGCGGGAGAAATTACAACGACAGCAAACGTTGATTATATCAAAGTGGCGCGCGATGCTATCAAGCGCATTGGCTATGACAATACAGACTTTGGTATTGACTACAGAGGCTGTGCTGTATTGGTGGCTTACGATAAGCAATCGCCAGACATTGCACAGGGCGTTGATAATGCAAACGATGATCCTTTGGATCAAGGTGCGGGCGATCAAGGGTTGATGTTTGGCTATGCTGTTAATGAAACACCACAGCTAATGCCATTGCCGATTTGGCTAAGCCATCGCATCATGGAAAGACAGGCGCAATTGCGCAAAGACGGTCGTTTGCCTTGGTTGCGACCAGATGCCAAAGCACAAGTCACACTGCAATACGTCGACGGCAAGCCACATAAAATTGATACCGTGTTGGTTTCTACCCAGCACGCACCAGAAGTGTCATTAGCTCAAGTGCGTGAGGCGACGATTGAAGAAATCATTAAACCCCTATTGCCACAAGAATTAATCAAAGGTGATGTTAAATTTTTAGTCAATCCTACGGGGCGCTTTGTAATTGGTGGGCCACAAGGTGATTGTGGGTTGACCGGCCGCAAAATCATTGTCGATACCTATGGAGGTGCTGCACCGCATGGTGGAGGAGCGTTCTCTGGTAAAGACCCTTCGAAAGTAGATCGTTCTGCGGCTTATGCTGGTCGTTATGTTGCAAAAAACATTGTAGCTGCTGGGTTGGCGGAAAAATGTATGGTGCAAATGAGTTATGCCATTGGCGTTGCGCAACCGACATCAATAATGATTGAGACGTATGGTACAGGAAAGGTGTCTGATTCCAAACTGACGGAACTAGTGCGTGAGCACTTCGACTTGCGTCCAAAAGGCATTGTTCAAATGCTTGATTTGCTTCGACCAATTTATACCAAAACAGCCGCTTACGGTCACTTTGGGCGTGATGAGCCAGAATTTACCTGGGAGGCAACAGATAAAGCAAATGCGTTAAAGGTAGCAGCAGGCTTATAGCGTAATTCAGCATAACAAAGAGAGGGCTAATTAGCCCTCTTTTTTTAAATATAAATAGTTTATTTTTTGGCAGAATATAGCAATGCTTAAAACGATTTCTACTAGACAAGTAAGACTTGGGATGCATATCCATGAACTGAAAGGTGCATGGGTAGATCATCCATTCTGGAAGTCAAAATTTATCATTGATAACCCCAAAGATTTAGCTAAGCTTCAAACCAGCGTAATCAAGCAAGTTGTTATTGACATCAGTAAAGGCTTAGATGTTGAAGTAAGCCAATCACAACAGGCGGCACCTGCTGCGGAAAACTTAATAGTAAAGCCAGAAGAGCCACTAATAGTAAAAAAAATAAGTGCAGCAGAAGAAACGCAAGCCGCAAGGCGTCTGATTAATGCTTCCAGAAAAGCAGTTGAAGGCATGTTTAGTGATGTGAGAATGGGTAAAGCAGTTTCTGCAGAGGCCGTGATGCCACTTGTTGACGATATTGCGGCTTCCATTGAACGTAATCAAAGTGCTTTAATCAGTTTGGCACGCTTAAAAACGCAAGATGACTATACTTACATGCATAGTGTCGCAGTATGTGCCTTAATGACAGCTTTAGCAAAACAACTGGGGTTAGATGATACATCAGTAAAGCAAGCTGGATTAGCAGGCTTGTTACACGACTTAGGTAAAGCTGCCATTCCGTTGGAAATATTAAACAAGCCTGGAGCATTAACAGATGAAGAGTTTAAATTGGTTAAGCTTCACCCAGAAAAAGGGCATGCATTATTGATAGAGGCAGGAATCACGGATGAAGTGACACTTGATGTTTGTCTACACCATCATGAAAAGATGGATGGATCTGGTTATCCGCACAGACTTATGGGAGACAAAATCAGTCTTTTTGCAAAAATGGGCGCTATTTGCGATGTGTATGATGCGGTTACCTCTAATCGGCCATATAAGTCAGGTTGGGAGCCTGGGGAATCATTGAAGAAGATGGCTAGTTGGAAAGGTCATTTTGACCTAGAAATACTGAAGGCTTTTGTTAAGAGTGTGGGTATCTACCCAATTGGTTCGGTTGTATTACTCAAGTCAAATCGCTTAGGCGTGGTAGTAGATCAGTCAGCAAAGTCTTTGCTCACGCCTATAGTGAAAGTGTTTTTCTCCACAAAGTCAGCATCCAGAATCCCAATCAAAATTGTGGACTTGTCTAAACCAGCAAGTAATGATGAAGTCATCGCTTTGGATAAAGCGGAGAATTGGGGTATTAATGACGTTGATGAACTGTGGGCTAAGCCAGCAGTCTGATATTGAATAATTGTGTTTTAAAGCTATAATAATAACTTCTGAGGAACGCTGCGAGAGTATTCCCATGCTCCCAGGCTCAGAGATGTTCTAACTGCGTTCACTTTTTACTGTGCGAGCACGGAATATAAAAGGTGAGCGACTACTGCTACCAATGTTGTATTTCTTGCTCAGTTTTCATTTATTAAAGGAAGAATATGAATACTGTAGCTGATATTAAAGACTATGTGATTGCTGATATTAATTTAGCAGATTTTGGTAGAAAAGAGATTGCTATTGCCGAAACTGAAATGCCCGGTTTAATGGCAATTCGTGAAGAGTATGCAAAAGCACAACCGCTGAAAGGTGCACGTATTACTGGGTCATTACACATGACCATCCAAACAGCCGTGTTGATTGAAACTTTAAAAGACTTAGGAGCTGAAGTACGTTGGGCTTCTTGCAATATTTACTCTACACAAGATCATGCTGCTGCAGCGATTGCTGCAGGTGGTACTCCAGTGTTTGCGGTTAAAGGTGAAACACTAGCTGAGTACTGGGACTATACGCATCGCATCTTTGAATGGACTGATGGTGGCTATTCCAACATGATTTTGGATGATGGTGGTGATGCGACACTTTTATTACACTTGGGCACACGTGCCGAAAAAGATTTATCTGTCTTAGATAACCCAGGGTCTGAAGAAGAGACATGTCTATTTAATGCAATTAAAGAAAAACTCAAAACAGATCCAACTTGGTATTCAAGCCGCTTAGCACAAATCAAAGGTGTAACGGAAGAAACAACAACTGGTGTCCATCGCTTATACCAAATGCATAAAGAAGGCAAATTGGCTTTCCCAGCGATTAATGTGAACGACTCAGTGACAAAATCAAAATTCGATAATTTATATGGTTGTCGTGAGTCATTGGTCGATGCTATTAAACGTGCAACTGATGTAATGATTGCTGGTAAGATAGCTGTAGTGATTGGCTATGGTGATGTGGGTAAGGGCTCTGCCCAAGCATTACGTGCATTGTCAGCACAAGTATGGGTTACTGAAATTGACCCAATTTGTGCGCTGCAAGCCGCAATGGAAGGCTATCGTGTTGTGACAATGGAATATGCCTGTGAGCATGGTGATATATTCGTCACAACTACTGGTAATTACCATGTGATTACGCATGAGCACATGGTACGCATGAAAGATCAGGCTATTGTTTCTAATATTGGTCACTTTGATAATGAGATTGATGTGGCATCGTTAGAGAAATACGAGTGGGAAGAAATCAAACCACAGGTAGACCATGTGATTTTCCCAGATGGCAAGCGCATCATTTTATTAGCCAAAGGTCGTTTGGTGAATTTGGGCTGTGGTACTGGTCATCCAAGTTATGTGATGAGTTCAAGCTTTGCAAACCAAACTATTGCACAGATTGAGCTATATACAAAGACAGCTGATTATCCAGTAGGTGTATACGTACTACCTAAACACTTGGATGAAAAAGTGGCAAGACTGCAATTGAAAAAACTAAACGCAGAGTTAACTGAGTTAACCCAAGAGCAAGCTGATTATATTGGCGTAAGTGTTCAAGGGCCTTACAAACCAGAGCATTATCGCTATTAGTGATTATTAGGAGCCAGGAATGAAGTTTATATTAAGCTGGATATTGAATGCCTTTGCATTATTGGTCGTTGCTTATTTTATTCCTGGAATCTACATGACAGGGCTTGACGTAGCGCTTATTGCCGCGGTATTGATTGGTCTTGTTAATATGCTGATTAGGCCAATTTTGGTTGTATTGACTCTCCCCATCACGCTATTAACACTGGGCTTATTTATCCTAGTGATAAATGGTTTTTTGTTTTGGCTTGTGGGGCGCTATTTACAAGGGTTTGAGGTAAGTACTATCATGGCTGGCATCCTAGGGGCTTTAGCTTACAGTCTTATTTCTTGGGCTCTTGCCAGCTTGCTTATCGGCAGAAAAACAGCTTGATTACAGACAGGCACCATATCATGATAAAAAATACAACATTAAGTTTTGAGTTTTTTCCACCAAAGACACCAGAAGGTATTGAGAATTTGCGTGCTACACGTCGCAAGCTCGCAATTTATAAACCAGAGTTTTTTTCTGTGACATTTGGTGCAGGGGGGTCTACCCGTGATCGCACAATGGACACGGTATTTGAAATACAGGATGAAGGCTATCCAGCAGCACCACATATATCGTGTATATCTTCCAGTAAAGCTGAAATAAGAGAGCTACTGGATGCATACAAAAATAAAGGGATAAAACGTCTGGTAGTCTTACGCGGCGATATACCATCGGGTGAGGTTAGCGCTGGAGACTTTAAGTATGCGGTAGATTTAGTCACCTTTATTCGCCAAGAAACAGGTGATTGGTTCCATATTGAAGTGGCGGCATATCCTGAGTTTCATCCTGAATCAACTTCTGCTGCTAAGGATATTGAGCATTTCAAGCGTAAAGTAGAGGCTGGTGCAAACTCTGCTATTACACAATATTTTTACAATGCAGATGCCTATTTTAGATTTCTGGACAGTTGTGAGAAAGCAGGTATTACAGTACCAATTGTGCCTGGTATCATGCCTATTTACAATTACACTCAGCTCGCACGCTTTTCAGGAGTGTGTGGTGCTGAAATTCCACGATGGCTTAGGTTAAGGTTAGAAGCCTATGGAGATGATTTATCTTCGCTAAGAGCTTTTGGGACAGATGTTATTAGTGATTTATGCGATAAGTTGGTAAAAGCGGGCGTGCCTAGCTTCCATTTTTACACACTTAATCAAGCGGGTGTCATTTCTACCATTATTGAGAATGCTAATTTGGCCAGTCAGTAAATCTGCTGGTCAAAAGCTATTGAACAGTTAGCCCGCGTGGGTTAAATAACGCATCTTCTACAAAAGAATAATCTTTCACACGGCCTTGGTTCCATAAAACCATCATTGTAATCCAGCGGATTTCTTCTATACCCAGTTTAATTTTGTTGAGTGCCATCGCACGATCAATAATTAAATCCCGCTCAACATCATTAATCACTTTTGCTTGTTGCAAGAAAATCAAGAAACCTAAACTTTCCGTATTAATTCTTTTTGATTCGCTGCCCGTGAAGAGGCGTATCGCAGTATCACTATGTGCGTAATCAAATTCTGGCGCATTGAGCATGGATTTCATTTCTTGAAACCAATCAAAAGCACCTAAAATATCATCTTGCTCAAACCCAGCTGCAGACAGCTCTTGTTCCATCGTCGCATCATCCGGCATCGATTGGTTTGCAAAATAATTTTCGAACATGAATACTAAAACCTCAAACATAGCTTCCCTCTTGTCACATTTATTGTATTAAGCGTTGGTATTTTCCACCCGCTAGCGCTGTCACTTTACCTTCTAGCTCCAACATCATAAGCATGGAGGAAAGTGTTTCTGTCGTCAATCCTGAGGTCTCCAGCAATGCTTCGAAACTAATAGGATCAAATCCCATCAACGCAAGGAGGGAGTTGCTTTCCGAGGGGTTTTGGCCCTTTTGGGTCATCGACCCGATGGGGCTATCCGTTGGAATCATGTTTTTAAGTTCATCAATGATATCAGCAGAGCTTTCAACTAATTTTGCACCTTGCTTAATCAGTTGATGGCAACCTTTGGAAACTGGTGAGTGGATAGAGCCAGGTACAGCAAACACTTCTCTTCCTTGTTCTGCCGCTAGTCGCGCTGTAATCATTGAGCCACTGTCTTTATTTGCTTCTACTACTAGGCAACCTAAGCTTAAACCACTAATAATACGGTTACGGCGCGGGAAGTTTTGTGCTTTTGAAGGTGTCCCAAGTGGAAACTCAGATAGGATAAGGCCGTTAGATGCAATTTGATGTGCTAATTCACGATGTTTTGCAGGGTATACAATATCCAAGCCTGTACCTACCACGGCAATAGTAGCGCCATTGCTTTTTAGAGCGCCGCGGTGTGCTGCGCCATCAATACCCAATGCCAAGCCACTGATGATGCATAAACCTTGGTCGCATAAGTCTTTAGAGAAGCTTTCTGCATTTTTTTCGCCTTGTGGTGTCGCATTGCGGCTGCCCACGATGGCAATCGATGGTTGCTTGAGTAGTTGTAAATTACCTAAAGCATAAAGAATGATTGGCGGACTACTAATTTGCAATAGTTTTTCTGGATATTGCGCATCTCCCAGCGTAATGATATGCGAATGCTCTTTATCCAGCCAATCGAGGGTAGTTTGAATGGCCTCTCTCTCAATGCCTTGATGAATTGTTGTTGCGATCTCATCATTGACAACCGATTTCAGTTCAGAAATGCTAGCACCAAAAATTTCTTCAGGTGAGCCAAATTTAGACAGTAATTGATATAGCCCAGCGCTTCCTAGACCATTAATTTGATTAAGCGCAACCCATAATGCAATATTATCGATTTGACTAAGTTGCGTTGGAGGTTGCATTTATGGTGTATGCACAGCATCCAATGTAAATACAGAACCAGAGGTATTCATGATCAGACCATAAGAAACGCGATCAAATGTTCTAAACACCATCATTAAACCAACTCTTTCGTCAGGGAGTTTGACTTGACCAGGTTCTAAACCATTATCAGAGGTGCCTGTATCGTCATTTGTTTTTTTGTATTCTGGATCTTTGATGATGCGACCATAGCGGCTAATTGCTAATACATGACCTGGCTCCATACCATCTTTCTTACCCAAGTTAATCGAAACAACCATGTTAGGTCCTGCTTCTGCAACGCTGCCCTCTACGCCACCATGAACCCGCAATATACGTCCTCTCACATCAGTTTCTGGAGCATGAGGTACAAAGCTAGTTTGAAATTCATCAGGCGCTGCTACAAGTCGATCTTTAACTAAAATTTCTTCTTTGGC